>JARLHE010000005.1 GCA_031292385.1 Oligoflexia bacterium
GATTTTCATGCCCCGAATAGTGAAAGGATCAGGCCAGAATCACTGAATATTCAAAGCTCGCCACTTTGCGGGATCAGCATTTAAAGGGGACAGTTAGTAGCAGATAAGCCCAAAGCATGAGCCCGGCCGATTCCATCACGGCGCCGAAATCCTTGCCCAAGAAATCGAACCCGGAAAGATTCATCAGCGCGAAAACGGCGAAAAGCCACGCCCAACGCGCGGGCGAATTTTTTTTCGCGGCGATGTAAACGGCCGCGACCGCCATCGGCAGGCCGAACGAAAAATACGGCTTCCAGACCAGATGCGAAGGAAGCACCAAAAACGCGATCATTAAAGCCAGGCGGCGAAAAGACGCGCGCGGATTCAAAATCAGCGACAAGATCATGCCCATGAATGCCGCACCCCAGGCCGCGGCGATGAATTGAATCTGTTCGAGCGACAGCAATGCGCGACCCAAGAGCATCTGCCGCCGGTGCTGAGCGATGATCTCGGTCGGCTCGCCGCTCAGAAAATGATGAAGAACCGCCACGAAACTTTGATTATGGGATTCCAGCGGCAAGCCGCGCGAAACGAGCGCGGCGCTCCATTGAGGATAAAGCGAAACGAGTCCATCCCAGCCTTGAGTGAGTGCCGGCGCAAGCAGCATTAAAGCGACTCCAGCCGTGGCGCCAGCGAGGGAAACCCATCGACGTGTTGCAATCCCCGGCGCCGGTGCCGCAAAAAACGGAATCAGAAGAAGCGGGAGCGGAAACAGCTTTCCGATCGCGGCGATTCCCAAAACCATCCAGCTCAAAAAATCGCCCGGCTTTCCTTGCGATGCCGACCCAAGTCCGAAGTACCTGAAAACGGGCCAGACGCACGCGGCGAGAACGAATAAATTCACTTGGCCGTATTCGAAATCGATCAGGACGGGACGGGCGAGCAAGATCAAACCCCAGCTGCAGACACCGATCGCGTCCACGAGCGATTCGGAGTTCGAACGCCCACCCGAACACAACGCTTTTGCGGAACGAAATAAAATCCAAAAGACCGCGGCCGCCTTGGCTGCGCACCAAAGGCCAAGCGACAAACCGGGAGGCAAAAGGCCCAACGGGGCGAAGAGCCAGGCGAAGCCCGGAGCGTACAGGAAGCGATCGGGTGAATCCCGATAAATGTCGGCGCCGTGACCGGCAAGGACCAGTTGCCAGGCATGATAAAACACGCGGAAATCGGCGCCGCCCCGAGTGAAGGCCCAAACCGAACCTAAAATGACAATCGCGGCGGAAGAAACCAGGCCCGCAATTCTGAAAGCTGAACGCGACATATGACTCAGGCCGCTAGCCGAGGGATACCGATGCGAAAGCGAAAGTGGGGCTCAAGTAGCTTTGTTCGAGATTCAAAAGCTTTTGCTTCAAAAGCATCTGCGGATCGTTGGGGTCGGATGCGCCCATGAACCCGCCGAGCGAGTCGGCGGCGACGACGCGGTGACAAGGGATAAAGATCGGCAGTGGGTTATTTTTCAGCGACTGCCCCACCGCGCGCGTTGCCGCGGTGTTGCCGATGCGCGCCGCGACCCAGCCGTAGGTGCGGGTCTCTCCGTGCGGAATGCGCGTAATGGCGGCATAGACTTGCCGTTGAAACGGAGTCCATTCGCTCTGATCAACGAACTCCCATGGAAGGCTTCCGAGCGGCTTGCCGCTGCGAAAGTATTCTTTAATACGACCGACCAATTCCGCGATCTGAGCAGGCGGCGCCATGGATATACAGGATAAGGTCGAGCTCGACACGGACGCGGGGCTTTCGTCATCGAAAACCCAATCAATGCGCGCCAACATACCGCTGGAGTTCCAAAAAACCCCCACCTTGCTGACCGTCTGTTTGGCGTCGACCGCCTGAAAGCGCAGCTCGCTTAATCGCATAAGATTATTTGACATCCTGCCTTATTAACTTCAAGAGAATTACTATGGCTCGGCTGAAACTTTTAAGGACGGAAATACTGCTTGAGGACTGGACGGTAGCCCTGATCACGCTCGTGGCGGTGCTCATCCTCGTTCCGCTCGTCGAATCGATTCTTCGCCGCATCAGCCGTGAAGAGAAGACGCCGTGGCAACGTCTCGTCGCGTGCTCCACTCTTCCGGTATCACGGCTTCTTTACCCGATCGGGCTCGCGATCATCATCGACGCCGCGCCGCTGGAACCGAAGCTTCAACGCTGGCTCGGCCACTTCGATTTTCTGCTCTTCGTGGTTTTTCTCGTCATGCTCGCGCGCCGGACGAGTCTCTGGGCCATCATCTGGTTCGCCTCGCGCCATAGCACGAGAAACACCGAGGCCGCCCTTCAGCACGGCTTTGTCCCGCTCCTGAAAAACATCGTCACGCTTTTGAGTTTTCTTTTCGGCATTATCTCCATCTTAAAGCACTTCGGCTACGACATCATGTCGTTGGTCGCGGCCCTTGGCGTGGGATCATTGGCCGTGGGCCTTGCGGCGCAGAGCACTCTTTCGAATATGTTCGCGGGGTTCATTTTGATCATCGACCGGAATCTCCGCCCCGGCGATCGGATCAGCATCGGCGGCTCGGTGGGCGTCGTGCAAGAACTGGGTCTGCGCAGCACCCGACTCGATCTGAGGGACGGAAACATCCTGATCGTGCCGAATTCCGACTTGGTGAATTCGCGCATCATCAATATGTCCATGACGCAAAACCAATTCGCGGCGGCGACGAAGTTCATGCTGCCGGCCGATGTGCCGTTCGCCCGAATCGAAAAAATCACGACTCAAGTCATCAATGATACGCCCAAGGCGCAAAAAAACAGGGCGTCATCCGTACTGCTTGCGAGCATCGCGAACGGCTATCAGGTCATCAACGCCAGCTTTGGAATTGTCGATCCCGACGACAAGGATGCAGCACTGAGTCAGTTCCATGAGACGCTCCTGAAGCGGCTGACGAGCGAAGGGCTTTCTCTTGTTACTCCTCCTGTCGCACCGCTCTAGCGTGGTGCATTAAAAGCCCTTTATTTCCGCTTGTTTATCGCAAACAAAAAGAATAGGTTGGGCCATCTTTTTTCAGTGTGTGTGGGGGTCAGGTATTGAACCGAGTATTGAACTTGGACAGTTCGTCTTACATCGTGCTAGCCAGAAAATGGCGTCCGGCGCAGTTTTCAGACATCGTCGGACAAAGTCACATCGTTCGAACCCTGATGAACGCGGTTCGCGCGCAACGGATTCATCAGGCCTATCTTTTCACGGGCTCGCGCGGAATCGGCAAAACCTCGATCGCGCGGATTTTCGCCAAAGTCATTCGTTGCGAGCACACGCAACTCACGCCGAACACCAACGCCGCCAGCGTCGCGGCGGGCGCTCCAGCCGAATGGCTGCACTCGTGCGACCAATGCGCGAATTGCAAAGAGATCGCGGCCGGCACGAGCGTCGATGTGCTGGAAATCGACGGCGCCTCGAATAACGGCGTGGAAGCGGTACGTGAGATCCGCGAAAACGCGAAATACCTTCCCGCGAGCGGCTCCCGAAAAATCTACATCATCGACGAAGTGCATATGCTCACGACTGCGGCGTTCAATGCGCTGCTGAAGACGCTCGAAGAGCCGCCCGCGCACGTGATCTTCATTTTCGCGACCACGGAACCGCATAAAATTCCCGCGACGATTCTTTCGCGCTGCCAGCGCTTCGATTATCGCCGGGTCACGATCGCCCAAATTCAGAATCGCCTGACCGAAGTCACCGCGGCGGAAAAAATCAAGACCGACCCCGGCGCGCTCGCCGTCATCGCCCGCGCCGCCGAAGGCAGCATGCGCGACGCCCTCTCGCTGCTCGATCAAGTGATCGCCTTCGCGGGTAGCCACATCACCGTGCAATCGGTGCGTGACAGCGTCGGCCTCGTGGAGGGCCAGACGCTTCTCGGAATTTTAGCCGGTATTTTCGAAAGAAAGCCGAAAAAGTCGCTCGAGTTCGTCGATCAGGCGTACCAGCGCGGCCACGACTTGAAGGTACTCGGGCGCGGACTGATCGAATTTCTCCACGCCGCGATTCTTTCCAAAGTCGGCGCCGAGAACTCAGGCGCGCTCGAAATCTCGGCCGAAGAGTGGGCGGAGCTGCAAACGATCGCCGCCCTGCGCCCGCTTGAGGAAATCGAGATGATTTTCCAAGTTTTCCACCAAGGGCTCGAGTGGATCGCCCACTCGCCCCAGCCCAAGATCGTGCTCGACATCCTCGTGGTCAAGTGCGCCGCCGCGGAAGGACTGGCTTTCGCATCCGCCGCGCAAGCGGCGCCGACGGCCTCGACGGTACCGACGGCCGCGGCAACGCCGATTCCGGCAAAGCCCGCGATCAACACGTCTTCAGTGCCAGCCGTCACGAAGCCCGTAAACACGCCCGCACCCGCTCCCAAAACATCCACTGGACCCGTGTCTTCGGCCGGGTCTTGGGAGGGCCTCATCGAAAGCATCCGCACCTCCCGCCCGCTTCTCGCTTCCATTCTCGAGAACGGCATCTGCATTCAACTTCCGGGCGAAGGAAGCGGCGCCGACGCCGATGCCCTGATCATCGGTTTCCAGGCTAAAGACAATTATTTCAAAGAGCAGCTCCAGGCGCGCTCCTATCAGGAGCAGCTTACGGCGCTCGCGAAGGATTATTTCGGGCGGCACACCCGGATCCTGTTCGAGGTCCGCGAAGGCGAAAGCCTGGCCGATCGCAAACAGCGCGAGATCGCATCGAAACAAAAGCTTGCTCGCGATAACGCAAGAAACCATCCGACTATCGTAGAGGCGAAGGCGCTGTTCGGCGGCGAGCTGGGACCGATCGATATCGAAGAGGATAACAATGGCTGAACGCGATCCGGTTTCACGCCTCATCTACGAGCTCTCGAAGCTTCCGGGAATCGGTGAGAAGACCGCGACCCGCTTGACGTATTTCATCCTCAAGCAGGATGCGGCCTATTCCGCCGGCCTGGCCGACGCCATCGTCGGCGCGAAGAGCAAAATTTCGCTCTGCCAAAGCTGTTACACGTTCACCGACACCAATCCGTGCCGGGTCTGCTCGAACACGAGCCGCGATCACGGCTTGATCTGCGTCGTGGAACGCCCGTCGGACGTATTATCGATCGAGCAGGCGGGAAGCTATCGCGGGGTTTACCATGTTCTTCACGGCGCGCTCTCTCCCATCGATGGCGTGGGTCCGGACGATCTGAAAATTCGCGAACTCTTGCTTCGCTTGGGCAAAGCGGAACCGGCGGTTCGGGAGTTGATTCTCGCAACCAACCCGAGCGTCGAGGGCGAGGCCACCGCACTTTATATCTCGCGATTGGCGAAACCCGCCGGCAGCATTTCTGGAGGCACCCCGCTTCGGGTCACCAAGCTTGCGCACGGAATCCCGGTCGGCGGAATGCTTGAATACACGGACCGCCAAACGATCGGTAAAGCCCTGGAAAACCGAATGGAGATGGGCTGAACATGAGCTTCATCAACTACGCGGCCAAAGAAATCAATTGCAAGATCGTCTACTTCGGCCCTGGCATGTCGGGTAAGACCACCAACATTCAGTACATCTACGAGCACACGCAGCAGGATTTGCGCGGAAAGCTCGTCACGCTTTCGACCGAAAACGAGCGAACGCTCTTTTTCGATTTCCTGCCGCTCGATATCGGTGACGTACGCGGCTACCGCACGCGCTTCCACCTGTATTCGATACCGGGTCAGACCTTTTACGAAGTTTCGCGCCAATTCATCTTGAAAGGCGTGGATGGCATCGTGTTCGTCGCCGACAGCCAATCGGAACGGATGGATGCGAATATCGAGAGCTTCGAATCCCTCGGTCGCAGTCTGGACCGCCAGGGATACGACCTCGGAAAGCTCCCGCTCGTGCTGCAGTACAACAAGCGGGATGTCTCTGGAGCAGTGTCAGTACAGGAACTGGAGGCCGCGTTCAATCCGACGAGGCGTCCATCATTCGAAGCAGTCGCGAATCGCGGAATTGGGGTCATGGAGACTCTCCAGTCCATCAGTCAGAGCGTGATTCGCGAGCTCAAAGGTTAAACAATAAGGGGGAAGCAGCGTGAACAAAGAGAATCTGAAGAAGTTCAAGCGGGTGTTCGAGGCTCAAAAAAGAAGTTTGCTGTTCAGCGATCAGATCGTACGCGAGGATTTCAGCGTGAACACGGACGATCGTTTTGACGAGCTCGATCAAGCCACAACCGACATCGAGCAATCGATGCGCATGCGCTTGCGCAACCGCGAAACCCTTTACATCAAGAAACTCGAAGAAGCGCTGGCTCGCATCGAAGAAGGCACTTTCGGGGATTGCGACGAATGCGGAGAAGACATCGAGCTTCGCCGTCTTGAAGCCCGCCCCACCACGACCCTTTGCATCTCCTGTAAAGAAGATCAGGAACGAAAGGAAATTCTCACCGCCGCAGGACGCAAGTCGAAGAGCATGGGAGATTCCTTTTCGCGTAAATTTGCGTAGTACACTGAATAAAATCTTGGGCCGACACGACTTCGTGTCTAGACGCGCCTTCCTGGCGCTTCCCTAGTCGGCCAGATTTTTTCAGCGCCTTTAACCACATAAGACAGGGGGTGTCAGGTAAGACCGCAGCTTACTGACACCCCCCTGTTTTCCGGACCTAGTGCGGTTCGACACCACCTCTCTTATTTTCCAAATGAAATCCGAGATTGTTGCGGCGCTAATTTCAGGGGGCCTGATGATCAGGTATTCCTCGCTCGACCGACTCCCTTAATATGATTGGGTTTTTCTAGACTGGGTGCGCTGGCACACCGCTAGCAATATCTCCTCATCACGGGACGTAAAAATCCCCGCTGACAGTAAGTCGGCCCAATCTAGAAAAAGGAGGAAGAGCCCATGAATATAGCACTCTCAATCTACGAAATCGCCCAAGTCACTTTGACCCGGTGGTACGCAGCAGCAGCGCAATGGGCGGCTTCCCGCTCCTCTCGCAAAACATTGTTTTCCCGCTAAATCAGTAACCAGAAAAACGATCAACCATTAATACAATGCTCATCTGCATAAGGACGTGCGGGTGCCGCGATTTTTCAGGAGTCATTATGTCGATGAATCAATTCGCTTTGGATAAATTCAAACGCCGCTTCGATGAAATCAAAAAGACCCTCGCTGTCTCGTTCGGAACGGCGAGCGCCGACTTTCAAGTCAGCGCGGACGATCTGGCCGATGAAACCGATCTTTGTTCGAGCGAATTGGCGTCTTCAATGATGATGCGCCTGCGGAATCGCGAAGCCCTGTACGTCCGCAAAATCAACGAAGCTATCGGCCGCATCCAGGAAGGCACGTTCGGCGAATGCGAAGAATGCGGCGACGATATCGACCTGAAGCGCCTTGAGGCGCGTCCCACGACCACCCTTTGCATTTCGTGCAAGGAAGATCAGGAAAGGCTCGAAGACGTTCACATCGACGGCCGCAAACCGAAAAGCCTGGGCAACCGGCTCAAGCTGGCTTAGAACCTCGCCCCGAAATTCCAAAAGTAACCGGATGTGGCCGCCAGGATGGCAGCCGGCGCACACGGATGTGCCGCCAACCCTCAAGGAGTAGTACGAGGGCTCAACGGGGTTTTATGGCCAAGGGATGGCCGTTTACCCCTCACGATAATAACAAAGGGCCTCGGATCCGTCCGAGGCCCTTTGCGCGTAGCCTATCCTTGGCTGCGGCCCCAGTGGAGCCGATTTCAATCCGTCGATCGCAAACTAATTCTGAGTCGGAGCCGGATTGTACTGCAGCGCTTTCGCGACGTTCAAACGGCCGCCCGTAACAAGCTGGCCTTGCAGCGATTGCAAAACATCGACAGTCGAAAGTAGCACCGCCTTGACTTGCTTATAAGTCCAAGTCGGATGCAGTCCCCAAACCAACGCCGCCGCGCCCGCGACGTGCGGGCAAGCCATGGAAGTTCCGTCCAACGAAGCATAACCGTTGTTCGGAACCGTGCTGTAAATATTCACGCCCGGAGCAGCGAGATGAGTCGTCTTGGCGCCGAAATTCGAAAACCCCGCCAAGTTGTCGTTATTGTCGGTCGCGGCGACCGCGATGATATTGTCGTTATTGAACGAGGCCGGAACCGATGCATTCGGCCCATCATTATCCGCGCCGTCGTTACCCGCCGCGGCCACGAAAAGGATGTTCGCCGCGCGAGCGCGATCAATCGCGTCTTGAAGCGCCTTGTTGGTGTCATCGCCCGGGCCACCCCAGCTGTTACTGAGAACCTTGGCGCCGTGAGTGATCGCATAATCGATCGCGCTGACCGCGTCGGCCGTGGTGCCTGAACCGTCGCCGCCGATGAACTTGAGCGCCATGATCGAAACTCGTTGAGCTACGCCCGAGGTGCCAACGCCGTTTCCGCCGACCGCGCCGATCGTGCCCGCGGTGTGAGTGCCGTGTTCGTTGTCGTCAAAAGGAAGACCGTCGTGATGAACGAAATCGTAACCGACGACGTCCTGCTGCGCGCCCGGATTCGGATTTCTCCAAAGATTGAACGCGAGGTCTTCGTGATTGTAATCGATACCGGTGTCGATATCGGCGACAATCATGTCCTTGGTACCTTTGAAGGTATTCCAAGCATCGACCGCGCCGATTTGCGAAAGGCCGTAATCCTCGGTCAATTGAGGATCGTTAACGGGAGGATTCACCTCGGCCGGAGCTGGCTGCACGACCGGACGATCGGCAGGAGCGAGCGCGCCCGGCGTCGACGTAGCGAAAAGCTCCTGCGTCGGTACCGCGCGTGCAGTGTTCGACCGGGAGGTCACCGGGAAGATATGCAGAATATAGTTCGGCTGAACCCACTCGACGTTGCGATCCTGCTGAAGAGCCCGGATCGCGTCTTCGACTTTGACATTCGAATTCAGGATCAAATGCTCAAAGCCGTGCATGACGGCCGAGTAACGGCGAATTTTACGAACCCCTGCGGAGTCGTAAAGACCGTTCATGACCGTCTGGGTACGGATCGAACCGTCCTTATACTTTACGATAACTTCGCCCGGAACGTATTCGGAAGCCAAAGCTCCAGAAGCCGTGAGCGATGTCGCCAGGATGGTAGAAACTACGAAACGAGAAATTTGATGACGCACACACACCATGATTTGACCCCCCGTCAAATATTCGACGAGTGTATCGAGCGGCTTCAGATTTGCAAATTTAACGCACTGCTTTGTTTTTTTATGGGGGTATTGCAATTTGCAAGACATTCTTTATGATCCGCCAAGCCAAAATCAAATGACTCAACTTTTGAAACAAATCTTATTGCTCTCCGTCATATTGAGCGGCACAACGGCCTCCGCCGCTTTAGAGCAATGCAGCGTCACCTCCGATCGAGTCGTCCTGACATCAGCGGAACAAGAGACGATCGCCGCTTTTTATCAATTCATGGCAACCGTCGGAGAAGCCGTGCCGGGGCCCGGCGCAAGCCCGGATCCCGCAATCTCGGCCCAGGCGCTTGCGCTTGCGCAAAACGCGATGGCCTCGGAGATCGAGATTTTCGCCCGTGCGAACGGTCTCAACGCGTCGCTGAACTACCCGGGCTCAGGTGCGATATTACGCACGCTGAAGTTTCCTGAAACGGCCGATGATTTGTCATCGGGGGAGACGAATCCGAACTTCTTTAACCCTCTTCCTTTGAATATCAGCCAAGCTTGGGCTCCCTGGGCGTCCGCGTGGCAAATGCATTCGGCTCGAATGGAAATCTATCTCAAAGATGGCCAAGGGATGCTCTATCCCTTCAAAGCGATGAAGATTCGTGAGATCAGCGGAGTGCCCGGCCCGAAGACCGTTCAAGGCGACTTGCAGGTTCCCGAAGGAATTTATTCGATCGGAACGCCTAGAGACAAAACCAGGTTTTTCATGGCGCTTCCTGTTCTTTACAATCCGGGCAATTTCGCCGGAATGGGCGGCCAAATCGAAATTCACGGCTCCGGTATCAGCGTGGGATGCCTGGATATGGGCAATTTGCAGATCGCGCAGATCGTCGCGCTCGCGCCCTCGAAGATTCTCGTCGAGCCCTTCACGCTGGTAAGCGATACTCAAGACCTGCTTTTTTCGAGGATGGCCGCGGACACTTCGCGGAATTGGTCGGCGCTTCTCGCGGGAAATCCGGATTTCGCGCGGTATCCGGCGCTCTCCGCGTTCTGGGATGAGCTCCGAAAAGTCGAGGAGAGATTTCTGGCCCAGATCGAGCCAGGAATCTCTCCCATTGATGACTTGATTCAGATCGATTGTCGGTAAATCGCGATTAAGCTTCGCGATCTTGCTGACGGCGCATGTACGTCGGAATGTCGTACTCGTCGTCAGTCAGATTCGTGATGCCCAAGCGTTGAGCGATCGCGCGAGCGCGAGCCAATTCAGCGATATCCGCCTCTTGAGCCGGAGCTTCTTCGGTCATGAAATTCGCGGCAGCGGCAGCAGCGGCCAACATGGCCGCGTTGGGCTTCGGAGGCATTGCCGTCTGCGCCGGTTGCTGCTGCTGGAAAGCAGGAGGCTCGTCCATTACCATGTTCGGCATCATGTTCGCCATCGGAGCGGACTCAGGCTGCGCGGCGGCAGCCATGGCTTGCGGCTGCGATGCTTGCATCTGAGCTTGCATCTGAGACTGAGACTGAGCAAGCAAGGTATCCGGCTTCTGCAGCTCCGGAGCTTGGATGCCAAGACCGGTCGCGATGACGGTGACCTTGACTTGATCCTTCAAAGCCTCGTCGATCACCGTACCGAAGATGATTTCCGCGTCCTCGTGAGCCGCTTCCATGATGAGCGTCGTGGCTTCGTTGACTTCGCTGATGCTGAGGCTCGAGCTGCCGGTGATGTTGATGATGATGCCGGTCGCGCCTTCGATCGAGATGTCCTCAAGCAACGGGCTCGAAATGGCGTTCGTGGCGGCTTCAACCGCGCGATGCTCGCCTTCGCCGTGACCGATACCCATGAGAGCGAGGCCTTTGTTCTGCATGATGGTGCGAACGTCGGCGAAGTCGCTGTTGATCAAGCCGGTGTTGTTGATGAGATCGGAAATGCCTTGAACGGCGTTCAACAAGACCTCGTCCGCGCGGCGGAAAGCGTCGACCATCGAAAGCGTCGCGCCCGCGACCGCGAGAAGACGCTGATTCGGGATCATGATCAGGGAATCGACGTTTTCACGCAGGGAAGCGATGCCTTGCTGGGCGTGCTTCATGCGCTTCTTGCCTTCGAACATGAAAGGCTTGGTCACCACGCCGACGGTCAGCGCGCCGATTTCTTTCGCGATCTTGGCGAAAACAGGAGCCGCGCCGGTGCCGGTGCCGCCGCCCATGCCGGCGGTGATGAAAACCATGTCCGCGCCAGCGAGAATTTCCGAAATTTTCGCGTAATCCTCAAGCGCCGCCTTGCGGCCGACCTCGGGATTCGCACCAGCGCCCAAGCCCTTGGTGAGCTCTTGCCCGATGGCGACCTTGGTGCCCGCAAGAGAGGCATCGAGCGCCTGGCGGTCCGTATTAGCGGTGATAAACTCGACGCCACCCAGGCCCATCTTGATCATGGTGTTGACGGCATTGCATCCGGAGCCGCCTACGCCCACAACCTTGATTTTCGCACCCTGATTGGCCAATTGATCGATTTCAAACATCTCTTCCACTCCCCTTTAGATCGAAATTAAAATAGATCCTTGATCCAGGACCGCATCGATCCCTTCACTTTTCCGTAAATGTTCTTGTCCCGAATCGGAAACTTGCTCTTCTGCAGGTTTTTCGCGGCGTACTTCAACAGCCCGACGCCGGTCGCGAAACGAGGCGAATTGACCACGTCACGCAATCCGCCAATGTTCATCGGAAGACCGCGCTTCACGGGCATCTCGAAGATGAACTCCGCGAGCTCCGGCATTCCTTCGAGCAAAGTCGCTCCGCCCGTGATCACGACCCCGCCCGAAAGCATGTCTTGATAGCCGGAAGTCATGATCTCCCTTTGGATCAGCGAGAAAATTTCTTCCACGCGCGGTTCGATGATCTCCGCGAGCAAGCGGCGCGCGAGCACCCGGGATTTGCGGCCCCCGACGCCCGCGACCTCGATCGTCTCGTCGGGCTTCACCATGGAAGCCATGGCGCAGCCGTACTTGAGCTTGATCTTCTCGGCTTCGTTTTGCGGAGTCCGCAAACCGACCGAGATGTCGTTGGTGATATGATTGCCGCCGATGGCGAGCACGCCGGTATAAACGACGGCGCCGTCTTTGAAGATGGCGATATCGCTCGTGCCGCCGCCGATATCGACGAGCGCCACGCCCAATTCTTTTTCGTCCTGGGTCAGAACCGCTTCGCTTGAGGCGATCGGCTCCAGGCAAATTTCGGCGACGTTCAAGCCGGCCTTGTTGGCGCACTTGATGATGTTTTGCGCCGAGGAAACGGCTCCGGTCACGATGTGGACCTTGGCTTCGAGCCGCACGCCGCTCATTCCGATCGGATCGCGGATGCCGTCCTGCCCGTTGATCATGTATTCCTGCGGGATGATGTGGATCACTTCGCGATCGAGCGGGATCGCGACGGCTTTCGCCGCGTCGATCACACGTTGAACGTCTTGTTCGGTGATCTCGTTGTCCTTCACCGCGACAATGCCGGTCGAATTGAATGATTTGATATGACCGCCGGCGATGCCGGTATAGACGGTCGAAATCTCGATGCCGGCCATCAGCTCGGCTTCTTCGATCGCTTTGGTGATGCTTTCGACGGTGGAGTCGATATTGATGACGACGCCCTTGCGAAGACCGCTCGAAGGCGCGGTGCCGATTCCTACGATGTCAATTGTCGGTTCCGCCGCTCCATCATGACTCAATTCGCCAACGATGCAGCAAATCTTGGTGGTACCGATATCTAAACCAACTACAAAGTCCTTTTTGGACATACTACGGATCCCTCCCATGGGATTCGGATTGGGATGGGTATTTTCAGCCGAGCGCCAAAATCTCCACATCTATATGGAAGTCTAAGAACCGCGAGAGGTCCTGACAACTATTTTTTTTCCAGAATCGGCCCAAATCTGCCTAGCGGCGATGGATTTGGCCTTTAGGTACTCAATAACACTCGATAAATGGGCTAATTGCGGATCGGCCGAGGCCGGAACGTCAATATTCTGACCCAAATCGACCCGCGCGCGCGCATAAACACCGCCCGACGAAGGGCCCAAAGGGTAAACCACCATCGCCCGATAACCGCGCTCCACGTCCCAGGTCATCGAAGAAAGCTCGCTCTTTTGCAGGCGTCGATCCCACGCATCGATAAACCGAAGCGTCTTTTGAATCTGGGATGCGTCGTTCAAGCCCGACAACACCGGCAGCGCGGACTGCTGCGTGGTCGCGCGACCAAAGACGGTCCCTTCGCGATCAACATAAGCCAACCCTCCCTGGCTGGTTTCAATCAAAGCCTGCGGCTGGCGAAACTGAACGGAAACCGAAAGGGTCTGCGGAAATTTTTTCTGGATCCGGACCTCGCGCACCCAAGGATTGCTCCGAATGTTTTTCTCGATCCGCGCAAGATCGAGCTGGAAGAGATTGACCTTGCCGACGGGCACGCCCGCCAGACGCGTGATTTCCTGCGCGTCGACCGGGGCATTCTCGGGCAGATCGCCGATCTCCACGACCTGCACCAGAAAAAGCGGCGAATGCGCCGCCATATAAAGGCCGGCGCCCACGCACAGAGTCGCGATGACGGAGACGATCAAAGAAAGCCAAGTCCATTTTTGCTGAGTCGAGGACATACCTTAATTCTAGGCGCGGGCGCGCAAATAAACCAGATCTAGCGTAAGCGCCTGTCGAAAAAACGCATTCCGTGAGACAACTACGATCATGATCTCTTTAAAATCCATCCGAAACAGATTCTCCCCTTTGCTTCTCGGCGCCTGCCTTTCATGCGCGGGCCCTCACGTGGCACCCACCACCGCGCAAGAGGCCAAACCCCTCGTGGGAACCTCGAAGGTCAATCAGTTCACCTTCCCGAACGGCCTGAAACTTTTGGTCGTGGAAGACCACTCCTCTCCCACCTTCGCCTACCAAACCTGGTTTCGCGTCGGCTCGCGGGATGAAATCCTCGGCAAGACGGGTCTCGCGCACCTTTTCGAGCATATGATGTTCAAGGCGACGACCCAGCATCCGGAAGGCGAATTCGATCGGCTGCTCGAAGCCGCCGGCGCCGAAGGGGAGAACGCGTTTACGAGCCGAGACTACACGGCTTATGTCCAGGAACTTCCCAAAGACAAGCTGGAGTTGATCGCCTCGCTTGAGGCCGATCGGATGGTTCATCTCGCCTTGACCGAGACCGCTTTCAAAACGGAGCTCGAGGTGGTTCAAAACGAACGCCGCTATCGAACGGAAAACAATCCCGACGGCACGATGTATCAGGATTTGTTCGGGCTGGCGTTCAAAACCCACCCCTATCACTGGCCGGTGATCGGCTATCAGGAAGATCTCAATAAAATGGCGCTCGGGGACGCGATCTCCTTTTACAGAACCTATTACAGCCCCAATCATGCGACGGTCGTCGTGGTCGGGGACGTCTCGCCCACTCACGTCCGGGACGTCATCTCCAAATTTTACGGCCAGCTCGTGGCAACCAACACCCCTTCGCACGCGATTCCCGCCGAAGCGGCGCAAACCGCGGCCCGAGGCGAGAAAACCAAGCTCAACATCCAGATCGACAAGCTTCTCATGGGCTATCACGTGCCCCCGATCAGCAGTTCGGATATGCCCGCGATCGATGTTTTCGAGGAAATCCTGAGCGGCGGAAAAAGCAGCCGGCTTTATCGGGCGCTCGTCGACAAGGGCATCGCGAGCGGCGTCGATACCGATGATATCGACGATAAGGACCCCACCCTTTTCATCATCAACGCCAACCTTCAAAAAGGGAAACACGCGGCGCTGGCTCAAGCCGTCATCGCGAATGAGATCCAAAAGCTCAAAAAAGAGCTGGTCGGCGACGAAGAGCTCCAACGGGCCAAAAACAAGATCACCTTCGATTTTTACGAAAGCCTGAGCAACAACAGCGCCAAGGCGCATTTCCTCGGAAAATACGAATCGCTGACCGGGGATTTCGAAAACGGAGTTCTGGAACAGCAGCACGTTCAGTCCGTCAACGCGGCTGAAGTCATGGCCGTGGCCAAGAAGTATTTCCCCACCGAAAACCGTACGGTCGTGTCGGCATCCCCGAAAGGCAGGAAGCATAAATGAAAAAGCTCATGATCAAGACAATGGTTCTTAAAGCGCTGACTCTGGCGGCCTTCGCGCTCGCGGTTTCCCCGATGCTGGCCCGTCCGCTTCAAGCGGTCGAAGTCTCCTTCGAGGAAGACAAGAGGCTTCCGCTTGTTTACGTCAACCTCGCCGTCAAAGCCGGCGCGGTCACCGATCCCGAAGGGGAAAGCGGGATCACGAATTTCGTGGGCGAGATGCTGCTTCGAGGCACCCGTGACAAAACGAAAAAGGAGATCGACCTGGAGCTCGACCAGATGGGCGCGCGGCTTGAGGTTGAAACCCGCGAGGAAGCCCTGATCCTGCGCGGAGCCGTGCTCTCCTCCCAGCTCGAACCGTTCCTGAAGCTCGTTCTCGAGATCGTGACCGAACCTAGCTTCCCGGAAAAGGAAATCGGGAAACTTCGCAAAGAGATCGTATCCGGGCTTCTCGAGGAGCTCGGCGACGATTCCAGTCTCGAGGCCCGCCACTTCTCCAAATTTCTTTTCCGCGACCATCCCTACGGAAATCCCGTGCTCGGCAAGATCGGGACTATCGAAAGACTGGATCGCGCGAAAGTCCTCGCGCAGTACGAGAATATCTTCCACGAGAAAAATTTCTTGATCGTGGGTGAAGGCGACGCCGCCGAGAAAACGATCCAAGCCTGGGGCGACTCGATCGGAAAGCTTCGGCCGTCGGGAGATCGCAAGGCGGCCGCCGTGGTGGGCACCCCGGAAAACGCCCCCGAACGCCGCCTTGAAATCGTCGACAAGCCTGACCGCACTCAGACGCAGATCGATGTCGGCCAAATCGGCGTTCGAATGACCGATCCTGATTATTTCGCTTTATACGTGGGCAATCATGCCTTCGGCGGCGGATCGTTTTCCGCGCGGCTAATGACGGAAATTCGCGTCAAACGAGGCTGGAGCTACGGCGCGTACAGCTACTTCCGCCCAGGCCTCAAGCCCCGCTCCTGGATCGCTCATCTCTTCCCCGCCGCCAAGGACGCCCCCGCGGCGCTGGCCGAGACCCTGCATCTCATCGAGCAGCTGAAAAAGGACGGAATCACTTCCCCTGAATTCGAGTTCGCCCAACGCAGCCTCGTGAACAGCGCGGGTTTCATGTACAACACGCCCCAAAAACGCGTGGCTAACACCTTGCTCGAACGTACGACGGACCTACCCAGCGGGTTCATGGAAAGCTACGCGAGCCGCATTTCGGCGTTGAATCGCGAGCAGGTCAATGCGGCGCTCAAGCGCTTCCTCCACCCTGAAAAGCTCGCGATGTCCGTTCTCGGAACGGCATCGCAGCTGAAAGAAGCGCTCACCAAAGCTTCCGGCGTCAAGGCACCCGATGTGGTCGTGGTGCCTTACACGGAAGAATGAGCCGCGATCGGGTTATTGATTAACGATGCAGCTGAGATATTCGACTTTATCGCCCTGAAGCATCATCGTGGTCTTGCCGGAAATGATGTTCATTTGGAGATAGCCAATTTCGCTGTTGTAGCCCACGAGCTGCAACTCGCCGTCGACGCCCGGCAAGAGCTGGAGCAAGTCGTATGTCGTTGTCTTCGAGTTTTCGGTGACCATCACTTTATCGCTGCCGGCGATGTAGTCGACGCTGACCGGAGCGTCTGTCGACTTCATCGCGCCGCAGCTCATGCTCGCGATGCTGGGATCGATTTGACCGGCAAAGGATGCTTGGCCGCAAAGAGCGACCGCTGCGAAAAACACGGCTAACTGAACTGATTTCATGAACGACTCCTCCCAAAGGGCAAAAAAATAATTCGAGGAGCTAGTTAGCCGCGATATCGCGGAGTGTCAACATTATTTTACTGTTCTCATTTAATTTACGATCCAAAACCTCGCCAGGCCGTCTGGATTTCGAACCGGTCAGTAACATATCGACTTGAAAACATAGATCATTTTTACCACGAGGGTTGCACAAGCTGTCGCCATGTTTAATACACTAAAATATGCTAAAATGTTGGAAGAGGTCGGGTTTTCAAGGAATCAAGCAGAGACTTCCGTGAAACTCCTAGCTGATACGATGGAAGAGAATCTTGCTTCAAAACAAGACATGAAGGACCTAAGAGTCGAGCTCAGGCAAGAAATGAAGGACCTGGGAGTCGAGTTCAGGCAAGAGCTTAAAAATCTCGAGATGAGGCTCACCGTTCGCATGGGCGCCATGCTTGCGGGAACAATCGCGATACTAACCGCCATCCAGAAACTCACTTACTGATTCCCACATAAAGAAAAGCTGCCAACATACATCACTTCTTCTTCGAGCCGGATTCCCAGTTCCGCGAGCGCACGGGCCTTGGCGAGGTCAATCAAACCCCGGACATCCGCCGCGCGCGCATGGCCCAGGTTCAAGATGAAATTGCTGTGTTTTTCAGCGAACTGCGCGTCGCCGATGCGGTGACCGCGAAGACCCAGTTGATCGATGACCTGCCAAGCCGACTTTCCGGATTCTTTCGGATTCTTGAAAACACTGCCGCAGGACGGGCGATCCAAAGGCTGAGTCGATTTGCGGCGAACGAGGGTTTCGTCGATTTGCCTTTTCACCTCGGCCGGAGCGGCCATTTGAATTTTCCAGCGAGCCGACCAAACCACCCCGGCGCCGGGAAGATAGAGGTTCTTTCGATATTGGTATTTCAATTCGTCGCCGGAAAAAATCCGCGCGCTCGCGCCGTCATCCTGAGCGTCCGTCTGCAGCGAGATCCAGTCCACGCCGAGCAACGCGCTCGCCGATTCGCCGAGATGGGTTCCCGCGTTCATCACGACCGCGCCGCCGACCGAGCCAGGGATGCCGGTTAAAAACTCGAGCCCGCCCCAGCCTTCGATCGCGGCCCGCCGAAGAAGCGTCGAGATGGAAACGCTGCCGCCGGTACGGATCACGCCGCCGCCTTCGTCTTCGATTTCCAAATTAAGGCGGCCGGCGCGAACCACGACTCCCGGAAAGCCCGCGTCGGATGCCAGAATATTGGAGCCCATGCCGAGAACGAAAAGCGGAGCCCGGCTGGCCCGCAAGCCCTCTTGAATCCAAGCCAAATCTTCCCGGCTCTTCGGAACAAGCAAGAGCGCGGCCGGTCCGCCGATCCGGTAGTAAGTGTATTTGGCGAGCGGCTCGTTGAAAATCAGCTCGCCCGAAAACAACGGCGCGTTTTCTTGAAACCAGGAGAGATCGATCATTTCTTCCCGAGTTCCGTCGCCAGCTGCTCCGCCAGTTTCGTGATCGATCCGGCGCCGAGACAGAGGATCATATCCCCGTCCGAAAATTTCTCGAGCGCGGACGCTTTCGCCGCCGCAAGATCCTTGACATAAGTCACTTCCGACGGAGCGCCGGCCTGCGCGCGGATCGAAGCGACGAGCGCTTCCGCCGTCACTCCCGGAATCGGATCCTCGCCCGCCGAATAGATATCGGTCATCCAAAGCACGTCCGTGTCGGTAAAGGCCGATAAGAACTCGTCTTTGCAGTGCAAAGTGCGGCTGTAGCGGTGAGGCTGGAAAATCGTGATGATGCGGCCCTTCCAATAGCCGCGGGCTGCGGCAAGAGTGGCGCGAATCTCGGTCGGATGATGGCCGTAATCATCGACGACGATCCGCTTCGCGGCGTCGTCGCGCCAACAGATGTCAAAGCGGCGCTTGACGCCGCGAAACTGGGAAAGCGCATGCGCGATCACGGCAAACCCCAAGCCGAGCTCCAGCGCGATCGTGATCGCGGCAAGGGCGTTCAGCACGTTATGGCGCCCGGGAACATGGAGATCAACCTGACCCAGGCGCTCGTGCGGCTGATTCGGCACGAAGGGAGCGCGCCGGCGATGAACGACAAAGCGGGTGGCCGCGCCCGAGTCGCCGGTGACGATGTCGGAAGCGTAGATGTCGGCCTCCGGGGAAACTCCGTAAGTCATGACCGGCTTGGTGAATCTCGGCAAACAGCGCTTCACGCCGGGATCGTCGATGCAAACGGCGGCAAGGCCGTAAAAAGGGAGCTTGGCGACGAAATCGACGAAAGCGTCCTCGATTTTTTCGAGCGAGCCGAAATGATCGAGATGGTCGCCGTCGATATTGGTCACGACGCCGTAAGTGGCCGGCAGGTGAAGAAACGACCCGTCGCTTTCGTCGGCTTCGGCAACGACGTATTTGCCTTGGCCGAGCTTCGCGTTTCCGCCGAACGAATCGACCTTTCCGCCGATGACCAGCGTGGGATCCAGTCCGCATTCGGTGAGAATCGTCGCCACCATCGAGGTTGTGGTGGTCTTGCCGTGGGTTCCCGCGACCGCGATCCCGGTTTTGCCGCGCATCAGCTCGCCCAGCATTTCAGCCCGGGGAATGACCGGAATATGAAGTTTCTTAGCCTCAACGAGCTCGGCGTTGTCGGGACGGACCGCGGAAGAAATAATCACGACGTGCGCGCCGCGAACGTTCTGCGCCTGATGACCGATCGAAATCCTCGCGCCAAGGCTCGCCAGACGGCGCGTGAGATCGCTCTCCGATAGATCGGAGCCGCTGACCCGAAAACCTTGATTCAAAAACACCTCGGCGATGCCGCTCATTCCGATGCCGCCGATGCCGATGAAGTGAAGCTGGGTTTCTTGGATTTTACGCATGTCGGGAAAGCTCTTGAACGATGTCCTGGGCGGCGTCCGGGCGATAAAAACCGGCCACCAGCCCCTCCATTTGCCGAAGCATCTCGGGATTATCAAAACATTCTCGGATTCTTCGAGCCAGCTCCTCGCCGCTCGACGTTCCTTGAAGCATCAGGAACGCGGCCTCCCGATCGGAAAACGTCCTGGCATTCATCTCCTGGTGATTATCCGAAGCGAAAGGGAAAGGCACTAAAATCGAAGCTCTTCCGACCGCAGCCACTTCGGATAATGTCGATGAACCCGAGCGGCAGATCAGGAGCGACGCTTTCTCATAGCAATCCGCCATGTCGTGGATGAATTTTTCGACCCGGGCCGAGCTGCCCGCCTTTTCATGCGCGGCGCGAACTCGCTCAAAGTCGTTTTCTCCGGTCTGATGAATGAAATGAAGCCGGCCTTTGAGGTCTTGCCTACTTAGAAGGAACGGCAAAGCATTGATGACGAGCGTGTTGATTCCGGCCGCGCCCTGGCTTCCGCCGAAGATGAAAACCGTGAAAGGATCCGCGGACGCAGGGGCGAAACGACGCATCGCCGATCGCACCGGATTGCCGGTCAGAAAAACCGCCTGCTTTGCCGCTTGTTTCGGAAAGTTTCCCTCAGTTCCGGGAAAGGCGCAAAAAACCGTGTCCACGACCCGGCCAAGCAGCCGATTGGTCATTCCGGGCACCGAGTTCTGCTCGAGAATCGCCGTTTTCGCGCGGATCAAGCCCAAGGCGCTCAAAACCCGCGCGCAGAGCACGATCGGCCCGGAGGCGTAACCACCCACGCCGAGTACCGCGTCGGGCTTTTCACGCAGAAGAATCTGGCAGGACTTCACCAGGGATAAAGGAAGCAGCACCAGCGTTCGCAGGCGCTTCGCAAGGCTTACCCGGTTCAATGATCCGAGCTTTAAAAGCTGAAGCTCATAGCCGGCGCGAGGAACCAATTTCTCCTCGATGCCGCCGTGAGCGCCGACAAACAGAACCGATGCGTCTGGCTGCTTTTTCCAGGCATCGGCGACGGCAACTCCCGCCAGCACATGCCCGCCCGTGCCTCCGCCCGCGACCAGAAGTTTCAGCCCTTTACGCGCCACGCGGCTTCTCCCCTCGCGGACCGCGAGCGACGCTCAGCAAAACTCCGACGGCAAAAAGATCGATCATCAACGCCGATCCCCCGTAACTGATGAACGGCAAGGTCAGCCCCTTCGTGGGAAGAAGCCCCATCACGACCGCGATGTTCACGAAGCCCTGAAGACCGAGCGCGAGCGTGATGCCGGCGGCAAGCAGCATTCCGAAAGTGTCCTGATAATTTTTCTGGCAGTTATAGGCGATGCGAAGCCCGCGATGCACGAAATAGAGATAAGCGACGATCACCGCGGCGATGCCGAGAAAACCAAGTTCCTCGCCGATCACGGCGAAAATGAAATCGTTATGGGCCTCAGGAAGATAAAACAGCTTCTCCTTGCCGTTGCCCAAACCCACTCCCCAGAAATGCCCGTTATGCAGGCCAACCAGGGACTGAATGATCTGAAACCCTTTCCCGCCCGGATCGGCCCAGGGATCGAGATAGCCGAGAATGCGCGAGCGACGATAACTCGAGCCGAGCGCGAGGAAAGCGGCGGCCGTGCCCGCCAGAATCAGCGCGCTCGCCAAAAAGCGCTTCGGCACGCCCCCCAGGAACATCAGGAAAAAAATGACCATCATGATCATGACCGTGGTTCCGAAATCGGGCTGCAAAAGCAAAAGCCCCATCGCCGGCAGCGGCACCAGGATCGGGGCGAGGATACCGGCGGCGAAACGATGCACGATGTCCTCTTTGCGGGCCAGCTGGCTTGCGACGAAGAAGATCACCGCGAATTTGGCGAACTCGCCGGGCTGAAAATTCAAGGGACCCAAGTGAATCCATCGGCGCGCCCCGAGGACGCGCGCTCCGACACCGGGAACCAGAACCAAAGCGAGCATCAAAATCGCAGCGCCTAGTACGTAGTAGGACCAACGAGTCCAGCTGCGGTAATCGAGACGGAAAGTGGCCGCCATCGCGATGAAACCGAAGACCGAGTAGATGATCTGCTTGCGGATGAAGGAAAAGCCGTCACCGGTTTTTTCCTGAGCGTAGATAAAAGACGAGCTGTAGACCATGAGCAGCCCGAAAAGAACCATCCCGATCACGGTGAAAAGCAGCGGGTAGTCGACCCCGTGCAGCGCTCCTTGGCTCGAATCGCCGCCGGTAACGCCCGCAAGACCCTGCTTCAACTTGCGCAATAACGTTTGCAAACGTTTCGACTCAAAGCTGGTTGACGAGTTTGCGGAAGTACTCGCCGCGCTCCTCGTAGTTGCGGAACATGTCGTGGCTGGAGCAGCCCGGCGACAGCAGAATGATGTCCCCGCTCCGTGATTTCTGGTAGGAAAGAAGCACTGCCTCCTCGAACGTGCCCACCAAATAGGTCTCGGCGAAATCACCGATCGCGCGATTGATTTTTTCCTTCGCCTCGCCCAGCAAGATCAGAATCTTGCACTTCGTCCGGACCAGATCGACGAGCGGCGTGAAATCCATGTTCTTGTCCTTGCCGCCCGCGATCAGGATGATGGAGTTGGAGTTGAACGCAGCCAAGCTGCGCTTCACGCTCATGACGTTGGTTCCCTTCGAATCGTTGAAGAAGAAAACCCCGTCCTTTTTGCGGATGAACTCGATGCGATGAGGCACTCCCTTGAAGGAATTGACCACGGCCTGGATCGCCTTCTGGGGAACACCCATGGTCCGCGCGGCGCAGATCGCCGCCATCAGATTCTCGCGGTTATGCTCTCCGAACAGCTTCCACTGCGTGAGATCGTAGGCCTCTTCCTTGCCGTTGAGCTTGGTGATGATCTGGCGGGTCGCCGGACGATAGTAGGCGCCGCAAAACTGCTCGGCGAACGTGCCGCCGATCGAGATCGGGTCCTGCTTGGTGAACCAGATCAGCTTGGCGGCCGTGCCTTCCGCGAATTTGGAAACGTTCGGGCAATCGTAATTCAGGACGACGTAGCTGTTCCGGTCGCATACCGAGAGGAGTCTCTTTTTCGCGGCCGTGTAGGCGGCCATATCGGGATAGCGATCCAGGTGGTCTTCCTCGAGATTGGTGAAAACCGCGACGGCGGGCACCAAGCGCTCGCTCAGCTCGAGCTGGAAGCTCGAAAGCTCGGCCACGACCGCGTCGTATTTGGGTTCGGTATCGCCATTGGCGTAATCCAAAAGAGGCTTGCCGATGTTGCCGCCGACGTAGACGGGCTTGCTGGCCGCCTTGAACATTTCGCCGATCAGCATGGTGGTCGTGGTTTTTCCGTTCGTTCCGGTCACCGCGATCACCGGCTCGTTCAAGCACGCGGCCGCCAGATCGATTTCGCTGACGATGGGAACATTCTTTTCCCGGGCTTCTTCCAAAGGCTTGATGTTGAGAGGAACTCCGGGGCTCACGACGATCAATTCCGCGGTGTGAAAGGTTTTGTTGTTATGCTTGCCCAGCTCGTATTCGATCTTGAGATCGGCGCAGGCGTTGATGGAATCCATCAATTCAGTTCGTTGCTTCGCATCCGTGACGGTGACCTTCGCGCCCTGCTTGGACATGTACTTGGCCACGGCGACGCCGGAGAGGCCGAAGCCGACGACTAAAACCCTTTTCCCCTTATACTTGCTCATAGAATGCTCTTCCTACCTCAGTTTAAGCGTCGATAACGTGAACAGCGCGAGTAGAATCGAAATAATCCAAAATCGAACGATCACCTTGGGTTCCGCCCAACCTTTGAGTTCAAAATGATGATGGATGGGAGCCATCTTAAAAACTCGTTTTCCCGTCATCTTAAACGAAGCGACCTGTGCCATGACCGAGAGAGCTTCGAGTACAAAAATTCCACCGCAAAGCGCAAGCAAAAGCTCATTCTTCGTGATGACGGCGCATACGGCGAGCGCCGCCCCCAGGGAAAGCGAGCCCACGTCACCCATAAAAACCTGGGCGGGATAGGTATTGAACCAGAGAAAACCCAGGCAGGAGGCGGCGACCGTGCCTAGAAAAATCGTCAGCTCGCCCGCGCCGGCGATGTAGGGAATCTGAAGATATTCCGATATTTTGGCATTTCCCGCGCAGTAGGCCAAAATCAGAAACGTAGCCGCCGTCGTGATGACCGGCCCGACCGCGAGACCGTCCAATCCATCGGTTAAATTGACGGCATTGGAAGCGCCGACGATCACGAAAGCCGCGAACGGGATGAAAAACAGGCCGAGATTAATCGCGAGATCCTTGAAAAACGGGAACTTCAGGACCGGAGTCGTATCGCCCAGCGCGTACATACAATAGGCGGCGATCAGAGCGACGGTCCATTGGCCGAAAAGTTTTTCCTTGGCCGAAAGCCCCTTGGGGTTTTTTTGAACGACTTTACGGTAATCGTCCACCCAACCGATCAGCCCGAAAAGCAGCGTCACCACCAGCGCCAGCCAGACGTCCTTATTGGCGAGATCGGACCAAAGAAGGGTCGGGATCACGATCGCGATCAAAATCAGGCCCCCACCCATGGTCGGGGTGCCCTTTTTCGAAAGATGGGACTTCGGACCGTCGTCGCGGATGGCCTGGCCCATTTGTTTTCGCTGAAGGTAGCGGATGTAGGTCGGTCCCGCGAGCATGGACAAAAGCACGCTCGTGATGCTCGCCCCGAATGTCCGGAAGGTGATGTACTTGAACACGTTGAGAACCGAGTAATCAACATGCAGCGGGTAGAGAAAATTATAGAGCATTCTCGAGATGCTACAAATTTCGGAAAGGCAATGTCAATGCTTTAGGCGCAGGGCCGCGGCGGCCGTCTCCCGGTCATCGAAATGGATCTTTTTGACCCCGCTCGGAGAGCTCGGATCGGGGAGAATCTGATAGTCTTCGTGCCCCTTGCCGGCGATCAATACCAGGTCGCCGCTACGGGCCTCGGCAATGGCGGCGAAGATCGCTTTTTTCCGGTCGCTTTCCACGCGGACATGGCCCCGCTCGGAAATTCCAGTCAAAATCTCCTGAAGGATCGCCTCGGGATTTTCGGTCCGGGGATTATCGGAAGTCACCCAAACCAGATCGGATTTTTGAGCGGCGATCCCGCCCATCACCGGCCGCTTGCTGCGATCCCGATCCCCGCCGCATCCGAATACCGTGATCAGGCGATGCGAACCCTTGATTTCCGACAAAACCGCCAGGATTTTCTCAAGCGCATCCGGCTTATGGGCATAATCCACCAGGACATGAATGCCCTGCGAGTTTTGAACCGATTCCAAGCGGCCCGGAGGCGCATGAGCTTCTTTGATTCCCTGCTCAATTACCTGAGCCGGAACCCCGAGCTCCCTGCAAACAGACGCCGCCGCAAGAAGGTTCATGGCATTGAATTCGCCAATCAAAGACGAATCGATTTTCAACCCACCCGCCTTGCCATGAATGCCTTCGAGATCGATTTTCAGATTCGCACCCGAAACTTCAGCGGCCTTCCCCATGCCGAAGGAGACAATCTGGCGGCGCGGATGGGCCGAGGCTCGCGCCCTTAACTCTTGTAAAAGCTTCTGCCCGTAACGATCGTCGCCGTTGATCGCGGCGGCGCGCCAGTCGGGATAGGCTAAAAACAAAGAGGCTTTGGTATCGAAATAATCGTCCATGTCCGGATGGAAATCCAAATGCTCCGGCGAGAGATTGGTGAAAACCACTCCCGCGAACACGATGCCCGCCGTCCGGTGCTGCTTGAGCGCGTGCGAAGAGACCTCCATCACGACCGCGTCGCAGCCGTCCGCCTTCATTTCAGCGAGCAGGCGCTGGAGCTCGACCGGCCCTGGCGTCGTATGGGTGGAGGGATAGCGTTTTTGGCCCGAGCGGAACTCAACGGTGCCGATCAACCCCACGCGATGGCCGGCGGCCCGAAGGATCGACTCGATCAAATAGGTCGTCGTCGTTTTGCCGCTCGTGCCGGTGACGCCGATGACCTGCATGGTTCGCGAAGGGTGGCCGTGGAACGCCGCCGCGATCTGGGCAAGCACCAAGCGCTCGTCTTCAACGCCGATGTAAGGCACGGACCCCAGATCCGCCGGCGAAGGCCGGAAATCGCGATGGCCGACGATCGCGACCGCGCCCTTCTTAACGGCTTCGCCGATAAAGAGATGACCGTCCCGAGCCGTGCCGCGAACGGCGACGAAAACGGTGCCGGCGGCGACCTCGCGAGAATCAGAGGTAACGCCTCGAAACGATTTGGCTGCGAGTAAGTCGGTGATTTTCAATCCGGATCCGAGAGCGTCAAATGAATCGAATCCCCGTCCGATACCGCGTGCCCGGCCTCGGGGCGTTGCTGGGTCACGACGCCGTCCCCCCGCACCTCAAGTTGAAAAACATGCCCTTTGAAAACATCCATAGCCTCGCGAACACTGAGGCCTTCAACATTCGGCATTTTCCAGAAGCTTTTCCCGTCCGAGCGCTTTCCGCTCCACTCCATGACGGTCGGCGCGACTCGCACCGGTGCCGGATGAGCTTGCGTGATGGAAAGCACGTCGACTTTGTTGCTTCTTCCGGCCAATTGCCGCTGCGAGCTTCCGGGCGTGATGTCGGTCGGCTCGCTCGCGGGCAAGCTGAAGCGGTTGGCGACCGCGTTCAAAACCTCGCGAAACAATGGCGCGGCTGTTTCGCCCGCGTAATAAACGCCCTGGGGTTCATCAAGCATCGTGTAAACCACGATGCGTGGCGTGTCGCGCAACTGATCCCCCGAAAGAACCGGAAAGCCGATGAAAGAGGCGATGTGCTTGGTGCGCGAATAATGACCGTTCAAAGGATCCACTTTTTGCGCCGTGCCCGTTTTGCCCGCCACGCGAAAACCCGGAAGCACCGCTTTTTGCCCCGTACCGTCCAGTTCCTTGTGAGTGACCGACTCCAGGGCCTCCGTGACTTGGGCCGCGACCTGCGCCGAAATCACGCGTTTGGGAGCGGCTCTCTCTTTTTCCGGCTTTTCCGGGGTTTTAATCAAGGTCGGCTGCACGAGCCAACCGCCGTTCGCGAACGTGGCATAGGCGCGCAGCATCTGGATCGGCGTTACCAGAACGCCCTGACCGAAGCCGATGTTCGCCGTCGTCAAAGGCTGCCAGGATTTGCGCGGGGGAACACGACCGGAAATCTCTCCGGGAAAATCGATGCCCGTCTTGCTCCCGAACCCGTAGGCCTTGAGCATGTTCAGATAGGCATCAGGACCGACTTTCAGCGCGAGCTTCGCCGCGCCCACATTGCTCGATACGGTGATTATTTTTTTAAGGGAAAGCCATTCGAACTTCTCGTGCGCTTCGGCTTCGGAAATGGTGCGCCCCTGAAGCTTGAATTTGCCGCGCTCGCCCCAGACGACGTCAGTCAGGTGCATACCCTTGCTCAGGCCGCTGGCAAGCAGAACCGGCTTCATCGTCGAGCCCGGCTCATAGCCGTCGGTGAGGGCGCGGTTTCGCCGGTGATCGGCGGGCGAAACGCGGTCATTCGGATTAAAAGACGGCGCATTGGCCATGGCCAGGATCTCGCCGTTCACGGCGTTCATCACGATGACCGAACCGCCTTTCGCGCCGGTCTTATTGATCGCCGAACGCAGCTCCTCCTCGACGGAGAACTGAAGCGAGTTGTCGATCGTCAGCGTCACCGGTTCGCCGTCGCGCCCTTCGGTCGAAACGTCGATGAAGGCCGGGCGCCCGTAAGCGTCTTTGATCGCCGACATCGAGATCACTTTTCCGCGCAAACGCTCGTTCATCGAAAGCTCGATGCCTTCCTTGCCCTCGGAGTCGAGGTTCACGCCGCCAACGACGTGCGCGGCGAGCTCGCCGTGCGGGTAGACGCGCTCGCTTTCGCGGACGAGCCAGACACCGGTAATCGGATCGCCATCGGAATTAAGGATGTGATAGCGCCGCAGGCGCGCCACATCTTCATCCGAAATATGGCGTTTGATCCACGCGAACTCGCGTTTGTTCGAAATATGCTCCAAAATCCTCGAATACGGGAGCTCCGTCGCCTTGGCCAGAAGATGCGCGACCAGGCGGCGATTTTGGATCTTTGCCAATTTAGAAGGATTGACCGCGATGCTTTGCGCTTCGGAATTGATGGCGAGCGCCTCCCCGTTCCGGTCCAAAATCGCGCCGCGGCTCGGCTGAATCAAAAGGCGCGATTGGAACTGCCTTCGCGACATGTTTTCAAGGCGATGGTTGATGCCCAGCTGGATAAACGCGGCCCTCGAGGCGAGCAGCCCACCGAATGCCATGCAC
Organism: Oligoflexia bacterium; assembly: GCA_031292385.1. Taxonomy (GTDB): domain Bacteria; phylum Bdellovibrionota; class UBA1018; order UBA1018; family UBA1018; genus JARLHE01. The sequence continues at coordinate 28,069 of JARLHE010000005.1, forward strand.
GCCAGCATGACCACCGTAATCCGCGGCTTATACGGAGACAAAGGCTGAGGGACGCCTCGCGTACTCACTGCGCGACGGCTCCACTCACCGCGCCCGAATCAGCCGCGGGCAAATGCACGAACTGCTCCGCTCGGGGCGGGACCAAGCCGAATTTGGAATGCGCGATCAGCTCCAAACGGCGGGGCGAGCGCAAAGCGGTGATTTTGATATCCATCTGCTCGCGAGCCTGCTGAAGCGCGTGCATCTGCCGATCGACCTGGTCGATCGCGTAAGTCGTTCGAATGATCGAAAGCCGCAGCCAAACCGTGCCGATCGCCATCACGATCATGACCGCGATGACCCAAAGGGGTAACCAGCATCGCAAATTGGGCAGATTGGAATGTTCGCTCTGTTTCTTCATAACCGTTCACACTTCTCACTACAGCTTCTGGGCGATCCGCAGCTTCGCGCTTCTCGATCTCGGATTAACCCGAATCTCTTCCTCATCCGCCTCGACGGGCTTTTTCGTCAACCCTCGCCAAGGGGGAACCTTGAAGGCCTGCTTCACCCGGCGATCTTCGAGCGAATGGAAACTGAGAATCGCCACTCGTCCCCCTGTCTTGACTCCTAGTATAACATCGTTCAAGAGTGAATCGAGTTCTTCAAGCTCCTGGTTGACCTGAATGCGAATGGCCTGAAAGCTCCGTGTGGCAGCATGGATCCGGCCATGACGGGCGTTTGGTGGAACGGCATCCCGGATCATCCGCGCAAGCTCAAGCGATGTCTTCGGCAAAGTGCCGGCGCGCCGGCTTTCGACGATCACCCGGGCGATCCGGCCCGCGAACCGCTCCTCGCCGTATTCGCGCAAAACATGCTCAAGCTCGCGTTCGGTCACGCGTTGCAGATACTCGCGCGCGCTCACGCCCCGAGTCGGGTCGAGCCTCATATCGAGGGGACCGTCGGCCTGAAAACTCAGCCCTCGCTCCGGATCTTCGATCTGATCGCTCGAGAAGCCCAAGTCGGCCAAAAGACCCAGCACCGGAAAATTCTGAAAATATTTTTTCGCGCCGCTGAAGCGCGAATAATGGACCACCAGGCGGCCCTCGGCGATTTCACGCTCAAACCGCCGCGCAGCCGCGTCGATTGCCGAGCGATCCTGGTCGAAAGCCACGACTTTGTGCTGTTTCAGGTGGGGGTCGGCTGCAAACGCCTCGAGAAAAGCCGAGGTGTGGCCGCCCCCGCCCAAAGTGCAATCGACGACCCAATGCGTGGGAGCCCCGGCCGGAAGCGCGCGAAAAGGTTCTAGAAGCGACTCCAGGATCGGAGAAAGCAAAATCGGGACATGAACGCTCATTTAGCGGCGCTGAAGTATTTCTCGATCGCGCGACGAGCGAGGTAGGACGATTTCACCCGCCAAAGCTTTTGGTGAATCGTCAATGCGGCAAAGGCCAGGCGATGGCCACGGCCTTCGGCAAAGCCCACGAACCAGTCGTATTTGCCCTTGGGAACTTCCCCGGTGAGCGAGCCGGTTTTGCCGCCGACATCGAGATCGCGAAATTTGCTGCGGGAAAAGCCGCGAAATGAACGGCTCGCGGTTCCGTGCGCGATGGTTTCGCGCATCAGCCGCCGAATTTCGGCCGCGGTCTTCGGGTCAACCGTCACCGTCGCCATCTTGGGCTGGGCGGAATAAATTTCTCCCGACCCCGGCGTGGAAACCGATTGAACGAAATACGGTTCCATCATCTTGCCGTCGTCGACCACCGCCGCCGCCATCATCGCGGCCTGCAGCGGACTCATAGTGTTGTCCCGGGTATAGCCCGAAGCGGCTTCCGCGAGGCCCCAGGCATCCTCCGGGATCGGGGCGCGGCCGGCTTCAACGCGGAAATCGGCCAAAATGGGGTGATTGAAGCCGAATCGGCTGGCGTACTTGCTCAGCTCGACCGGACCCACGTTGTAAGCTCCGATACGGCCGAAAACGGTATTGATGGATTTCGCGAACGCATCTTTCAAAGTTGCGTAGCGGGACCACCGATTATAGTGATCATTCAGGATATTGCCCCGATAGAGGGTATGATTGGCGCCGTTGAAATGGATCAGGGTGTCGGCTGAAAATTTCTGGTTTTCGATAGCCGCCGCCGCCGTCACCACCTTAAACACCGAGGCCGAAGGATAGGTGGCGCGAAGCGCGAGATTGACCTTGGAATACTGGGCGTCGGTCGAAACAAAGCTGACCATCGACAAAACCCTTCCGGTTTCGGCGTCGACCGCGACAAACGCGCCGTAATCCGGACGGTAAGACTTCATCAGGCCGACCATTTCGTCCTGGAGGCCGGAGTCGAACGAATATTTCAGTGCGCCCGTCGCCGTTTCCCCGGGAACCGGGATCTCTTTCGGAAACTGATAAAACGCGGCGGAATCGCCCAACATCGTCGCCAACTGTTCTTTGGTGAAGGATGGCTTTCTCTGCGCGATGCGGCCGGCGTGCTTGGCCACCAAGGGGTACGCCGAGCACAAAGTCGCGGCACCCAAGACCCCGAAAATGACATAGACCATCCGTCTCGATGGCGAGAAAAACGATGAATGCAGCATGAAGAAAGCTCCTAAGCTAAATCATGACATAGGCTTCGCCATGATGCCAACCCTTACAACTCGACAGCGGGCAAAGGAGACTGAGAATTTTCTGGCGCTTCGTCTTCCGGAGGCACCGGGTCCAAAAGCTCCTCGGGTGCCGCCGGCGGCACCCCGTCGACAGGCTCTCCTGACCCCACGGGTTGCGAAGGCTCCGTAGCGGGCTCCGCAGCTTTTACCGGCACTGGCACAGGCTGCGTAGGTGCGGAAAGCTCCTCAGGTTTTTTCTGTACGACGGCCCGTATATGCTGATCTTTTTCAAAAGAAAGCGGACGGGATAACTCTACGTTCTCTTGCGTCAGCGTCAAATAACGGGCGGTCGTCATTTTTTCCAAAATGGTATCGACCGTATCCTGGGCATATTCCGTCAGGCGCTTTTCCCGGAATGACTGCGAGTACCGTTTCGGGCTCGGAAGAAGCATCGCCAAAAAGGCCCCCTCTTTCGCGGTCAATTGCGAGGGCGGCTTCTTGAAATAAAAGCGGGCGGCCGGGCCGATACCATAGATGCCTTCGCCCAATTCGGCGATATTCAGGTAGACTTCCAGGATCCGGCGCTTCCCGAGAACCTCTTCCATTCGTACGGCGAGAGCCAGCTCCCGCATTTTTCTCAAATAGTTCCGGTCCTGGGTCAGAAAGACGTTTCGAGCCACCTGCTGGGTGATCGTACTGGCCCCACGAAGGGCGCGCCCCTCTTGGAGTTTTTCTTTGATCGCCAGGCGAATCTGATTCGGGTCATATCCGGCATGGTGATAAAAGGCCCAGTCCTCGCTCACCACGATCGCGCCGACAGCGGCCTTGGAAATCGACCCGATATCAACCCAGCTCGCGGGCTTGGCCTTTTGCAGGGAAATGGTGAAATCCTGGGAACCCGGACGAGCTTTGGTCGGCGGAATATAGTGGACCACCGGATACTGGATTTTCAGCACGGCGGGGTCCGGAACATTCAAAATAACGGAACATCCCGCCAGACAGGGCAGCAAGCCGACAATCAGCGCGGATGAGAGCACGGCCGGCAGCCTTACGATGTTTCTGAAGAAAAATACTACTTTCATGGCTCTACTCTTGTTTGCGACCTATCCTCTAGGTAAGCTACCCTCGTGAAGTCAAAAGAATTCGACCCTTACGCTGGCAATCCATTTATCATTCGAAACGATGTCCGTATCTACTCCAATCCAAAAAAGCGAAAAATCGCACTGGATATGCTGGAGCGGTATACCGGGAGCCCTCCTGACCTATTTCAAAAGTCTATCATTCTTACAAATTTTGACTATTACCTTGAGAGATTTCATTCCTTGGTCGGAGACCAGCGAACCCAAGGCTCGGCCATGGGGGTCGTCCATAGCAAAAGCGCGGGGGTCTCGATCGTCGATTTCTCGATCGGGTCGCCGACCGCGGCTCTGATCATCGAGCTTCTTTCCACGCTCGACCCGACGGCTGTTTTGCTGCTCGGTATGTGCGGAGGCCTGCACCGTTCGCTCAAGGTGGGCGATTTTATTTTGCCGATGGCGGCCATTCGCGACGAAGGCGCATCGCGGCACTTTATGCCGGCCCAGGTGCCGGCGCTTCCGACTTTCAAGATTCAAAAGTTCGTCTCGCAAATCCTTGTCGAAAAGGGCTTGGATTACCGCACTGGAGTCGTTCATACTACCGACTACCGGTTTTGGGAGTTCGATAACAAGTTCAAAGCTCAGCTTTACGAGGAGCGGGCACTTGCTATCGAAATGGAAACGGCAACTCTGTTCACTGCTGGTTTTGCCAGCAAGGTGCCGATCGGCGCTTTGCTCCTGGTCTCGGATCTCCCGCTTCGTCGCGGCGGGATCAAAACCAAGAAATCAGCAAAAGCGGTGTTCCGGCAGTTTACTGACGTGCAACTCGAGCTTGGGATCAAATCCATGAGCGAAATTGCCGAACGTGGAGAGCACATCCGACATTACAAGTGGTAATGCTGGGGAGAAAATGATTAAGAAAATCCTGGATTTTTTCTCAAACGACCTTGCCATCGATCTCGGCACCGCCAATACGCTTGTATACGCCCGAGATCGCGGCATCATCATCAACGAACCTTCCGTCGTCGCGATTCACCGCAATGCGCGCGGACAGACGCGAGTGCTGGCCGTCGGAAAAGAAGCCAAAGACATGCTGGGACGAACCCCGGGCTCGATTCAAGCCATCCGCCCCCTGAAAGACGGCGTGATCGCAGACTTCGAAGTCACCCAGTCCATGCTGAAATATTTCATCCAAAAAGCGAGCGAGCGCAGAAGCTTCATTCGACCCCGCATCATCATCTGTATCCCGTTTGGAATTACCCAGGTTGAAAAGCGCGCGGTGAAAGAGTCGGCCCAATCGGCCGGCGCCCGCGAAGTTTTCCTGATCGAAGAGCCGATGGCCGCCGCTTTGGGCGCGGGCCTTCCGATCCGCGAGCCGAGCGGCAATATGATCGTCGATATCGGCGGCGGAACGACCGAAGTCGCGGTTATTTCCTTGGGCGGCATCGTTTATTCCAAATCGGTCCGCGTGGCCGGCGATAAGTTCGACGACGCGATCGTGCAATACATCAAGCGCAAGTACTCGCTCTTGATCGGCGAACGCACGGCGGAAGAAATCAAGCTCTCGATCGGCTGCGCCTACCCGTTCGAAGAAGAAAAGCTTCACACCGTCAAAGGCCGCGATCTCATCAGCGGCGCGCCCAAGACGATCGAGGTCAACTCCGAAGAAATCCGCGACGCCCTGGCTGAACCGGTTTCGGCCGTGGTCGAAGCGATCAAAACCGCGCTCGAGCGCACTCCGCCCGAACTTGCGGCCGATATCGTGGATAACGGCATCATTTTAGCCGGCGGCGGAGCGCTGCTCGCCAACCTCGATATTCTGATCAAGGAAAAGACCGGCCTTCCGGTGGCTTTGGCCGAAGACCCGCTCACCTGCGTGGTGCGCGGCTCGGGCAAAGCGCTGCAAGACATCGATCTGCTCCGCAAGGTCACGATCGTTTAAATCGGAGCTTCATGGCCTATAACCAGAAAGACTACTTCTTCAAAAAAGCGAAGAAGGAGAATTACGCCGCGCGCTCGATCTTCAAGCTCCAGGAAATCGACGATCGCTTCCACATCATCAAGCCCGGCTACAAAATCCTCGATCTGGGAGCCGCGCCGGGCTCATGGTCACAGTACGCTTCGCAGAAAGTCGGGGCCCAAGGACGCGTGCTGGGTTTGGACCTGCAGCAAATCACGATCGCGCTTCCGAATGCCGTCTTCGTTCAAGCCGATATGCGCGACACGAACCTCGAAAACATCATGAAGCAGCACGGCTTCGTTCCGCCATTCGATGTGGTGCTTTCGGATATGGCGCCCAAGACCACCGGAATCCGCATCACCGACCAGGCGCGCTCGATGGAGCTCTGCGAGCTGGCCCTCGCCACGGCCGAGCGCTTTCTCCGCCCGCGCGGCAGCTTTGTCGCCAAGCTTTTTCACAGCGAGGAATTCGAAGTCTATCGCGATATGCTCCGTGAGCGCTTCGGGCGCGTCGAGGTCTTGCGGCCCAAGAGCACCCGCAAGGAGAGCAAAGAAATTTTCTTCATCGCGATGCAATTCAAGGGAGGCAAAGCGGGAGCCCCGCCCGCGTGAGCGCGAAGCCCTTCGTCTTTTCGAATCTCGCGATCAGCCTCGACGGCAAAATCGCGACCGCGAGCCGGGAGCTGGTTTTCTTAGGCACGCCCGC
>JARLHE010000057.1 GCA_031292385.1 Oligoflexia bacterium
GTCGAGAAGCTGGAAGTGAAGCACGACGCGCTCGATAACAAGATCGTCGATAAGCTTTCAGAGATCGAAAAGAGTCTCGCCAAAATTCAGGGCCGAATGGGGATCGCCGATAAGGACGATTCGCGCATTTAGCGCGCTGTCTTACCGACGTGGGTTCGATCTCCGATGAAGAGTTTTTAGAAACACTTTTCAAGGAGACTATTCATGTTCGCATCCAAATATCCTGCTTTTACCGCCCTTTTCGCATTGGTCGGTGGCGCCGCCTCGATTCTCGCCGTTCAAAGTGAGACGTTGATCCAAAAAGTCGAAGGCGAAGCCGCAGAACTTCCAGGTCTCTTGGCCTTTTTGCCGCAGGCCGGATCGCTCGGCGCGGAGGTTACCGCTTTGAAGGCGTCTCCTACCGATATGGAAGCCGCCGCCGAAATGCTGATCAGTGATTTCAAATTCTCGAGCTCGAAAGCTCAAAGCGTCATCGCCGCTGCGTTCCCTCTGGCCGAAAGCCTTGTCGGAACGACTCTGCCTCAGGTGAAGGCTTTGATCGCCGCAATTCAAGCCTGATGCCACGTTGCGAAGATCAAAGCATCCTCGCAACGCTCCTGGACCACGCCAATGGGCTTTGTATCCTCTTGGCGTGGTTTTTAAAGAGCCCGATTCATATCTATCGCGAATGGCGCGCCTCTAAGAACGGAAAGAAAGAGAATCAATGATCGAAGTCGATTCAGGAGTATTTCGCGGACCTCATCCGATGTCGCGCGCCGACATTCCCGGTATCAATACCTGCCTGAATCTCGAAACAGGATTGAGAGATGCCTTATTCGGTAATCCCTATCTCGAGGATGAGGCGCTTGAGGGCGATGGCGTCCGTGTCGATCACGTGCCTTTCAGCGACATTCGTCCGCCCTCGATTGAGAAACTAGAAGAAGCCCTTCATATCATCACGACGGCACCGGGCCCAGTTTATGTCCATTGCCTGCACGGCGTGGATCGTACTGGCATGGTGATCGCCTATTACCGCGTCAAGAGGCAGAAATGGACTCCAGAGAAAGCGATCGAGGAGATGCTTGATTTGGGATTTCATCGTTTCCCGTACGCACTGATTTGGCTTCCGGAACTTCGGGCAATTCTGAATCGAGTGTTAGGATGAGGATCGTTATTCTCGCTTTGCTTGTTTTGTCTTCTTGCGCATCGCCGCGCTCGAGCCCGATCTTCGCGCTGACTTTCTCGGATAAGCCGCCGCGCGCCGCGATCCGGGGCGTATGCAACGGCCAGACCTTCACGACTCAAGGCACCGTCGTGTGCGAGCAGAAGGAACCCACAACCGCGCAGATCTCGGTCAAAGTTCCCCCGCTCGAGGGCCGGGTGATCTACTCGAACGGCCAGCTTAAGAAAACGGACGACTTCAACTGGTATCCGGCTCAAGGCTTTTGGATTTTCAAGAATCGCCCAATGAAGGACACCTGGGCCGACCTCGATCTTGGCACGATCGCGGCGACCTTCGGCGACTGGCCGGTAAGTCTCGACATCGCGGCTGATGACCCGGATGTGGGCGTGATCGTCACTCGCGGGGTTCTTTATTACCGCGTTTGCGACGACGCGACGGTTCCCTGCTCAAAGCTTGAAACGAATTACGATTGCGCGGGGCACGTGAATGCGACCGGGCCCGCGATGATCGGAAAATGCGAGCGGCTCGCGGGATCTCCGCAAGATCTGACGGTCTTCATGAAGGGGCAGCTCTACACGGTTCAGCCTGGGGCCAAGCTCTATGTCTCGATCCCGCGGCAGAACTACGAATCCGCGGTCGATATCACGAGCGCGGATCTCGCCTCGGGCCAAAGGGATATTGAACTTCCTGCGGTATTGACCGGGCCTACGATCGTAGGACTTCGTATGTCCTGGTATCAGTCCGGAAAAATCGTGAGCGTCGAAACCCGAATCCTGATCATCGGCTATTCGCCTGACTGGACCGGGCTCGATAAGCCGCATTACATGCTCCACAATCAGACGGTCGATTGGGTGAAGCCGACCTTTGCCGACGTGATGGAGGTCGATACCTTCAATGGGCGCGACACGGCCGGACGCCAGTACGGAAAAGACAAGATGCGAACCGAACCCAAAGCCGGCACCACGGGCCCGGTATGCGCGTTCGCCTGGCAGCGCGACAGCTCCGATCTTTCAATTCAGTGTCTCAACTACCAAAATCAGGAGGTTTCATTTCCATGAGCGGAAGCACCATCGTTTCAGCGCTCGGCTCGGCCGGCAGCATCTTCGCAAGTCTTCTCACCGCTGTCGCGGGCGCAAGCCCGTATGGCCTGGGCGCCGTGGGCGGAATCGTTCTCCTCACGATCGTCGGCGGTTGGATCGGATGGAATAAGATCGTGAGCTATCTCAACTCCTCGACCGATTCGCGCGATCAGCAGAATGCGGGCGCCGACGCCGGTAACACCTCCGTCGACATGGCGAACCAGGCAGGCGCAGTCAGGCAAGGGCTCGACGGGCTCCAGGCCGCGAATCCGCCGACTGACCCGAACGCCCCGAAGGTGAAGTCATGAGGATGACTCTCGAGCAAGCAATTCAAAAGTATGGCCCGATCGTCGATGGGGTCTGGGCGAACGAGGCGAAGTTCTGTTCACTCCTTGAAATTCCATCGGACATCGGCGGCGAGTGGATTAATTCCGCGACGGGCCTTGGCGTCACCCATATCTACGTCAACAACGATATGCAGGCCCCGCTGCTTCAGGCGCTCAATAACGTGAAAGACCGGGGGCTCCTCGGCGAGCTCCACTCGTTCGATGGATGCCTCATGATCCGAGCTGTCCGTGGGCAGCCGGGCAACTTATCGTGTCATGCCTACGGCTTGGCGATCGACCTCGACGCGTCCGATAACCAGATGGGGACCGCCGGAACGCTTTCGCCTGAATTTGTGAAGTGCTTCACCGACGAGGGATTCACCTGGGGCGGGACATTCCACACACGCACTGATCCGATGCATTTTTCCCTGGCGTGGGAATAGCGCTCGGTCACCACTGAGAGACGACGGAAGAGGGGGTTACGACTCAAACCAGAAGGAACACGCTCCGCGATCTAGGTTTTCTGGAATTCTGGCCCAGAAATCACGCATTGAGTCGTTATAGGAATCCTTGGCGATAACGAACTGTCCCGGGAGCAGGATTCGAAAACGAGAAGGGTTCGCGAGGATGGTCATGGCGAGCATGTATTGCTCCGAGTAAAGTCGGTCTCTCCAGGTTTCAGGATAGTCGAAAGGGAGAAATATGTCGTGGATTCCGATGAGCACTCCCGAGGGCAGATTCAAGAGCATCTCAAGGAAGAAA
>JARLHE010000006.1 GCA_031292385.1 Oligoflexia bacterium
GAGCCTGCGTTGGGATAATCCCGAATTATAGAGCTGATCGAGCTTAAAGTTGATGCGCCTTTTTTTCTGATACCGATCGGATCGAAAAGTCGCGCGCGAGAAGTAAGTCTTACAGTTTCCGCACAAATAGCGGCTGATTCGCCTGGAATCTGAGCGTCTTAAGTAGGTGCCGTTCCGGACGATGTGTCCGGGATTAAGACCGGGGAATGAGTGAGAGCTACAATCAGAGCGTGGGCAGTTGATTTTCATGCCCCGGACAGTGAAAGGATCAGGCCAGAATCACTGAATATTCAAAGCTCGCCACTTTGCGGGATCAGCAGTTAAAGGGGACAGTTAGTAGGCGTTACTGGACAACAATGCTGCCGGTCATCGCGGGATTGATGGCGTCTTTGAACTCGTAGGTTCCCGGCACCATGAACTGATAAGCAAAAGTCGAATTGGTGGTGGTGCTGTTCGAGGGATCCCAAAGGGGACTTGAAACAAAGAACGGGGTTCCGACCGATAAAATCTGATGGCTAAGTTCCGATCCGGCAAAGAGGAAAAAGACCGTCGTGCTGCTCGAAATCGTGCAAGTGAGGGGCTGAGGCTGGTTGTAAACCACGGCATCCCCCTCGGCGCAGCCGCAAAGGTCCTCAAGAAAACCATCCTGAACCAGAATTTCAGCCTGCCCGGCGCTACAGCTGGTCACCGGAGGGGCAATGGTTTGAGTATTGAGCGTATTGTCGCCTTCACAGGCCGAAACTCCCAAAACCAGTCCTATCGCAGAAGTGAAGGTCGCAAACGGAAAGCGGCTCGCCATTCAGCCCCATCCTACCCCAGAACTGGCCGATAATACTTAATAATTTTAGTCCACGAGACACTTGCGCACTGCGCCCCGATCGTGTATCAGAGGATCTCCAAATTTGAAGTGTTGAACGGGGACCCGTAGCTCAGTTGGATTAGAGCGTCGCACTACGGATGCGAAGGTCAGAGGTTCGAACCCTCTCGGGTCCGCCATATAATAAGTTTGAGAACCTACCCTGTCCTCCCACGAGGACAGTTCCTTCTATCTTCCATAAATTCTCGTTAGGATTGCACTTTCTGCCCTTCGTTCGAGGGATAGGTGTGCATTTCAACCCGTCCCTTAGGAGGACACGGAGAGCAGCGTTCGCTTTCACCGGGTCCTTATCAAACGACTCAGCCAATTTCTCATAGCGAGCTTTCAGCGCAAACGGCGTTACTAGCAGTTTATCCACCTTCGCAACGCGCAGCTCGTTCAGCCTAGTCGTTACGCCGTTCAAATCCCTTTCAATATCCATCAGCTCAGCATTGATCGCTTCCGATGCATCACCAAACTTCGCGATGTGTTTCACCAGATTGGTTTGCCGAGTTTTCAGCTCGCCTTGTCTCGCTTCAAGCCCTGCGATTTCATCAGGCGCATTCTTCAATCGCGCTTTGATCATGTCGTTAAGGATCTTGGCCGCGACTTCAAGCTGTGCCGGATCAAGCAGCACTTGCTTGATGACTTCAATAATCTTTGGCTCCAGCTTTCTACGGCTAAGCATCCGATTATTTTTACAAGCGTTGGGATCTTTACGATGATGCATCACACATCCATAGAAGCCGCCACGCGTGCCGGTGATTTGATGAAGCGTCGAACCGCACTCACCGCAATGAAGTAGGCCCGCCAACAGGGAGCTAACTGCGCCAGTGGGAACCTTACACGCACGCATCGCCTGATTGCGATCTTTGTTCTCTTTGAAGTTCTGCTTATGTTGTTGGACGATCATCTGCACAGCATTCCACTTCTCAATCGACACGATCACCAAGTCTTCTCTGATCTTGCCACCACCCAAATGCTCAACCCACGTTTCACGCGGCATATCCTTTTGCACCGACTTGAGCGTTTCAGGGTTGAGCATCATCTTGCGCTTTCCCCATCGCCAAATACCGATGTACTTCTCATTACTCAAAATCTTTTGAACAGAAGTTGGGCTCCACTTAGGCGGATTCTTTCTTGCCAGCTTTTGACTGCGTGTTGAAGGAGCATAGCCATGCTTATTGAGGTACTTAGCGATTGACGGATGACCCATACCCTTCAACTTCAAATCAAAAATCAGGTTAATGACCCGTGCTTCCTGCTCGTCGATGATGATTTTGAAATGGGATTGAACGTCATGACCGTGGAGAAGTCTGGTTTCAGTAGCTTCGGAATCAAAACCATAGCATGTATCGCCAACACTCAGCCCCTTCAGTACGCGTGCTTCCATGCCGCGCTTGGTGCGATTCGCGTGGTCGTCGTTACCGATCTCATTCATATAGCCCTTGATGAAGAAGTGGCTTTTTGAGTTCGGCGCTTCTGAGCTGGTTCCGTCACAGACGCTGAAAAGCTCAACACCGTAGAAACGAAGAATGTCGTAAAGACCGATTTGACTTCCCAAGCTTCGAGTCAGTCGAGACAGATCATCCACGATCAAAACATCGAATAAGTTCCTACGGATGCCATCAAGGATCTTTTCGTAACCTACACGGTCAGCAACCTTGCCGGTTTCGGCTTCGTCCTTCGTTACCCAATCCTCAATGATGACAAGATCCCACTGCTCCGACGGAAACTTGAGTAGCCGAATGAGGGATCTACCTACGAGGTAGCGAATACGAGCAATCTGATCGTTAGCCGATTGCGGGTTCTGCATGTCGCTTGAGAAGCGGGCATAGATGGCGACACGACACTTCCGTTTATCGTTTGATTTAATCTGCGGCTGCATCTTGGATTCCTGCTTCCAAAATATCGGTGCAGATGAGCTCCAAAATTACTTGAAGTCCGATGACAAAATCATTTGATGTCACAGATTTTATAAATAACTCAGAGCTAGGCCGTTGGAAACCGGGGTCTAGCGTCTTCATACCATCTGAAGTACTTTTCAATTTCGACCGACGACGAGACTCTCGCTTCTTCTCGGCAGAACAGAGTTTACAGATGGTTTCATGGCGCCCAACGCCCTTACTGTAAAAGTGCGATAGCGGAAGTGATTGCTGACACTTATTACATGCTGATTGGGCTGGTACTGCTCCCAAGGTGAAACTCCTTGGGTGCCTTCATGGCAAAAAATCATAGCAAGTAGATGGTCAGTTACTGGACATCAGTCGCTATGAATTCTTTTTAGACTTCTTCTTCTTTGGCTTAAGTAACTCTACCGAAACAGCCTTCCCATACATGGATTCACATGCAGAAATCATCTTTTCCACGGAAGCAATGCCAGGAAACTTAATTTCAGGATAGCTTTTGCTTTTCTTTTTATTTACGAATTCATACAGCTTTTCAAAGGAAGTGATTTCCTTCTGCGCAGCTTTCCCTCCAATTCCGTACCATTCCGTGTAAAAATTGGTAACCATCCACGCTTTGATGCCGGGCACGACTTCCGCGGCAATATCAGCCGGCACTCTTTTATCGGTAATTTTTCTCCAATAGAGCCAGAGAGCAATATCTTCTGGTAGCCCGGCTATTTTTCTCGGCCCAGACTCCATCAATTTTTCAGCCGCTTTTATATCTACAACAATATGCTTTGCCATGTTCCTCCAGAACTCATGCGATATGTCCGACTTGACACAGATATAACTACCTAAACATAATGAACATATTGAAGCATAATTTTAAATAGAAAAAATTCTTTACAATAACGCGCATTGCAATCATGATTGATTAAGTCGGTTACTAATTCAAGAAACAAGGAGTCGTCATGAAAAGAAGTAAAATTAAACTCGATATCTTCGGAAGTCGCAGAGCCAAAATCAAGCAAACAAGAAGAAGCCGAATATCGGCTAATCCTTCGACTAGTACATTCGGTCGGACGTTTTCCCCAGGGAGTCACAAACTGGTATTCGCAGATATCGAACATAAGTGGGGATACGGTACTATGCTGACAGTAGCAAATGACGGCATGCCCACCGAACTACAGTTCGAGAACGACCGAGATACGCCGCTGTATGAATTGCAGAAGATAAAGAAATTCGCCTGCACCCCTATTGGTTCCTCATTTCATTTCAACGAAATCAACGGCGGCAAAGATCAGATCATCTTCGACGGTAACTGGAGTTCCGGAGTATATATTGCAGAGGTAGGTGGTGTTCGTAAGGTCCAAGAAATTTGGGTTCGTTGGCATCTTACGAAAGCTTTGCCTAAGAAGGCGAGCTGACCATGAGTACCGATCAGCTTGTACCTAGTGATCGCGCATACCGTGATATCTTAAATATTCCACTGCGGCCAACATACAGCTTGAGTTACATTGGTGTTCAACCGGATCAGGCTGAGCCAGTGCAGCTTATTCAAAATGACCAGTATAGTTTGAATGAGTTAAGAGATTTCATTTGTGCTCAGGGAAAATCTCGATTGCTCATGCTTCAAGTTGAAGGAGGCAATGATCTTGGTGTGTTGCGGGCTATTAATGAAAATGGTCTGCTCTGCCTTCGTAAGCGCGGTACAGTCTGGCCCTTTGTCGGACTCAATCTAATCAATCATTTGTTCAAGCACGCAATTTACAAGTCGGATCTTGCGTCAGGTACGTTTGAACTCAAAATTCCAAGTCGGATGATAGAAAGCAACCAAGCGAGCTGGTCACTAACTCGTGCTGATAGAATCGTCAAAGACCTCTGCGGGGCCTCGATGTCAGACATCGGTCTGAAGCTCGCAAGAGTTGAGCGCGATGAATTCGGCAATCCAATTAGGATTTACTCTTATCGGCTGAACTGGAGTTTATGCCTGATCAGACCGTCGTCGCCAATCAACCCAGGTGACCATCGGCTGACCAAATAGTTGGGGTAGAGTCGGCTGCGCTCTTTAATTTGAAAATCGGCACTCAAATCTAACCAAGTCACAGCCATCCTCAGTCCAAACCGCAAGTGCATTGTCCTTCTCGCGCAAAGCGCAGAAAGAAGGATTGATATGGCAAGTGAAGTAAAACAGTTTTGGGAAGAGGCCGCTCACGGTGAGATTCTTGAGGTCAGTTGGAAAGCATTAAGACCTGCTCGTGAAGGTTGGAGCATTAGAAAATCAGAAGACACTGAAAGCGATAACGCACTTGTCGAAAGTATCAGGCTCTGTGGTGTCAGCACGCCTGTTAAGGTAAGTGCAATTGATGGTGCGATCATCTCTGGCAACCGACGCTACCAAGCGGCAAAATCAGCCGGTGTTGAGCGGCTGCTTGCAATGGTTATCAAGGTTCCATCCGAGCAGCACGAACGCTATCAGTATTTGAACGATAATCTTGGGCAGCGAACGCTAACCCAAAGTGAAATGTTACTTGCGACCAACGAGCGCAAGAAGCTTCATGAGCAACTATTCCCTGAGACGAAGGCGCATGTTGCTGGCGGGCTTAAGCGCGCTCTTGATACCACAAACGACAAATTGTCGCTTGTTTCGATGAAGGCGTTCACAGAGCAGGAAAGCATCCGTGTCGGAAAATCACGTCGGACCATAGAAAGAGAACTCTCAATTGCTGCAAAAGCACATGAGACAATTCTTAAAGCATTGGATGATGAAACGATTGATGCAACCAAAGCCTATGATCTGTCACGGTTGGACCCGTCACTTCAGATTGAAGCCTTTGAACTCGTGAAGTCTAAAGAAATTTCCTCCACCAAGTCAAAAAACTTGATTGAGAAATTTAAGAAGGAAAAGAAGGGCGAGAGACAAATCTACGTCATCGACGATAAAGCTGGTCCGGTTGAAATTAATAACTGGATCGAGTCGATTACGAGCAAGTGTAAGTCTACAGCAGAAGTGCTCAAGAAATTCTCCAAAGAAAGCGTAGCCAGCATTTCAGTCGATCCAGACAAATGGGGCGATCTAACTAAAGCAGTGAAAGCTCTAAATAGTGAAGCTGAAGTGGTTAACGGCGCAATCAATCCAAAGGTAATCGCTGGCAAGGCTAGGGTCTTCAGGACCCAGAAGACGCTGAACGTCGAAGATTCCGATGTCCAGTCGGATGAAACCAACGCCACGCTGCACCCGGAACTCTAACCAAGCAATAAAGGCGCATTCTATGATTAATAACAATGACGATCTATTTTCAAACCCAACTTCGCATAGAGCGGTTGCGAATTCCGGAGAAACCATAGCGGGCTCCTTTGGTAAACACGATGTCTTATATAATAAGCAATATTATTATCCAAAGGCCGGGCCACTCTCTGATCCATCTGGTGAAGCCGTAGGAGATCCCTTTGGTAAACCGAAGGTTCCATATAATAAGCAATATTTCTATCCAACCGATCCAACCTTGCTAGCCCCGTTTGATGTTCTATGGTTGACAGTAAATGAACCCGTTGATGTGAGCTGGATTGAACCTTGCTTGGTTGATGAGCAGAGAAGAAAGCATAAATCCAAACGATGCTTTTCTTCCCAGAGCTCAGGCACATACCGACTTCCTAATGGGGCGGATGTTCGAATTTATCAAAACGTAGTATCCACTCAAATTCAAATCATCCCATACGAATGGAGTTATAATGGATTGATTGGATTTCTTGAAAAGCTTCTAAAGAAAAACTTCAAGGAAGCATACGTGACGAAGATTCACCAGCATGTAGATATTCCATTCACGCTAGAAGTAATTCTTAAGAGCGCGCTCGTGCGCAGACGAAGAACCTCCACGAGCTACGACGCCATGAACGCAAAAACGATGAAAAGGACCGCGGGTAGAATTCGTGAAGTTAAATTCTCACGTAGCTTTGGAAGTGAGAAGAGTCGTAGCATTGCCTTCTATGACTCGGCAAGGAAGCATGGCTTCAATGCGCCGATGACGCGCATTGAGATTAGGGATAATCATCCAAACTGCGCAAGCGTTAGGCACCCGCTAGATATTCCTTCGTTGCTCGAAACGTCAATCATGAGTGACGAAGTTCGATTGGCTGACGTGACTCCCTTACCAAACCTGAGCGTCAAACACCAAGAGAGGTGGATGCTATTTGAAAGACTGGTAAATGAGCTGGGTTATCATGATGCGGTTTCAGAGATGCGCAGTATGGATAGAAACTTTCCTGCGCTGTTGACTCAAATCAGTCAAGTGAAACCGCTGCCGGTTGATTTGGACCACGAGTTTCGCCAGAGGTTGTTACTGTTCATTTGTATGCCGACAACGGCTAAAGAGTTGGAAATCATCAACTCTGACGATCTATCTAAAGTGAAACATCAATTTGTTCTGAACGGTGGGGCTCGGCCCGTTAACACCGATAGCCAGTGGCGCCTGAATTACGATTCGCAACTCAGGTACTTCAAACAAATCGTTTTCTATCTCGATGAACTCAAAAGCCTCTTGATTGAAGCTGAGTATCTTGCGCGGACGGATGGTTTTGGAAACGACTTTGATCTAACACAGCTTGACCCCGTTGAGTCCCTAAAGAAGCAAGTCATCGCTTACGGTATTCAGCGTGGTTGGTTAGGCGAAGTAAACGGGCAGGTGCTCCAATGAGCGAGTATCGAATTAACTGCACAGGCGATGTCGTTAAAGGTGACATCATCCAATTCAAAGAAACGGTTTTTGAGCGCCATAACGGGCTGATACAGGATGTTGGCGAAAGAACAATTCAGGCGCAGGTGTTGAGTGATAGCTACGGAAGCAAAAAGCAACAGCACACCTTCACTCTGGAAGTAATTGGAAGCTATGGAAAAGAGCCACTTGCCGCAGGAAAAAAGATACACCGCAAGGGTCGAAATATCTATCGGCATGGAACCTGGCGGCAAGCGTGGTCAGACGAAGCGCAAAGAAAGCTTGCTCTTGATGAGAAGCATACGCGTGGGGAAAAGGCGCGATTTGATCGGGCTGCTAGGAAATCAAAGCCAACTCTGCCCGCTGGATTTCGTAGCCTCTTCTCCAAGGAAAAAATCAAAGAATGGCTGAAGTAATATGATTGCCCATACTCTCATTGATCTTGACGAAATCGTAGTGCGTGAGGACCGTTTTGCTACGAAGCGAATGAGCATGACCGACTTCATGCGCGTACAAAATGGCATTAATCAAGTCGGCCACATTATTCAACCGATTGGCGTTACGCCTAAAGGTCCCGATGGTAAGCATACTTTGATATTTGGTTTAGCCCGGTACCTGGCTTATTGTCAGAATCGCGAAAAGCTTCAAGGAAGCGTCGATCCTGCTGGAACTTGGAATTACGTAGATAAAAGCCTCATCCCATTTTCTGGCACCCCGGTCATGATTTCGTATGAGCACATTCGTAACTTTTCCAAAATACCCGCAATCATATTGACGCTTGATACGTCAGATACATTGCAAATCGAGTGGGTTTCCTTGCTCGAAAACTTTTCTAGGAGAGATCTGCACCCGCTTGAACTTTCAGAGATTCTTTGTGAGTTCAAGAGACGTTACGAAGAGGAGCATCCAGAGGCCAGACTTGGGGCAACAGGCGGGGGTCGTAATGGGGAAGGTACTCGTACGAAAACTCAGATTGCGGATTCCGCAAACCCAGTCGAATCATTCGTAGACTACTTTTCAGGGATCTTGCCGATCAAGAAGCGCACAATTTACGAACTAATATTTCTCGGCTACCTGGACAATATTCAACAGCGTGCCCGGTTCAGAGAAAATAAGATGACTAAGTCTACTGCGATTCAGTTGGCGAGGAAGTCACGGGCTACCATGAAGGGGCGTACACCTACTTCATCCCAGGAACGTCGACGAGATGCGGAACGGGCAAGGATGTCGAAAACGTATAAAGACGCAGTTGATTTGCATGGATCGCCTCGTATCCAGCACCCAAACTCAGAGTTCAGCCAAGCCTCGGAGGATCAGGTGTCACGACTTATAGCTTTAACGGATGAGCTACGGCGAGAACTCAAGAAGGCGTTCTATTGCACTGATCTCATTCAGTGCACTGATTCCAGTAAGCGACGGTTTCTACGGAGAATGAAGATGGTAGTATATAGGTCTGAGAGAATGATGGGGATTGAGCGCCATTTGGCAAGCTTAAGGGCTGGTGGTTTACGACGGGGCAAATAGCTGATGGCCGAGCGCAGGAGCAAGAAGAGAGACGGCAGCGCGATGAAATGGCCCGTTGAAGAGTGGCATCTCGATCCGGTAAAGTCCAGATCGCCAAAGGTGGCGTTATATCCGCTTAGGATCGGTCAGGTTTAGTGACCTTAGACGAACGCTGAGCTGCTCCGTAAGGGTTTCTTTCTGGACACCAACGTGAATCAGTTTTAAATTTGGCCATGGCCGAACTTAGCCTCCATCAAAAACGACAACTCTTAGAAAAAGGTTGGGTTGTTATCCCCCAAGTCGTTCCTGCCGAAATGGCACGGGCGGCGCTACATACGATTAACTCGACAATCGAAAGCTATCTCGACTCCATCCAGATTCGCGCGCACGAATTGAAAACTGACGAGCGCCTTACAAGTTTGTTGATGCAAACCGATGCTTTTTCCTTGGTTGAATCAGCTCTAGGCAACGGAAAAGTCATTCCTTCAACTAATGTTCAGTGCGCATTACGTTTTCCCGATGATGAAAACGAAGACCTTAAGAGAACACCTCATATTGATGGTTTCCATCCGACAGTAGATGGAAATCCAGGAAGCGTAAAGCCGTTCATTGCCATTGCTGGTTTTTTTCTAAACGACATTGAACAGGATAACGCCGGGAATTTTATGGCTTGGCCGGGAACGCATGGTCAATTTGCCAAGTATTTTGAAAAACATGGAGCTGACCCCGAGTTGAAACTTGGTATTCCACCGGTTGATCTTCCTCAGCCTGTGCAAATCAAGGCCAAGGCCGGAGATATGATCTTTGCGCACTATCAACTAGCCCATGCCGTTGCACCAAATCTAAGTCACGCGATTCGATACGCGGTCTATATTCGTATGCATCATGCAGACAGACCTAAAGATTCCCTCGATGTCCTTACCGACATTTGGAAGTACTGGTATGGAATGTCGGAAGTCGTCGGCAAAGACCAATGGAAAAAATAGAAAGAGAACTACGTTTTCTAAAACTGTACGCGGTCGTTTTGACACTCATCTGCGCTGTCCTCTTTGGATTGGTCATAAAGATCACGAACAATAAAAGATTTGGCGAAATTGACGTTGAGAGGATCAACATCATCGAAGCCGATGGCAAATTGAGAATGGTTCTGTCCAATAAAGTACGTCAGCATCCCGGCACCATGGATGGAATCACTTATGATGAGCGTCGAGGTCAAAGGCCTCCGGGCCTCATGTTCTTCAACGAAAAGGGAGATGAGGCCGGAGGTTTAGTTTTTGATGGAAATACAGGAAAAGGCCAAGGGGGCTCACTCACCTTCGACAAATTTCGTGGAGATCAAACGATTCAGTTCATCCATGAGGAGGGACCGGATGGAAGCTACTTTGCCGGATTGAAAATGAATGATCAAAACATGCCATTGAATGACCTGGTCAATAGGCAGAAGGAAATCGCTAAGCTCCCGACAAAAGAAGATCAGAACGCAGCCTACCGAGCGTTAAGAGACCAGGGCCTACATATGACCGAGCGCCTGAGGATTGGCAAAGATTTCGATAAGTCGTCAATCATCAAAATGAGGGACTCTATGGGAAAAACGCGAATAGAGTTGAAGGTTGAAACGAATGGCAATGCAAAACTGAACTTCCTCGATGAACGCGGCAAGGTCATTTATAGCCTTCCCCCAGATCTCATAAGCAAGTAGTTTGCTCCGTTCAGAAAAGTAAAATATTCTGAACGCAAAATCCTGGCGGCTAACTGGTTGATTTTACTTACTCGCACTTGGGCGTTTTGGATTAGGTTTTCTGAACGCCAGTTAGCGCGTGGATTGTTCCTGGCGATACGCCAAGCAGCTCTGCAATCTGCCTAAATGTCTTCCCTTGTTGGCGAAGAGACAATACTTGTTTTCGGTCTACCCCTTTAGATGGACGCCCCAACTGAATTCCCTTTGCCTTGGCCTCAGCAAGTCCTGCACGCACACGCTCTTGAATTAATGCGGCTTCAAATTCGGCCATCGCACCTATGATTTGCATAAGCAATCGTCCCGCTGGAGTAGTGAGATCAATCTGGTCCTTCAAGCTGACGAATTGAATTCCTAAACTTTCGATTTCCTCAAGCGTCAGAACAAGATCCCGAAGCGATCTGAAAAATCGATCCAATTTCCAAGCCACGATTATATCTATCTTCCTTGCGCGAGCATCTTGCATTAACCGTTTGAGCTGTGGGCGTTGAGCATTGGTGCCGGTGGCTTTATCTTCGTAGATGTCGACAACGTTCCAGCCGCGAAGCTTTGCAAATTCCTGAATGTCCGCAAGTTGCATATCGGTCGATTGATCTTGGGTGCTGACCCTTAGGTAAATTCCTGCCCGTTTCGGTTTACTCATTCGGTACTCCCTCAGAGAATCGGCTTCGAGAGATCCCAGCGTTCAAGATTCATCTCAAACAATAATGCTGTCTCGCCTTCTGATTCGTTGTAATCAAGCTTGATGCGTCCCATGCGCGGATCAACCAAGGTCTTGCAGATGACGTGGTTCATGATGATCTGATAATCTTCTTCGTCTATATTCTCGAGGTCTTTGCCCTCAGTCGCTTCCTTATAATGAGCGTTAAAGATTTCGCGTTCATGACGGCCTACCAACTCGGTCTTAAAGATGACTCTCATCGTTTGCTTCTCCTATTTTGCTTTTGATTAAAGTGTGTGGTCCACATCGCTGGCGTTGCCGCCGCCACGTAGGGCCCATCAAAATCCTGAAAGCTTAAACCGACGTGGCCCATGTGCTCAGCATGGTAATAAGCTTGCGCAAGATCACGAGTGTTACGGACAACATGCATCCGACCCAAGCGCAGCGCCGTCTTTGGGTTCTTGCTTTTGATTCGATGACAGAACATTTCGAGGTTGATGCGACGGGTGCTGTAAAGTGTTTCGTCTTTGGCGATGCTGCCGTTAAAGATATCTATCGAGCATCGGTCATTGACGACGAACTTGAGTCGAGCAGCAAACTGCTTTAACTCTAACGCTGAAATGCTTTTCAGCTTCGAGTGCAAAAGACGTTCGCTATCGCCCCATTGCGGGGTGGTTAGGATTCCATCGAGCACGTAATCACCGGCATCAGACTGAACCAGCTCACGCCCTAACGCGTCCAAGATAGGAACCTGCCGAAATCCATCGGTGTATGCGGTTGCGCATCCTTGATACACCACGAAAAGCACTCTTTGGCCGTCTATGAGAGGCATTGAAGCCAGCCGTTTTGGGACTTCCGTCAGTAGCGCGTGACCTTGAGCCGGTCGCATGTATCCAAACCGCAAGTTAAACTCAGGCCACACTCGGCTCAGGATGCGAAGAGATACCCCGCAATGCAGATCCCGCTGCAAACAGCGAAGATACCATTTAGTTTCTAGCGGCGACGTACACTCAAAGAAACTCCGTACAAACTGACGGGACTGACTGCCGGTCAGACTTCGCTGCGATAAGATGACGATGATTTTCTCAAACTCTTGCCAGTTTTGATCGGGTGTTCGAACATGAGCATTCTTCTTTGCTTCGATCACCGGTAGCGTTGGAAAGCCGAGTCGCCAGTCAAACGCATAACGAAAGATTTCCTTCAAAACCGGCATGGGCGTTGGTGGATTCAGTAGCTCAAGCCGCAGCTTTCGCTTACGACCTGGTGTCTTCTCCAACTTCTCTAGCGCCATCAGAGCATTCAAAATCAATGCGTCACTCATGCGGTGGGCTCTCCTAAAACCGCCTTCTATGAGTATACGTCTACGGCATCCCGATTTGAACGAAAGTACGGTGAAAACAGGCTGAAAGTGGCCTATTTTAGCATGTTTTTAGAAGGCACAAAAATACAGTGATTAACCCCTTGCGCCTCTAGCGGTTTTCGCAGGGGATAAGTTGAGATCGAAAATTAGGAGCCATATAATAACGGTATGACCTAATTATTGGTCAATTTAGTCTCATCTGAGGCCGGAAGGAGTTCTCGTCATGGCCCAACCCAATCTAAAGCAGCGAATCATGCTGGTATCGCGTGATTTACAAAAGCCCGATTTCACCCGCCACATTTCAGCCATTATGAAACGTGCCGATGAATCCAAATGCGACACTATTTCATTTGCGCTGTTTACGTTTACCGAGTCACCGACATGGGAAAAGTTCTTTGCTCATACTCGTCACGTTCAACGGGTGCTTGTCGAAGTGGGAGAAATGGAGAAGCACAGCGGTCAACTCATCATCCAACTTTGGCAACGTGACCAGAAAGAGCCGCGGTTAATGACCCGTCAATTCGCAAGATCCAGCGAACCGTCAAGCCGAAAGCTCTCACTGATTCAGCAGTTCAAGAAGCGTGTGACTGGAAAGTTGATGACCCTGATCTGTGGTGAGCTTTCCATCATCAATATAGCAAGACCGTCGCAAGCAGTGAAAGATCCGTTTGGATTTAGAAAGCTTCTTGATCGTTCCAAGGTGCAAGTGATCTTATCCCCTGCCCATACATGGATGGTCAGACACGAGATGAATAAAAAGCGTGCCGCACTTTCAAAGCGGAACCGGCTGCTAGTCAGCGTTTGGAACCGCGACAGCAAACGCAAAGCCGACTCCAAGCTTCCATGGATCGCCTACCGCAACGGACGAAAGAAGGTGATTCGGGAGATTGAAAGCCCGATCTCATCCAGACCAGACATTCGCTTGGGTCTGATTAGCAACGAGTAGGCGAAGAAGTTCTCATTTGGCGCGAGTGCGTTGATAGAGCTGGTTGAACTTCTTCCAAATCTCCCCAAGAGCCGATTTGTCGGAGTCAGACAAGCTCAAACCGCTAGAGAACATCAACTGATGAAGATCTACGTCAAGAGCTTCGGCAATAGAGGCGATGGTACTGAGTCGAACGTCTTTGGCGACATTGTTTTCAAGCTCGTTGACCGTGCTCAAAGCAATCTTTGCGACCTTGGCAAGTTCGTTTTGGCTAAAGCTCTTTGACTCTCGAAAAGCCTTGAGCTGAGCGCCCAGGGTTTCCAGAGCGGGCTTAAGCTGTTTTGTTCCGTAGTGTTTTCGTATCCGCTTTGACTTTGATGCAGTGACCATAAGCTTAATCCTCGTGGGTTTAAGCTTATGGAAAGTGAGCAAAATCAGTGATTTCGGTATTTCAGTTGATTCGTTCTTTTTAGACTAATTGTTTAGAGCCTTAAGAATCGCCGCCTAAGACCGATGAGTAGATTAGTCGGCTATATCTAGGGCAGATGGAGGAGAAAATGAGTTCAGCGCAAAGAAAGCCAAATTCTGGAAGTCTAGCAAGGGATCTGATCGCCCTCAAGGCCGTCAATGACATCGCCCAAACTCGCGCCATGCAGGAACAGGCGTTAGAGTTACAGCAGAAGCAGCTTCGTATTCAGGCGCTTGAGCAAGAGAAGGAAGATTTAGAGAAGTCTCGTGAACAGAAGCTTAGGAACCTTGAAACCGTCAAACAACACGGCCTCAAAATCCACTATGAGCATCTTCCAATCGTAGAGGATATAGCACTCAGTAAAAGTCTGTCGCTTGAGGAAGCCACCCAGGTATTTCGTGATCGGCTGGTAGAAAAGGGTCTTAGTCTTTTGCTGCTAGAAAATGAGTCCAATCGTGACCAAATGATCAGTGATCTTGCCAATGAATATCAGCTCACTGAGGATGATGTTCAAAGAAAGATTAAATTTTGTTTTCGCTTTTTCGATAATCGCAGCTCTTTGTTAGATGATTTGAAGTTTCTAAAAGAAAGCACTGCCCGAGAGAAAGAAGGATCAAGACTAGCAAACGAATTTGCGGCTAAGCAACGACTTGCAAAGAAAGAAGCAGCAAAGCGGGGGTGGAAAAAGTTAGGAAGCTTAATCGTTTCAATTTGGGGCTTGATGCTCTTTGTGGCTGCCATTGCTCCCGAGCTTTCCTTGTTTCCAAGAATTTGCTTTGTCCTGGCGGGTGCTTTTTCCTTTTCGCCAACATTCAAATTGATCTCAAAGCTCATACCTTGGAAAATCCATCCCGGGGTACGATTCATCCTTTGCTGTACCTTGTTCTTTATCGCTGTACCTTTTATTCCCAGTCAAAGCTAAAAGAACGTTTTTTAGGCTATACCGAACAGTAACATACGGGTCTTATTGAGCTTTTATATTGAAATATCCCTAGAGGATGGGGCAAAAGCGCGTTATAATATTAATATAGTCAACTATTGATTTAGAAAGTAGGACGTATGAAAAAGCTCTCCACTCTTTCCGTTATGATCCTGATTGGAACCACCACACTCACGGGCTGCGGTAGTTCAGCAACCACTGCTAGCAACTCGTCTCTTAACTTCCCGACTGCAGGTTTGAATGCTGGCACATCGGATAGCCCGCTGACGGAAGGTAGCGTGACTTTCGGTGCAGTGGTCGGTGCGACGATCATTGCGCATGAAACTAAATCTACAGGTGACTACGATGACTACGGAAACACGAGTAAAGAATGTGGTACCGCAACTACAGACTCGAACGGTTTGTTCGCTTTGAACCTCGATGGTACGAATTGCCACACGGGTTCGAATGCTCAAGCTGGAAGACCTGAAATCTTGACCTTCACCATGACGGGAGGATCATATGTAGAAGAATCAACTGGCGCTACGGTGCAGGTCACGCAAACTTTCCACTCCGTGATGGTGATTGCTGATCCGGTGAATGCTCCGACTACGTTGACGGTAGCAATCGGTCCTGTAACTGAGATCGCTTGGAGAGCGTTCATTTACACGATGACTCCGGGTGTGCTTAGTGGAACGGATGGCCACTTCGATACTGGTGCTACTAGCTATACCGCTTGTGATAGTGATAGTTACTCGGGTATCGCGGTTTGCGCTAACTCGGCTAACCAGCAGATTGAAACTGCTTTGGGAGTCACCGACATTGTCGGTGTATTACCTCAGCAAGACTCTAACTACAATCAGGTCATCCTCAATATCAGTAACGCGGCGAAGGCGCTCAGTACTGATTCAGTTGCTGTGACCAACGCGTACACGACTCTTTGGGGTGACAACGGAAACCTCAATTCAGTGAGCCAGGTAAGCGTGCTTAACGGTGCGGGCGCTACCGTGAGCATCACGCCTCCTGCATTCAGTAGCTTGCAATAACTAGTCAAGCGGTCAATCATTAGGGCTTTTACCATTATGCTTCTTCAGGAGTAGTTCGGTCAGAGCGTTTTGATAGCTCTTAAGCCTGTTTTGCTCTCGTTCATAGTCGACTTGAGTGCCGACTTTGCTCTTCAAGTTATCGGAAGCGATTTCTACGGCCTTTAATTGCGTTTCGATAAGCTTTTGGATCTGAGCAATTTCTTTATCAGTTTCAGACTCTTCTTTAGCTTCACTGAGGAGACTTGAAACTGCCTCTAGCGTCGCTTTGACTTTCAAAGATCCAGAGGAGCGTTCTACGATCTTTAGACTACGCATAGATTTCCTTAATAAGTTGAAGGTCGAATGAATTTCTTCAAGCTGGTGTCGTGTGGCGGGATCTTTACGGAGCAATCCGATCTTATCCAAGATGCGGATGAAATTTCTGAAGTTGATATCCGCTTGCACCAGAACTTGAATGTGGTCGATCGGCTTTCTCTGTATATTTCGGCAGAGTGAGTTGTCCGATGTAACCACTTCATGGAGCGTAGTAAGATCTGACGTCGAAAGCTTCTCGATCTTGTCAGCGAGAATAGTTCCGAGCTTTAGGTTTTTGAGTTCATCCCTCTGGTGGATCATCAGAGTGGAGAGGCCATGAGTAATGTTTTTCAGGTCGGCCATCTTACAGCCGCCCCTCGCCTTTAAGGAGATGATAAGTCTCCAAGACTTCCTGATCTGAGAGCGCGATATGAGGAAAGACGTTCTTTGTGAAATACTGTCGCATTAAGTCGTATGAGAGTGAGACGCCAAGTTCCTCTTTGATTTTAGGAATGTCGGCAGTAGCGTGCCACGTCTTGAAATGATCATCTTCGAGGTCGAACCTGATAACATTCATTTGATCCTGCGTCAGATTGAGTGATGAGAGCACGGCAGCCGCGTTCTGTGCTGCTACCGGGTCTGTTTGATCGTCGACGACGTTCAACGTATTTCCGGAAACTACCTTGAATCGCTGCTCGGTATGGAAAGAGCGATACGGCAGTTTGGCTATCGCTTTCAGTTTGACGAGTTCTTGAAGTGCTTTGATGACCGTAGGTGGCGATAGATCGCAGTGATAGGTGATGTCGCTTTGAGGTAGCTCCACCACACCATCAGCACTTTTCTCTGCGTGTCGAAGAAGGCGACAAAAGACTTTAAACTCTGTTGGTGTTGCCTTGCTTAGGTAGTAGTCGAAAACAAAATCGTCGAGATTGAATTTCATAAAATATTCCTCCTACTCCTAAATAACTTGCGGATTAATTCTTTTATTAAAGGGGTTATGAGCGGCGTTTAGGTTGGTGAGAAGAGTCTTTTAAAGGAATTTAAGTTTGAACGAAAATATAGTCATCCAAGAGGACCAAAGAGCAGGGGGTAGGGGTTGCTTCTTGTGGGTCAGCAATCAGTGGACGAAGACGTGCTGACATAAGGATGCTTATCGGACTGGGCAAATTTTCCCCAGTGAATCGAGTTGCGATACTTATATAACTAGACCTTTTGCAGTCCGGAACTCCACCAATATTTTATATAATGGGGTTTTTCTTATGATAATCTTTCAGATATATAAATATGTCATTAAAACGAGCCTTAACCAAAACGGCAGTTCGCGAAAAAGGCGGAGCAAGAGCCTCGGCTCGCCTCGACTTTCAAAAAGACTGGGCTCTTTGGGAAATGTTTCGGCGCCATTATAATAAAGAGGAATATCTCTTCTTCTTCGATTTTCACGACGATGTCGTCATTGCGGACTCAGAGGATAGCCCCACGCGATTAGAGTTTTTTCAGGTCAAAACAGACGCTAAAAAACAGTGGACGCTAGCAGCCCTGCTTCGTGTAAAGGCACTTAGTAAAAAGAAAAAGAATAAACAATCAATTCTTGGAAAGCTTTTTTCAAATAAAATAAAATTTCCGACCCACATAACATCTCTTAACTTAGTCTCAAACCAAGCCTTTGATATCACGCTAAAAAGTACTGATAAAAAAAGTACCGACTTCAACAGGATTTGCCTCAAGGACACTTCACAGGATGCGCAAGATAAAGTTGATGCCGCTCTAAAAAAAGAACACAAACTAAGCTCAAATCCTTCTGCACATCATTTGATGCACCTATACGTAACCGACCTCAGTCTGAATGACAGCTCAACGCACGCTAAGGGTAAGATAGGTGAAATCCTTGAGCGCGAACATCCCGGAAAGAAGTTTCCGATAGGTGTTATATATAAGACTATTTTTGATGAAGTAAGAATCAAGTCGAACTCGGATAAAGACGCCTCATCGTTTTCCGAATTACTTTTACTTAAATCCTTAGGTAAACGATTTATCGAAAAGGTTCTTCAAAGAAGTGGCGTCGGCACTGACTACGAAAAGCTTTGGCTAACCGTATTACAAACACTGTCGAATGAGAATTACACAGCCATGGAAATTGCTACGCTAAGCAAGGCGTGGAGGACATACGAAATCCACAAAATGGATCCTACCAACGACGTAATAAAACAACTCACCGAGATTATTTCCAAGTATATAGATCAAATCGAAGCAAAGCATTCAAAAGGTGAGTCTTCGACACTGCGTGAAATACTGAAAAATGGCATAGAGACAGTGCGTGAAACCATAACGAAACTCCCCTACGGAAACGATCTTATTAGTGCCGCCTTATTAATGAGGATTTATGAGTAGTACCGAACGATACAAGCGCCTGGTCAGGAACTTGAGAAAGAAAAATAATGCCCAACTTAAAGATCGACCAAATCCAACTCCTGTCCCTAAAAGACAAGAGGGCCAAGAAAGTTCAATTCGATCCAAAGACGACAGTAATCCTAGGAGATAACGACGTCGGAAAGTCCTCTCTAATTAAAAGTATTTACTGGGGCTTCGGAGCGACACCCGGGAAAGTTAGCAAGTTGCATGGTGAGGCGGAGCCAATTTCTTTGATCAGTTTTCGGATTGATCAAAAACCCTACAGCATTCTTCGCCATTCTGACTTTTATTCAGTCTTTGACTCGGATAACAATCTTTTAAAAACGTTTAACAAAGTGACGACTGGATTGGGCCCCTATTTAGCTAGTCTACTAAACTTCAATCTTAAGCTTGTTAAGAACGATAAAGTGCATACGCCACCGCCAGCATTTCTATTTCTTCCGTTTTACATCGACCAAGATACTGGCTGGTCCGACAACTGGTGCAGTTTTTCAAATCTAAAACAATTTCCAAAATATCGTGGCCCGGTAGTCGAATATCATACCGGCATTAGACCTAATGAATATTACAACCTTCGCGGCGATATCGAACTCCATAAAGAGTCAATCTTGAGGGCCGAAGCGGAATATCAAATTTTAGTTGATATTCATCGTCGACAACGCGAACAGCTTGGTGAGCTCAACTTCAATGTTGATATCTCTGCCTTTGAAACCGAAGTGAAAGAACTTCTCGAAGAATGTAAACACATAAGCGAACTTGAGTCGGCGATTCAAGAAGAGCTGGTTTCTGCGGCTAACGCCAGACTAGCTCTCGAATCTCAGATCTCTATCGTTAAAAAGGCACTTAACGAAATTCGATCAGACTATGAGTTCGCCACCGAACTTGCCACAGATCCGACTGTTGCCTGCCCGACCTGTGGAGCTGAATACGAAAATGATTTCGAATCTAGATTTGAAATAGCGAAAGATGAAGGACGATGCTTTGAACTCCTTGAGTCTCTTTCTAGTGAGCTACAGACAGTAAATAGTACGGCGGTTGCTCAACGAAAGGAGCATCATTCAGCTTTAGAAAGACTAGAAAAAATTAATGAGATTCTCAAAAGAAAAAGAAATGAGATTCAACTTGAAGACGTGATTAAGAGTGAGGGTAGAAAAGCGCTCCGCGAATCATTGAAAAAGGATATCGACGATAAAGCCGTCGCTATTAGCGATGCGAAGACCAAAATTGACGGGCTTAAAGAAGAGATTAAGAAATTTGAAAACAAAGAGCGGAAGAAAGAGATTCATGCTTTATATCTCACTAAGATGAGGGAGTATCTGCATGAACTCAGTGTTCAAAAAATAAAAGTAGAAGAATACACAAAGATCTCGTCAAAGATAAAACAAACAGGAAGTGATCTTCCTCGAGCTTTACTCGCTTATTATTACAGTATTCTGCATGTAACGAAAAAGTACTCAACAGCCGCGTTTTGTCCAATAGTGATAGACTCGCCCCTTCAACAAGACCCTGATGAAACCATGACTCAAAAAATGATTAAGCTGATTCTGAGTAATGCGCCAACAGACAGCCAGCTCATTCTTGGCCTAGTTAGTCTTCACGGCGTGGAGACGGCCGGAAAGGTGATCGAATTTAAGGATAAATGGAATCTACTATCTCAAGCCGAATATGACGACGTCTTTGCGCAGGTAAATCCCTACTTAGAGAAGAGTATCAACAGCGCCGTGGTGACCTGACCCCCTCACTACCGAGGGGATATACTCCTTTATGTTTCGGCTGGGTCTTTATGTGGCTGGATTAAAACCCCTATGCGCCGTCCGTAGGAATTAGACTCCTAATGGATTATGAGACTCCGCGAACCTTATTAAAAACTAATATTTAAACGTCTGCGGATACAGGCAGACCCCCGGCCGGTCACCGGCCAGTCGATGGAGGACACGCGATCAAGAAAAGATCCTCATGATTTCAAGCTATTATGGAGATTTGGTGGAGGACAGGTTCGAATAGCGATTTATCGGGTCCGCCATTAGAAAATAAAAAAGCCGCGAAGCGAAAGCTAAGCGGCTTTTTTATTTCTATGGCGGACATTCTAAAGAAGAAACGCGGAGCGTTTCGTACCTCACGAGAGGGTTCGAATGGCGCAGGCGAGCGGGTACCCGCTGCCCCGCAGGACCGCTAGGTCTGAGGAGCGCGGGTGCGAGCCGAGCCCGGGCTGCAGGTCGAGCGCGAAAGCGCGAGAACCGGAAGCCGAACCCTCTCGGGTCCGCCACTTCAAGTCGGAAATTCAATCGTAAACGTCGTCCCGATCTCATCGCCGCTCATCACGGTCACATGACCGTTCAAGGCCTGCGCGACCGCTTTGACCACGGTTAATCCGAGCCCCCACCCCACGACCCCGCTCTCTTCCGTGCCTTTCGCGCGTTTAAAGGATTCAAAAAGATGTTGCTGCATTTCGGGCGGAATCGGAGCCCCCTCGTTTTTAACCGACATCAAAACATGACCGGCCTCTTTCTTAAGAACAATACAAATCGGTTTTTTGGGGTCACCGTATTTAACCGCGTTCATAACGAGGTTCTCGACGGCGCGGCGGATTCCGGCACAAAACCACTGTCCCTGAAAATCGCCGGAAGTTTCCAGATTGAACCGATCACCGTATTGGACCGAAAAATCTTTAAGCGTGTCTTCGATCAAAGCTTTAAGATTTCCCTGGCTCATGAGGATCGGGATGGCGCCGCCCGCGCGGATCCTGCTTGAATCGAGCAGATCTTGGACAATCCGATCCACACGCGCGATGCTCATCACGACACGGTCCAGAATCAGGTTTCTGTCGCTGATTCTGTCGGGAAAGCGCTCGACCAATTCGACGTTAGCCCGTGCGGCAGCCAGTGGATTCCGGATGTCATGGGTCAAGGTGGCGATGAGCTGATTTCGCTCGTCTTCGATCTCTTTTCTGTCGGTGATATCCGACAGCACCCCGGTAATGCGAATGACCCGGCTATCGGCATCCCGGATGACCTTGCCCCAGGACTTATGCCAATGAATGTATCCGTTTTCGGCGAAACACCGGTATTCGGCACCGAAATCTTCCGCTTCGCCCGCGATTGCCGCATCCATGGTCCTTCGCGCTGATTCGCGATCAGGAGAATAGATTCGTCCCAGCCACATCTCCCGCGTCCAGCGATCACCAGGATTCAGCTTCCAAAGCTCACGATATTTTTCGGTATAAAAGATTTCCTGGAAATTCGACTCGATTC
The DNA here is from genome assembly GCA_031292385.1 of Oligoflexia bacterium. Lineage (GTDB taxonomy): Bacteria > Bdellovibrionota > UBA1018 > UBA1018 > UBA1018 > JARLHE01. The sequence continues at coordinate 22,030 of JARLHE010000006.1, forward strand.
CCGAGGACCAGGCGCCAAGGCCCGCCGACTTGACGGCGAGATCGAGCCATTCCCGCGTGAAGACTTGCTCGTGCTGCGAACGACTCGACGAGCACTCTGAACGCCCGGGTTTCGAGATCATTGCACGGCCTCGCCCAAAATTCCGGCGGGACGAGGGGGAATGCGCTCGCGCAAAACTTTCTCGAAGACCGCTTCCAAATCATCCAAGCTGTACGGCTTGGCGAGAAGATAGGGCGTGCCGACCTTCTTCGCGACGGTGCTGAGATCAGCGACACCGGACAGCAGGATGATGGGAATCTTCTCCCGCCCGCTATCTTCAACGAGCAGGCGATAAGCCATTTCCGGCCCGGTCAGCTGCGGCATCTCGACATCCAAAACAATGACATCGGGAAATGACTTGGCCACCGCCCGAAGGCCAGATTCGCCGTTGTCCGCGTAACGGACTTTGTGCCCTCGGAACTCGAAATACATGATTAACGGACTCGCGACTGAGTGGTCGTCGTCCACGACAAGGATATTAGCCATTAAGAACGCCATGCTGCAAAAGTAATACCCCGACGGCCGCCCGCCCGGAGCGCGGCCGCCTAATTGCATCCGAAATGACGAGGGCATGCTCTATTTTCGGCGTTTAAATTCATCACGCCTGTTGATGCGCTTCGCAAGGCGCCGGCGGCGTCCCGCGACCCATGATCCGAGCCATCTCGCGCTGCTATTTCAAGAGCGCGTCGACCGTTATGGAAACAGGACAGCTATGCGATACCGGGCGGACGGCCGCTGGCGCGACATCTCTTGGAAGAACTTCGGCGAAAGTATCCAATCCGTCGCCAAGGGCCTGCTCGGGCTCGGCGTGCAGGAAGGGGAAAAGATCGGCATCTATTCGCCCAACCGGCCTGAATGGAGCATCGTGGATCTGGCGGCAATGCGCGTTCGCGCCGTTTCGGTCCCCATCTTCGCGACAAGCACCGCGAAGCAAGTGGAGTACATCATCAATGACGCGGAAATTCGCGTGCTTTTCGTGGGCGGCCAGGAGCAATACATAAAAGCGCGTTCGCTCTTTTCGGACCCCGGCCGGAAGCTGAAAATCGTGATTTTCGACCGGGGGGTCCTGCGCGATGCAAGCGACCAATCGGTCTATTTTCAGGAGTTTCGGGAGACGGGCCGAAAGGCGGCGCGGGATGACGACGTAGCCAAGCGCCTTCTTCAGGCCCGACCCGACGACCTGGCCACGTTGATCTACACTTCGGGAACTACCGGGGAGCCGAAAGGGGTCATGCTCGATCATATGAACGTGACTGAAATTCTTCCGCCGCACGATGGACGCCTCCTCGACCTCGACGAAAACGACGAATCGCTCTGCTTTCTGCCCTTAAGCCATGTTTACGAAAGATGCTGGACGTTTTACGCCCTATCTCGAGGCATCATCCAACACTACCTCGAAGATCCGACCCAGGTGCTTGAAGCCATGAAGCAGGTCAGACCGACCGTCATGTGCGCGGTTCCGCGGCTCTACGAAAAAATCTATGCCTCGGTGAAGCAGCGAAACGAAGGGGCTTCACCCGTTCGGCAACGGCTATTTCATTGGGCGATCACGGTAGGCGCGGAATACGCGCGCCGGCGGCGCAAGGAGCTGCGGATCCCGCTTCGCCTCCGGTTGAAACACTTGCTAGCCGATGCGCTGGTTTTGAGGAGAATCAGGGCGATCATGGGAGGTCGCGCCAAGTTCTTCCCTTGCGCGGGCGCACCGCTCTCGCACGAAGTCGAGGAGTTCTTCCTGGCCGCCGGATTTTTCATCCTTCAGGGCTACGGACTGACCGAGACTTGCGCTACCGTCAGCTGTTACGAACCCCGGCACTTCAAGCCCGGAACCGTGGGCAAGCCGTTGTCCGGTACCCAGGTGAAAATCGCCGAAAACGGAGAGATCCTCGTCAAAGGTCCTGGCGTCATGAGGGGGTATTACAAAAAACCATCCGCGACCGCCGCGGCGTTCGCGGATGGTTGGTTGAGAACCGGGGACGCGGGCACGTTGGACGAAGAAGGCAATCTTACGATCACCGATCGAATCAAGGATCTGATAAAGACGTCCGGAGGCAAATACGTCGCTCCCCAACAGATCGAATCGGATCTGGGAAGCGATCTCCTCATCGAACAGGCGGCGGTCATCGGTGACCAGCGCAAATTCGTCTCGGCGCTGATCGTCCCCTCTTTCATCGCCCTGGAAGTTTGGGCCCATGCCCGAGATCTTCCGTTCTCATCGCGCCGCGAGCTGATCGAACGTCCCGAGGTCCTGCGCCTTTACCAGGAACGAATCGACGACCACAACACCCGGCTCGCCCGCCATGAGCAAATCAAGAAGTTTGCCCTGCTTTCGAAGGAATTCACCGTCGAAGGCGGCGAGATTACGCCGACGATGAAAACGCGGCGCAACCAAATTATCGCCACCTATCACGATGTAATCGAAAAAATGTACACCGAGGCGGCATAGCCACGGTGTTTTTCGTTCTTATTTCAGCCGGCGAATCTCGATCTCACGGTCTCCCCAAAACAGCTCGGCCATGAGCGTTCGCGCCGCGTAGGCTTGGCCTTTGGCCAGGAAGACGGCGATATGCTTGAACGCCTTTGCCGAAAGCATCAGAATACCCAAGGGCGGGGCGAACTTCTTGTAGAAGCGGATCCGGTTTCTCAGGCCGAAGACATGCTTCCAGTTATCCGAATTTTTTTGAAAAATCTGGTCTTTGTGAAAAATCACGGCGTCGGAAACAAAAACGCCGGGTTTGAAAAATCGGCTGATCCGGTAGGTGTAATCCGCGTCGTCGAACCAGATGAAATAGCTTGGATCGGGCAAGCCCACTTTCGCGACGGCCTTTGTGTTGATCAACACGCCCACGAATGCATTGGCTTCAAGCGAGGTGGCCATGAGACCTGCCGGCTTTTGGATCTCTTTGATGCGAAAAAGATCCATTTTGATTTTTTGATGATAGGCCTCTTCGCGCCCGCTCTCTTTATGGATGATTCGCGGAGCGAGGAAGCCGTATTGCTCAAGCCCCGGCGCGGCCAGGAGTTTTTCGAGACAGGTGGGTGAGGGTTCGGCATCATCGTCCATCAGCCAGAGCCAGTCCGAGAATTCGCCCGCCAGAGTCGCGCGCTTAACCCCCTCATAAAATCCGCCGGCGCCGCCGGTATTCACAGCGAGCCGCTGATAGATCAATTTGAAGGGGTAGCGGGACGAAGCAAGCACCGCCTGGATTGCCTGGGCAGTGCCGTCCGTTGAGGCGTTGTCGATCAAAACCACCTGCTTCACCGGAACGGTCTGCCGAGCGAGGGCGTCGAGGCACTCCAAAAGCAGCTTTTCCCGATTGTAGGTGACGATCACCGCACAAACTTTCATGATACGGCCAAGCTAACGGGACAGTGCAGCAAAATCAACCGGATACGAGAGCGCGGACTCGCTTGGCGGCGAATAATCCCCTTTGCGGAGTGGCCGAAACACCATAAAACAAAGAAATATGCTTCAAGGTTTGAAATACCTCATCGTGGGCTCAGGTTTCTTCGGCGCGACGTTAGCGGAGCGCATCGCGAATGATTTGGGGAAAAAGGTCCTGGTCATCGATCGCCGAAGCCACTTCGGGGGAAACTCCTACACCGAAATCGATCCCGAGACCGGGATCGAATGCCATAAATACGGCTCGCACATCTTCCACACCCAAAACGCCAAGATCTGGGAGTACGTCAATCGGTTCACCCAGTTCAATCAATACCGCCACCGCGTCTGGACGACCTATCAGGGACGGGTCTTCTCGATGCCAATCAATCTGGCGACGATCAACCAGTACTACGGCAAGGCGCTGTCTCCGGAAGATGCGAAGCGCTTCATGGAGCAGGAGGTCGCCCGTGATCGCGTTCCCCATCCCGAGAACCTGTAAGAACAGGCAATCAACCTGATCGGCCGCCCTCTTTACGAGGCCTTCATTCGCGGCTACACGGCCAAACAATGGGAAACGGATCCAAAAAAACTTCCGGCCAATATCATCACCCGGCTTCCGGTCCGATATCATTACGATGATCGCTACTTCAGCGATCTCTACGAGGGAATCCCGACCGATGGTTACACAAAGATCTTTGAACGGATGCTGAGCAGCCCGAACATCGCGTTGAAATTGAATACCGATTTTTTCGAACTTCGCGACCAAGTGCCCGCCGATTGCCAGATCATCTACACCGGCCCGATCGACCGCTTCTTCGACTACAAACACGGCGAGCTCAGCTGGCGCACGATCGACCTGGAAAAAGAAGTCCAGGCGGTCACCGACTTCCAGGGAACGAGCGTGATGAATTACGCCGAGGAAAAAATTCCGTACACGCGCATTCACGAATTCAAACACTTTCATCCCGAGCGCAAGCACAACGCGGGAAAAACGGTCATTTTCCGTGAATACTCGCGCTTCGCGAAAAAATCGGACGAGCCTTATTATCCGATTCACCAGGAATCGGACAAAGCGATCCTGGCCAAGTACCAGGAAGAAGCCAAGGCGCTTTCAAACGTGATCTTCGGCGGGCGCCTCGGCAGTTACAAATACTACGATATGCACCAAGCGATCGGCGCGTCTCTTCTCACTTACGAGCGGGACGTGAAGCCGCGGGCGACGGGAATTCCGTTCCAAAGCCCTATGTCGCTGACCCTTGAGACGTAAACCAAGCCGGCGGCTCGGTCAGGGCGCGATCGCCTTCGGTCATGGGCTCGGGCAAAGCCGGGGCCTTCATGATGATCTCCGCCCATTCGGCCGGAGAATCGGTCGCAAAAAGCTGAGGATGATGTTTCAGCGGTTCGATCAGCTGCTCCAATGCCATTCGATGAGTCAGCACGGGAACGCCTGCAGCTAAGGATTCGAGAAGCTTCATCCGAACGCCAGACCCCTCGAGATGCGGCGAAAGCGAAAGGCTCACATCCGACCAATAAGGATCGAGATCCGCAAGAAAACCCGTCACTTCGACAAACGGAAAAGCTTTGGCCTTTTCAAGCAGCCTTGACGAAGGACCTTTGCCCACGATGAGAAGCCGGCCCGCGAAGCCGCGCTTGGAAAGCTCAGGAGCGACCTGATCCACGATCCACTCCGCGCTGACTTGGTTGGGACGAAAATGAAGACCGCCCACGAAGCCGATCACCGGCCTAGCGGCTTTTTTCCGCGGCTTCCGCCTGGCTTCCAAGAAGGCTCGCGAAAAAAACGGGGGAAACACTCGCAGCGGAACGGACGGACGGGCCGATCGGGCGAAATCGCTCATGTCCTTTGGGCTGAGAAACCAAAGCTCGTCGCAGCCATCGGAAAGCCTCCGCTCGTGCTCGCGAAGCTTTTTCGCGTTGAGAGCATGGATCCAGCGCGCCGGGCCTCGGGGCTCCGCGATCGCGCGCTGACGATAAAGCTCGGTCTCAAGATTATGGAAAACAACCGCGGTCTTTCCCGAAAGGCGTTTGCGACTCAGCCATGGACCGGAAAACGAATAATGGAAAATACGCAAATCCGCGGTCGGAAGACGATCCAGCTCGCCTCCGAGATGGGGAGGATAATGAAAAAGCTCGGCCGAGGACCATTTCGAGAAAAGCGATTTTGCGATTCGGGCGGCGGTCGCGGGCTCGTTTCGATCGGAGCCCAGGCGGGTGACCTCAATGCCCGGAAAGACGGCATCGAGCACTTGCGGCGACGGATCCGCCCCTTTCCAGTAAAAAAGATGAACCCGATAGCCCAGCTCGCGAAGCCGCTTCACCTGCTCGGCGATGGTGATGAAAGCGCCCTCATGGCAGGGATAGGGAAAAATAGGGGCAAAAACCTGGACATGCATTAGCCTGAAACTTCCCGACAATCGGAAGTTTTGTCAAGGCGTTGCCTTTTGTTCCCGCTCCCAGCTCCTGACCTTCTTGCGGGCCTGGTCGAAAAGTCGTTCATAATTTCTCATTTTGACCTTCTCGCCGGCCTCGGCGGTCAAAAGCTTCCAGAGCGGCCCGTATTGCTCGTCGATTTTGAGGTATTCCTTCTGATTTTTCGGCGCGACCTCGTCGGTGCCGAAGAGAAATCGATCAGGATACCGATTGATCAGATCCGCCGAAATCCGAGCCGCTTCCGGACTGGAAACCAGATACTTCGCCACTTCGCTCCAGGAGATATCGAAGTAAACGTTTTTGTGCGCGGAGTCCTTGAGGATCTCCTCGATCATCGCCGCGTAGTCTTTCACCGGGCGGACGACGCGTCCCAGCCCCAGGTGAGCCCAAATGATCGTCGTTTTCTTATGTCTTAGAAAAAGCGCCTTCATCTGCTCGAGATACGCGGGTTTCGCGGAGACCTTGAGGGAAGAGTCCGATACGTCGCTCTGCTCTTTCGGGAACGGAATGTCCATATCGTTGTGGAGAATCACGATCAAACCGACTTCACCCGCGAAATCCAGAATGCGATCGAGCGCGGGATCGTTGAGGCTAGCGACCTCGCCCGCGACCTTGCCGGAAACAAACTCCTTGTGGATCGAGAACTCGCCGATCCCCGAGAAAACTCCCGGAAAGGTCTCGAGCACCCGGCGAATATGATCGGCCGCGTACATATCGGTCGGGTTGAAACCCGTGATCATCGGGTCGAAACGGGCTTGCTCGGTCTTGGAAAGAGATTTGTAAGCCATCGCGATGAACGCGTCCGTAAAGGAATAATAGTAAAGCGGGGCATCCGAATCCAAATAGTATTTGGGTGCCTTCATTCCCGCATCGCGGTACGACCATTGCTGCTGCAAAGGAATCCCGAAAAGGGCGACCCGACCGACCCGACCGCCCATGATCTTGAGGAACTCATGAATATCCGTTCCCTCCTGAACATAATTCGTCAGATGAAAGTGACTGTCATTGAGCTCATAGGCATGAGCCGAGCTCCAGAAAAGAAGAGCGAAAATCGCCAAGCCGAACCATCGCCGCATATGGAATTTCCTTAAAAGAAAATATCGGTCGCCAAGGAAAGAATGGGGCCCCGCTCCCCTGCGGCGTAATAACCGAAAAGACTGCCTTGAGACGACTTGTAGACATAAAGGCCCTCCGCGTTGAGGCGCCAATTCCGCGTACTGGCAACCGGATAGAAATTCGCTCCCGCGCCGCCTTCATAGGAGTTGCTGAATTGCCCGCTGATGACCGAACCCACTCCGTAAACGCCGAGCCGCTTGGGCAAAAGCTCGTAGCCAGCCTGCGTGGTAAAGCCCTTGTCGTAAATCAACGATTCCGGAATCGGCCCGGTCGCATCGATATTGCTCAACCATCGGAAATAGTATTCGGCATTAAAGCTGATGCCGCGATACTTGAATCCCGCCGCGAGCGCGGTCATGTAATAATCCGCGTTGTTCACCGTCACTCCGTCGGCCAAAGCGCCCGTCGAAAAAAAGAGGACGCCGTCTGAATCGCGGATCTGCGTGTTATCCGGCGCGCTGATGCTCGGCTGGCTGTACCGGTTCTCGCGGCTATGGGTGAAGCCGACCCCGAACCGGGTCGCGAACTTTTCGTGATATTCGTAATCGCTGAATCCCTCTTTGACACCGAACTCGCCGGTCGTCGGCATGACCCAGATCTGCGCGCTGGTCGCCAGCTCCCGGGTGAGTTTCGCCGCGTTGATCCCGATCAAGCTGAGGTTATCGCCCACCATGACCGCATAGGCGAGGCCCTTGACGGGTTCTCCCCTGGCCCAAACTCCGCTCGTGAACCCCGGCCGAAAAAACTCATCCGCCATCTGGCGATCCGTTCCGTAAAAGTACGGAAAACTGCCCAAAAGCGATCGCGAGCCCGGCAAAGCACCGATACCGCCGAATAGGATGAACGCTTTGCTGAACGTGTAATTCAGATTGCCGGCGACGGCGACCTGGTTCGTTGAGTTCACCGTCCAGATCAGCGACTGGTATCGGAGCTTCGGGTCATAAATCCAGCCACTGAGAAACAGCATCTCTCTTTGAAGCTGGATATCGTTACGCGGATTCACGTCGTAAGGAACCCCCAAATGGCTGTACGCGGTTTGCGAGGCCGGCAACTGATTGAGGTAGCGAAGCAGCAGATAAAGACTGATGTCGAGATCACCGTAAGGGGTTTTCGCGACCTTGAAGCCCCGCCCCGGGTTGATATTCCCCCACTCGCTCGCCTCCTCTTCTTCTTCCACACCGAGCTGCTGGGGCTCGGTCGATTCGGCGAATCCCTTAAGCGGGAGGGCACAAAGCAAGAGAAAGAACAGAAGAGCGAACCGAGATGCCGCTTGCGGTTTGAATCGCATCATTCTTGATCCGCAACACCAGCCATTTGAGACTTGAGCTGAGGCTGGATGTCGTACGGATTCGCGCCCAAAGACGCGACGATCTCCTGGATCGCCCTTTGCGCGCGGATGCTGTTCCCGGCCTTATCGAGACGCGGTGAAAACGCGGCAATCCCGAACTTCCCGGGCGCGACGGCAAGCAAACCCCCGCCGACGCCGCTTTTTGCAGGAAGACCCGATGCAAAAAGCCACTTGCCCGAGTCGTCATAAAGCCCGGCCGTCGCCATGACGGCAAGAACCCCCTTGACGTGCTTCTGGTCGATAACCTGCTTGCGCGTGACGGGATTGTAACCGCCGTTCGCCAAAGTCGCCGCCATGACGGCGAGATCCTTCGCGTTAACGCTGATCGAGCACTGACGCGTGTAAAGGTCCGTCGCTTCGAGGGGTTCGCCCCGAAGCCGACCATAAGCGTCCATCAGCATCGCGATCGCGCGATTGCGTTGATTGGTGTCCGATTCCGATTTGTAGACTTCCTGGTTGACCGCCAGCTCGCGTCCCGCGAATGCGTTTTCGATGCCGATGATCTTTGCCCATTTCTCGGCTTCGCTTCCCCCTTTGACCATCGAGGCGGTCGCGATCGCGCCCGGATTGACGAGGGAGTTGATCTCTTGTCCCTTGTATTGCTCGACTGCCACGATCGAGTTGAACACGTCGCCGGTCGCGTCAACGCCGATATTGTCTGCGACCGCCTTTTCTCCGCTTTCCTGAAACACCTCGGCCATCGTGAATACTTTTGAAATGGACTGGATCGAGAACTCCTGTTTGACATCGCCTTCGGTGTAAACCTTTCCATCGGGCGTCACGAGAGCGATCCCGAACAAATCCGAAGGAACCTTGGCGAGAGCCGGGATGTAATCGGCGTTCTTTCCTTCTTTCAGCCCTCGGTAATTGTTATACGCCGTTTTCAGCGCGGACTTGATCCTGACTTCGAGCGCCGCTTCGGGATTCGTCTCCCGCGCGCTGGCCGTGGAAATGCCCGCCAACATCGCTGCACAAAAGGCGATCCGGATAAAATTTCTATTTTCATATATCGACATAAAAATCCCCTTCACGTGCCGCCTCAACCACCCGCCCGCCCGGCGGAGCCGTCCATGCAATTCGAAGCCCAGACTCGGAACGCCAAGCGAAACGCGATGCTCCATCGCTGATGGCACCCACCTTGCTCATCGGGAAGTAAAAACCAGGAGAAAACGAATGAAAAATAACACACGTCTACTTTGGCCCGCTGCTAGCGTGCTTATTGTCAGTCAGCTTGCTCCCATCAGTTACGCGCTCGCGCAGGATGAGTCGACTCAAAGTGCGGCACCGACAAGCGAAGCCCAGGCTCAGGCGCCAGAGCAAGCCACTGGCCTTACCGCGAGCGATTTGACGTTTCGGCCTCAAGCGGGCGCGATCCTCTTCGAAGGCAATCAAAGACTTTCGTCGGGGCTGCTCGCGGATATCGATTTTTTCAAAAGCCCCTACGCTAATGTCGGCATCAGCGCCGGCGGCCTCTACTCCGGCCTGAACAATAATCTCAACGGTGCCTCTGGCTTTTCCTCGGGTATTTCCAGAGGGAACAACACCTACATGGTCCAGGTCCCCATGGACGTGAAGTTCGACCTTTTTCCTGGGCGCTTTGAAAGATGGACCTTTGGGCCTCATCTCGGCGCGAACGTGATTTATTCGTCCTCAGGCGTGGGTAACGCCTTCGGCACGAACTCGTCGCTCGTGACTCCCGGCAACGGAAAAGGCTCGACTTGGAATGCCTGGTTTGATGCCGGACCGGAAGTGAATTATGCCCTGACGAGCGTGATCGATCTCGGCGTGCGCTACGATGCCACATTCGCAAGCGCGTTCAAAGTGCACACTCTGACTCTCGGAGTTGGTTTCAAAGTCTGATTTCCAATTCCAATGGACCGCTCCATTAGCCTGACCAGCTCGCGGTGGGGTTAATGGAGCGGCCCTTTTTAAAAACATGAAAAAAACCCTCGATTGGATCGAACGCGAAATCCTCGACCTGATTCCGATCTGGCTTTTCTTTCTTTTCGCCTTCGCGCTGCTTTCGCTCACTCAGTCGGTCATTTTGGCGGATTACGGCCTGCGTCGGTCCGGCCCCCCCATGGTCATCATCGGATCGCTCATCGTCGCCAAAGCCTTCCTCGTTGCGGACCATCTCCGCCTCATTAATTGGTTTAAAGAACGGCCTTTGATTTACGGCGTTTTATGGAAAACGTGGATCTATGCCGCCGGGGTATCGGTCGTCTGGTATCTGGAGCAATTTGTCGATTTGCTGCTCAAGCATCACGCTTTCGTCGAGGCCAATATCGAGTTGATTCATCGCATCGGCACGACCCGTACGCTGATTCTCGTGGTGTGGGTCACCCTTTTGCTGTTCGCCTTCTCCGGCACGAGGGAGTTTATCCGTCTCTTCGGGAAGGCGCGATTCACCGAGTCGTTTTTTGGAATCCGCCGCCCATGAAGCTCATCGAGGTCTTCTTCAATCGCGACGTATTCATACTGGTTCCAGCAGCCTTTTTCATCATCTTCGCGGTTACGGAGATTTTTTTCCGGATCGGGCGCCTTATCAGGTCGAAGGCGATCCCCGAACAAGAAATCATGCTCGAATTCATGCCCGGCGCGCTGATCAGTATGCTCGCTCTTCTTCTCGCGTTCACAGTGTCCATGGCGGAAGCTCGCTACGACTCACGGCAAAAGATCGCGATAAACGAAACGAATGCGATCGGAACCGCCTATCTGCGCGCCGGATTGCTGGAGTGCCCGGCGCGCTCCGAAATCGATAAGCTCTTGAGAAAATATGTGGACCTCCGTTTGGAGTTCTACCGGATGAATTCGAAGCCGAGCTTGCAATCGCTCCAAAGCGATATATGGCGGCTGGCGGCCGAATCGGGCCGGAAGCATCCGGGCGACGTCACGATCGGTCTTTTCTTGAATTCCTTGAACGAAATGATCGATCAGGCCGAAACGCAATCGGCCGCTTTCGAGAATCAGATCCCGGCGATCATCATCGCCCTGCTCTTCGCCTCCTCGATCCTGGTGATGGCGGCAGTCGGCTATGCGAGCGGATTAGAGAAGGGCCGCCGCCTGCTCTTCACGTCGATCCTGTCGATCATCATCGCGATGACGCTTTTCGTGATCCTCGATCTCGACCGCCCGAGACGTGGAACGGTTCATCCGAGCCAGGAGGGCATGAATCGTTTGAAGATGAGTATGCTGGGAGCCAGCGCACCATGCCCTTAGACGGCTTAAGAAAGCATCTTGCGCTCAGATGCCTTTTCACGGTCGGACTGACTGGGGCCGCGCTCGGGTTAAGATTATTTTTGACGCGCTGGACGGGCGCCGGAGCGCCTTTTCTTCTGCTGTTTCTGTCGGTCGTCGTGAGCAGCTTCCTATGGGGCGCCCGACCCGGCCTGCTAGCCGGGATCATGGCCACTCCAATTGCGATTCTTTTGACCTACGATCAGGCGATTTACACCCGCGCCCAAGCTCTGGCGCAAGGTATTCTGTTCCTGATCGAGATCTCGGTTATCGCGGCCGTAGCCGACCGCTTCTCGAAAGCCAAAAGCCGCGCCGAACGAAATGAGCTCGCGCTGCGAAAGGCGCTCGATGAGCGCCTCATTTTTTCGGCGCTGATCGAATACTCCTCCGACTTCGTCGGTATCGCCGACAAGAGCGGCGTGCTCACTTACGTTAATCCGGCCGGCCGGAAAATGATCGGCCTGGCTCCCGACTTCCCAATCGAAAAGACTCAGATACCCGAGTATTATCCGCCCGAGCAGCGCGCCTTCGCGAAAGAGGTCATTCTCAAATCCATAATGGAAACGGGTTACTGGAAGGGCGAAACGTCCTTTCGACACTGGCAAACCGAAAGGCCGATCCCGGTATCCGACACTCATTTCATGATCCGCGACCCGGAGACTAAGCGGCTCATCGGCAGGGCCACCATCACGCGCGATATTTCGGAAATCAAGCGCGTCGAGAACGAACTGCGGACCAGGGAAACCGAACTCAAGGAAGCCCAGAGGGTGGCGCATGTCGGCAGCTGGGTCCGGGACGCGAAGGGCGATGTCCTTTTTTGGTCGGAAGAGCTCTACCGAATTTATGGCCGGGATCCCAACGTTTCCGTGGTGGGCTTTAGCGGGCTTCCGAAAATATATACTCCCGAGAGCATGGCCAGGCTCGCTCCGGCTCTTAACGAGATCCTGAAAAACGGCACCCCTTACGCGATGGACTTAGAGGTGGTCCGCCCGGATGGCTCAACCCGTTGGGTCTCGACTCGAGCCGAAGCGGTCCGGGACGCCGCCGGCCGCATCGTAGGCTTTCGCGGAATACTGCAAGACATCACGGAGCTTAAACAGCTGCAGAGAATGCGCGACGAATGGACCTCCGTGATCGCCCACGATCTCAGGCAGCCGATCGGCGTGATCAAGATGTGTGTCGGCCTTTTGCAGAGAACGCACGCCTGCGGCGGCAATGAAAAGGCCCAGATCAGCTGCACGCGAATCAACGCGGCGGCCTCCACTCTTTCCCGGATGGTCAACGACCTGCTCGATGTTTCGCAGCTCGAGGCGCACCGCCTTTCACTCGATCAAAAATGGGTGGATCCGGCCTTGATCGTGCACGAAACGGTCGACCGGCTCGCCCACCTGACTCGAGGCTTCCGGGTGAATATCGTCGAAGAAAACGAGCTATTCCCGATATTCGCCGATCCGGTCCGAATTGAGCAAGTTCTCGGAAATCTCGTATCGAACGCGGCGAAGTACGGAGACAAAGGCAGTGAAATCCTCGTTCAGCTGGAACAGCGCGCCGATCACTTGGAAATCTCGATTACAAATCACGGCGCTGGAATTTCCACGGAGGAACTTCCGAGGATCTTCAATCTTTTCTCCCGCTCCGTCATGGCACGGGGAGCGGGCGTGCCCGGCCTGGGCCTCGGTCTATACATCTCAAAAGGACTCGTCGAAGCGCATGGCGGTCGCATCTGGGTCGAAAGCACTCCGGGCAAAACCACCTCGTTTCGTTTCACGCTTCCTTGCCGGCTCATCCCGAGCCTGAAAGTCGCCTGATCCGCCAAATCGAATTCGACGCATCGTCGGTAACCAGTAACGAGCCATCGGGCGCGACGGTCACGCCCACAGGGCGCCCCCAAACCCGGGCATCGTCTACGACGAAGCCGGTCATGAAGTCTTCGTAATCACCGCTTGCTTTCTGGCCCTGATGAAGAGGTACACGAATCAATTCATAGCCCGTGCGAACCGAGCGGTTCCAAGACCCGTGTTGAGCCGCGAAAATATCGCCACGATATTCGGCTGGGAACTGCTTGCCCTCGTAGAAAATCATTTCGAGCGAGGCGTTATGGGGCTGTAAAAGAACATCGGGCTCGATCAGCTTGTCCTTCAGCTCGGGGTGCTTTCCCGGATGGCGGGGATCTTGGTGACCGCCGATATACCACCACGGCCAGCCGTAAAATCCGCCCTCGCGCACGCGGGTGATGTAATCAGGGACGAGATTGTCACCCAAGGCATCGCGCTCGTTCACGGAAGCCCAGAGCTCCCCGGTGACGGGATTCACGGCCAACCCTCCGCCGGCGTTTCGGATACCGTAGGCATAGACCCGCGTATCCGAACCGTCTTCCGGGTTCATGACTAAAATATCCGCGCGGTTCTTTTCCCGGGGGGTCGTATCCGGATCATCGATGTTGGAGGCCGACCCCACGGCGACAAACAGCTTCTTTCCGTCGAGACTGAACTGAAGATCACGGGTCCAATGACCGCGCGAGGAACTGGGAAGGTCCGCGATCTTCTGCGCGCGTCCGCTCGCATGAAGATCCCCGTTCCGGTAAGGAATACGAATGACCGCGTCCGTGTTCCCGACGTAAACCCACTTCGGATCTTTTCCGACCGGATAGAACGCAATTCCATAAGGGCGGTTCATGCCGGCGACAAACACTTCCGCCTGCCTGGGCTTTCCGTCCGCGGTCAGTCCGCGAAACACGCGGATTTTTCCCGAGCTGCTTTCCGCGAGGAAAACATCGCCATTCGGCGCGCTGCGAATCAATCGCGGATTATCAAGACCGGTAGCATAGAGCTGAACCTGAAAACCCTCCGGAACTTTCGGCCAAGCGCCGGCCGGCCGAGGCACGATCTCCGGACCGTTACCGACGGAGGTCTCCATGGCCGGGTCCGGCAGATCTTTCGCCCGAATTTTATGAAATTCACCCGGTTTCTCGAAACGATAATCGGTGAAAGGCGCGGAAGGAGGAGGCGCCTGGATTTCGCTTTGCGCATGAGACCGCGGCGCGACCTGGCCACTTTTCGGCGAGATCGGAGCGGCTCCGAGAGATTTCACAAACGTCACGACCTGCCAGCGCTGCCGTGCCGGAAGATGACTCGGAGGCATCCCGTTTTGGACCGCCCCCTTTCCGATGAACCAGTACAACTCGCCGTCCGAGACGGATTGAACCGGCCCGCGAGCGAGCGTGGGAACATTGCCCATACCCATTGCGTCTTCTCCGTGGCACGAAGCGCAGTTTTTCGCGTAGAGCGCGGCACCGGCCCGAATGGCGGAGGCATCATCCGGCCTAAAGGGATTCTCCAATCCGAGTGCCGATCGCGGAGCCGCATGAAAATGAGCAAAAGCGGATCCTTTGAGGATCAGGAGAAAAAAGGCGCCGACCCAATAACTGGCAAATAGGTTTTTCATGCTCGAACAAGTACAACGCTTGCAATAAAAACACTATGATCCACAAGCTCATCAAAACGACGGATGACATCATCCCCGCCGTCGCGCGCATCGTCGCGGGCTTTGTCATACTGCCGCATGGCCTACAGAAAACCATCGGACTGTTCGGTGGCCATGGTTTTTCCGGTACCATGGGTTTTTTCACCCATACTATGGGAATCCCGGCGCCGCTTGCCTTCTTGGCGATCATGGCGGAATCCGCCGGCGCCCTCGGGCTTATTGTCGGTCTTTTGTCGCGCGTAGCTGCGTTTGGCGTCGCGTCAAACATGACGGTCGCTCTTTTCTTATCCTTACCCAACGGATTTTTCATGAATTGGTCCAGCAATCAGAAGGGAGAAGGTATCGAGTATCATCTCTTGATGCTCTGCCTCACCTTAATCGTCATGATTCGAGGCGGGGGCGCATTTTCCTTGGATCGGAAAATCAGTCAAGCGGGCGACCCCTGATCATCTCAGACTGATCTAAAAGGGAATGTTTTTTTAACCTCTGATAATGTCTTCCCTATGAGGAAAGACAGGCGAAAATATCTAAATTCATTTACTTTACGAAAACAATCCATACAATCGTACTTGTAGATGATTGACGGACAATACTACACAAAAAAAGAGTTTCTAGCGAAGCTCACGCAAACTTTGTCTCAGTCGCTGAAATATGAGCAGACCCTGAGCGACCTTGCTCATCTCGTCGTACCGGACCTTTCCGACTGGTGCGCCATCGATCTGATCAGCGAAAAGGAAGAAATCCAACGCTTCACGGTGGTGCACTCCGACCCTTCCAAATCCGAACTGGCCCGCGACCTGAAATCCAAGTTCACGCCTTCGATTTTCAAGATCGATCAGAACTTGGCGGACGTCATGTCGGGGAGATCGATTCTCGTCACCGCCGATGACTGGAAAAATGTGAATCCAAGCACCGCGCCCCGTCAAATGAAACTCATTCAAGCCCTCGGCGTCTCTTCCTACGCGGTGATCCCGCTTCGTGCGAGAGGCCAGACTTTCGGGGCCATCAGCCTTTTTACCGCGAATCGCAGCCTGACCCCGGAAGATCTCGCCTTTTTCGAGGAAGTGGGGCGCACCGCCGCCCTGGCGGTCGATAATGCCCGGCTCTTTGAAAACGCGCAGCGGGCCCTGCAAACCCGCGAAGACACGCTCGCGATCGTATGCCACGATTTGAAGAATCCGCTCACCGCCATCCAGCTGGGAGTGGAGCTGCTGCGGGTGACGCTCTCCTCGAAGGCACCTCCGGAAATTCTTCAAGGCCAGTTCAAAAAAATCGCGGACAATATCGAAAAATCGGCGAAGCAAGCCAACCAGCTGGTCAAAAGCCTGCTCGATCTCGCCACGATCGAGTCCGGGAATTTCCAGATCGAAACGTCGCCCATGCCGGTCCGGGAAGTGATTCAAGAAGCGCTCGCGCTCATCGGCGTATTGGCAGCGCAAAAAGAGATCCAACTCAAGGACGAATTCTCGGATTCGCCTTGCATCGCCCTGGTGGATCACATCCGGATTCTTCAAGTCATGTCGAATCTCCTCGGAAACGCCGTCAAATTCACTCCTCCGGGAGGAGCGATCTGCGTTCGCTCCGAATGCGAATCAAACGAAGTCCGGATCTCCGTAATCGACAGCGGCACCGGGATCGCCGCCGATTTTTTGCCCCACCTCTTCGACCGCTATTACCAACCCAAATCCTCCAGACGGCAAGGTACCGGCCTTGGCCTTTTCATCGCACAGGGCATCGTCGAGGCGCACGGCGGGACGATTTCCGTGAGAAGCGAAGTCGGCAAGGGAAGCTGCTTCACCTTCACTCTCCGGGCGGCCTCGGAGCTTGTCAATTGATCCCTGCTTTTTGTGAGTACTTCGCCCGGGGCGAATGCGGCTCTTGCTCTTGGATCGAAAAAGAATACGAAGCCCAGCTCCGGGAAAAGGAGCGCATCTTGCGCGAGCGCTTGCGCGCGTTTTCTCCCTTGGCTCTCGAAGACCTTTTTCCGTCACCGGAGCGAGGCTTCAGAAATCGCGCGAAGATGGTGGTCACCGGGAGCGTCGATAGCCCGATAATCGGCATCGCCGGAGACCCCAAGAGCCTCGATGAAGGGCGCGAGCTTCTTCACTGCCCCATTCATCACCCCAAACTGAACGAGCTCATCGCCGCCATGCCCGGCCTGATACGCCGCCATGAATTGACCCCTTACCGAATCCAGGCCCGCAGCGGCGAGCTCAAAGCGCTGATCGCCTTCTACTCGCCGCTCAGCGACCAGATGTATCTCCGGTTCGTCCTTCGCTCACGGGCTTTCGTCACGCGGATCACGAAACTGATCCCTGAGCTGCAGCGGGACTTTCCGTCACTTCGCTGCATTTCCGCCAATATTCAGCCTATTCCCCATGCGATTTTGGAAGGCCCGGAGGAGATTCCACTGACCCGTCCCGATTGGATCCTCCATCAAATCGGCTCGCTCCAAATGCGGCTGGCTCCGCAGGCTTTCGTGCAGACCAATTTCGTCGTCGCCGCGGAACTTTACGAAACCGCCGCGCGCTGGGTGGGCGAGATCTCGCCGCCCAAGATGATCGAGTTGTTCTGCGGCCAAGGCGCCTTCAGCTTTTTTTGCGCCAAAAGCGCCGCGACGATCCTGGGTATCGAAATCAATCCGGAGGCGGTTGAAACGGCGAACCGGACGGCGACCGAACAAAACCTTCCGCATCTGCGCTTTAAAGCCGCCGACTCGGCGAAAGTCGGGTCGGAAATAGGCTCATTCGCTCCCGATCTGATACTCGCAAACCCTCCGCGGAAAGGGCTCGGCGAATCGCTTCGGCTGATAAGCGAATTTCAGCCGGCTCACTTCATCTACTCGAGCTGCGCGATCGAGACACTTGCATCGGATCTTGAGCGATTGGCGCCGCTCTACCGGATCCGGAAGGCGCGCCTTTTCGACATGTTTCCCCATACCGAACACTTTGAGACCTTGGTCTGGCTTGAAAAAACAGCTTAAGCGGCGTTGCCCTGGCCGGAACCCGTCCCCGAGCTCGAAGAACGTGGAGGCGTCGCCGGCGCCGCTGCGGCAGGCGTGGCGGCTCCGGGCTTCGCGGCCGCGGCTGTTTGAGCACCCGGCACGGCCGGGCGCGCGAACTTCATGCGCGGGAAAACGTAGCCGTTCACTTCGATTTCAGGCATGAAAGTCGGCAGGACTCCGCAAGGTTCCATCGCGCCGAGAACCTTCCCCTCCGCCGTCTTGCCCTTTTGCACGAAGCGGAACAAATCCTGACAACGGTAATTTCCGTGTTCATCCACGCCAAGCGTTTGCGAAATATGTGAAATCTTCCTGGAGCCGTCCGAGTAGCGCTTCGCTTGGATCACCAGATGAACCGCCGAAGAAATCTGCCGACGAAGCGCGGTCACCGGAAGGGGCGTCTCCGACATCATGGCCAGGCACTCCAGGCGCACCAGCGCGTCCGACGGACTGTTGGCGTGGGTAGTGCCCATGCTGCCGCCATGACCCGTATTCATCACCGCGATCAGATCCACGGCCTCCGGGCCGCGCACTTCGCCCACGATGATCCGATCCGGGCGTAATCGCATCGCCGACCTCAACAGGTCGCGAATCGTCAGCGCCCCGACCCTCTCGAAGTTTCCCGCCGTCGTCTCGAAGCAAACGACATGATCGGCTTTAACCTGCAATTCGCTGGCGTCTTCGACGATCAAAAGCCGTTCATGCGAGGGAATCAGGCGCCCCAAAGTGTTCAAAAGCGTCGTTTTACCCGAGCCCGTGCCGCCCGAAACGATCATGTTTTTACCCAAGGCGACGCAAATCTGAAGAAACTTGGCGGCGTCCGCGGAAATGCTGCCGAAGCTCACCAGCTTTTCGAGAGTCACTTCCTCGGCTTTGGAGAACTTTCGAATCGCAACCGTCGTTCCGGCCCGTGCCGCGGGCGGAATCACGACGTGAATACGCGACCCATCAGGCAGGCGGGCGTCCAACGTCGGGTTTTCAGCGTCAATTTTCCGACCCACCGATTGAGCGATATTCCTCATAGCGGCCTGGAGCGCCGACTCGCTGTTAAAACGGGCCTCCGTGCGCATCAGCTTGCCCTTACGCTCGATCCAGATCTGATCCGGACCGTTCATCAGGATTTCCGAGACGGTTTCGTCCCTTAGAAATTCGGCAATCGGAGTCAGAAATACATCAATGCTATCTTCAAAGACACCCATCGCCTACTTATCGGCGAAAAACAGGGCTTCTTGAACTACTCGATCCTGAAACTTCTCGACAAGGGCCCGGCGGTCACCTTGAACTCGCCTGGCTCGATCACCCTGCGGTTCTTCCGGTTTATAAAGGAAAAATCGCGCGGCTTCAGCGTGAACTCCACCGTTTTGGTCTCGCCGGGAGAGAGCGCTATCTTATCGAATCCGCGCAGCTGCTTCACCGGGCGCGCGATCGACGCGACTTGATCGGTGAGATACAGGAGCACCGACTCCTGCCCATAAAGTTTTCGCGTATTCGTCACTTTCACCGAGACCTTGAGCCCCTGGCCTTTGGTGATCGCCTCATGATCAACCGCGAGGTCCGAATATTCGAACGTCGTGTAGCTTAAACCGGCGCCGAAAGGAAATTCCGGATTGTAGACGTTCCCCTCCGATTCCTCCATCGCGGTATGGTCGTAGAGAGTAAGCGCATTGGGCGCGCGCGGATAGGTGATCGGCAATTTTCCGCTCGGATTCTTGTCGCCGAAAAGAACATCGGCGATCGCGCGGCCCCCTTCCATTCCCGGCAAATAGGCCATCAGGATCGCTTTCGCCCCGTCGACGATCGGACGGATCACCCGGGGGCGCCCCTCGATCATCACCAAAATCACGGGCTTGCCGGTTTGCTCCAGCCGGGCAGCCATGGCGAGCTGCGAGGGATCGAGCGTCAGATCGTCGATATTGCCCGGAGTTTCGGTGTAAGGTTTTTCGCCCAGACAAAGAATGATCGCGTCGACCCGGGACGCGCGCTGCAAGGCGAAATCCAGGTCATTCGCATAGACGACGTTTCCATCCCCCACCGTTTCGCGAATCGCCGCGAGCACCGTTTTTTTGTCTTTCGGATAGAGCTGCTCTTGGTTGCCTTGCCAGGTAATCGTCCATCCGCCGTTCAATGCCGAGAGCAGGTCCGCATTGGGTCCCATGACCAAGACCTTCGATTTCCTCGAAAGCGGCAACGTTTTATTGTCATTTTTGAGCAAGGTCAACGCTTCCTGCGCGGCATTCAGGTTATCGGTGGCGGAGGCTTGAGTGCCGACTTCCTTTTTCGCGGAAGCCAAGCGCGAGTCACCATAGGGATGGTCGAAAAGGCCGATCTCGTATTTCACGCGCAAAATCCTCCCCACGGCTTCGTCGATGCGCGACATCGGGACGGCGCGCTCTTTCACCAGCTCGATCAACAAGTCGTAGAAGGAGTAATCGGACGGAACCATGCTCATGTCGATGCCGGCCATGACCGCGATGCGAACGGCGTCTTTAGGTGTAGCGGCTACCCGATCCCGGGTGTAGAGGCGCTCGATGTCTTCCCAATCCGATACCGTGAACCCTTTGAATCCAAGCTCCCCGCGCAAAATATCGGTCAGGAGATGGTGATTGGCATGCCCCGGGATGCCGTCGATCTCGCTCGAATTCACCATGACCGTCGGCGCTCCCGCCCGAACCCCTGCCTCGAAGGTGGGCAAAAAAGTTTCACGCAAAAGCCTTTCGGTAATGATGGCCGGAGTACGGTCTTTGCCGCTCCAAGGATCGCTGTAGCCGACATAATGCTTTAAGCACGGCGCAACACCTTGGTGGCCCTGGATGTAGGCTGAGCCAAGCTCGGTCGCAAGGTAGGTGTCCTCGCCGTAAGTTTCATACAAGCGCGGCCAAAGCGGTTGGCGCCCGACATCCATGACCGGATAGAAGTTCCACGGAATACCGGAAGCCTTCACCTCACGGGCAGTAATCTCTCCTTCCTTGCGGACCAGGTTGCGATTGAAGGTCGCGGCCATCGCCAGAGCTTGCGGAAACAGAGTGGCGCCTTGGGTGTAGGTCGCGCCGTGAATGGCGTCAATTCCGTAAAGGACCGGAATCTGAAGCCGTGTTTTATTCGTAGCCAAGTCTTGGATGTGCTCGATGACTGCATGCCAGTGCTCCACGGAGAAGGCGGAGCCGGTCGACTGGACATTTAAAATCGATCCGACATGATGCTGGATCAGAGCGGCCTCAAGCTTAGCTTCATCGAACGACTGAGGCTCTTGGTTACCGTCCGCCCCGCTCGAGACCATGGAGAGGGTCAGCTGGGTCATTTGACCGACTTTTTCCTCGAGGGTCATTTTTCTCAAAAGATGCCGGACCTTCGCATCGATATCCGACTGATCGCCGGGCGAAGCCGAGCCCGCCCAAGCCAAATTAATAAATAAAACAACCCCCGCCAACCCCAGATAACGAATCGATTTCTTCACAACTCCAAGCTAATTGACCCGCAGCGAGTGGCAAGTAGATTATGTTAAAAAATTGACGCATTGCTCTAAAATTGATTATTCGCAGCATCATATACAACTTAACTTGCTTCTCTGCTAAGATCAGAATCACAGAAAGAGCAAACACCATGAATCTCACAACATCAGAAAAAAGCCTCAGAACAAAATCATCGCGCATTATGCGGGCCGTCCGAAAAAAGGCCGGCCTGACCCAAACCGACATCGCGCAAAAACTCGAAACCAGCCAATCAGCAGTATCCAAAATCGAAGCCGGCAGCCTCGCTCCGCCGCTGATGATTTGGATGCAATTCTGCAAGGAAATGGGCATCAACCCCGTCGAAACTCTCGAAACGGGATACGTGGATTTCAACCGTGTCCAAAAAGCGGGAAAATTGGACGAGATCGGCAAGTTCAAAGTTCCGTCGCGTTATCTCACCGATTGCGGGACCTCGGTGCGATGGGTGCTGCCGATTCTCAAATTTTACGAATCACGCCATGGCGAAGAAGCGCTCGAAAAGATGCTGTCAAAAACCATGAAGATCGATCCCGATTTTTTCGTGATTCTCGATCATTCCATCAACATTCAATTCGGCTTGGATCTTATCCATCAGCTGATCAAGACCGGTGATCTGCACCCGGAAGACCTGATGACCATCGGCCATTTCGCCTCCGGCCCGGACCTTCTGGCATCGATGCGGCCCGTTTTCGATCGTGCGATCACTTCACGGGATAAGCTGCTGAGCCTGATTTCCAATTTCAATCGATACGAAGCCAACTTCATTCACCAAGTCGAATCGCAACCGGATAAGAATCTCCTGATTTCGGTCTCGCCTCAGGAGCACCTCAAGCATTTCGACTATCGCAATTCGGAACTGGGCAGCTTTCTTTGCGAATACAAGAAGACCTTTTTGAAGTCCGTAGGCGTTCGCTCCGACGACCAACTGCTCAAGATCGACGAGCACCAATGTATTTTCAAAGGCGCCGATCGCTGCGTTTACGAAATCCAGACGCCCTAGCGTCCTAAGTCACAGCGTTTTCATATCGATCACGAAACGGTAACGGACGTCTCCCTTGATCGTCCGCTCATACGCTTCGTTGATTTTTTGAACTGGGATGACTTCGACGTCCGACGTGATGTTCTTCGCGGCGCAGAAGTCGAGCATTTCCTGCGTCTCGGCGATGCCGCCGATCAACGATCCGGCAAGGCTGTGCCTGCCGAAAATCAGCGAAAACGGCTGGAGCTCCACCGCCTTCGGAGGAACGCCCAGCATGACCATCGTGCCGTTCGTCGCCAACGTGGCGAGGTACGGGTTCAGATCGATCGAGGCCGATACCGAATTGATGATCAGGTCGAAATGCCCTTCGAGACGGGCAAGCGCTCCGTCCTGCGAGGTGAGACAAAATGCGTGAGCGCCGAGACGGCGAGCGTCGGCCTCCTTCGCTTTCGAAGTGCTCAGCATCGTGACTTCGGCTCCCATCGCGGCGGCGAGCTTGACGGCCATATGACCCAACCCTCCCAGTCCCATGACCGCCACGCGCGAACCCTTGCCCACTTTCCAATGGCGCAGCGGGGAATAAGTCGTGATGCCGGCGCAAAGAAGCGGGGCCACGTTTTGAATCGGCAACTTATCGGAAACTCGCAGCACGTAATTTTCATCCACCACGATCTGGGACGAATAGCCCCCGAAAGTCGGCGTCTTTTTATCGCGCTCAACCGAGTTATAAGTGCCGACCATGCCTTCGGTGCAAAACTGTTCCAGCCCCTGCTTGCAGCTCGAGCAGGTCCGGCACGAATCGACGAAACAGCCCACGCCGGCAAGATCGCCCGACTTGAATCGCGTCACCGCTTTGCCGACTCGAGTGATCTTTCCCACGATTTCATGGCCGGGAACCATCGGAAACACCGACCCGCCCCACTCATCGCGCGCTTGATGGATGTCGGAATGGCAAATCCCGCAATAGAGAATCTCGATCAAAACATCGTGATCGCGCGGCTCGCGCCTTTCGAATGAAAACGGTTCAAGCGACGAATGCGCTCTGAGCGCGGCATAACCTTTGGTCTTGAGAGTATTAGGCATCGGGATGAGTCTCCTTACCTCGACTTATAGCATGAAGGGCAAAACCGTTATATACTCAGTTAGAAGTGAAGAAGATTCCTGGCCTCTACTACAATCGTTTTTTTGTTTCGGCGGCCGATCGCCGCGAAATTCTTGAATGGCTATCGGGGATTTATCCGATCTGGGAGTATCGCTACTCCGAAAATAACCCTCCGCATCCCGGTGAAACGCAGCGACAACTGCTCCGCCCCGTCTATTGGCTCGGCAACTGGCAGTTCGCCTGCCTGAATTATTATCATCCCCCGAAGGGCATTCATAACCGCTGTGTTCGCGCGGAGCCGTTTCCCGCCCCGCTGTTGAAATTAGTGAAGAAAATAGAAGGCATCGCGCGCAAGATGTACTCGGGCCGCGACATGCCGGAGAAATGGCATCTGAATACCTGCCTGCTCAATTTCTACGGCAGCAGGGTCATTCAAGACGAAGACGGAGAAAAGCGCATCGACACCGCCCGCGTGGGCGAGCACAAGGATTTCGAGCCGGGACCGGTCGCGTCCATCTCCCTGGGAGAGCGCGCCATGTTTCAGTTCGTCTCAAGCCAGCAGCGCGGAGAGCGTGACGGCGTCGTGCTGCAGCAATGGCTCGATGACGGCTCGCTGCAGATTTTCGGAAGCCACCGCTGGAAGAACCAGCTGTTTCACCGCGTCCAGCGCGTCGATCGGCGCGAGGGGATCTTGTTTCCCGTCAACGTCGAAGGCTTTGAAACAAGGCGACTTAATTTCACTTTTCGTTATGTGCCGGATGAGCACATCGTTCCCTATTCTTCGCTGCCGGCCAAGGCGCGAGACGATGTTCGCGGCTATATGCAAGCGCTCGCTAAAAATTCGGAATTCTTCGAACAAGAACTTAAAAAAACCGAGTCAAAGAAGTCTGGACAACCACGCCCGAAATAGCCCAAAATCACGACGAGGAGCAACCCCTGTCGTGAATTCATCCCATCCGGTCCGAGTGCTCGTCACCGGCGGCACCTTCGACAAAGAATATAACGAGATCAACGGCACTCTTTTTTTCAAAGACACGCACGTTCCCGAAATGCTGCGCCTGGGGCGCTGCAAGGTGGGGGTCGAGATCGAGACCTTGATGATGGTCGACAGCCTCGAGATGACGGACGGCGACCGTCGCTCGATCTTAGGCCACTGCGAAAGGGCATCGGAAAGCCGAATCATCATCACCCACGGCACCGACACGATGGAGCAGACCGCGAAGCTTCTCGGTACCGCGGCGTCGGCGGCGAACTCCCCAATCCGCTCGAAGACGATCGTCCTTACCGGCGCGATGGTTCCCTACAAATTCGGCAGCTCGGACGGCCTTTTCAACCTAGGCAGCGCGCTCGCCTTCGCGCAAACGCTGCCTGCCGGCGTTTATGTCGCCATGAACGGAAAGTACTTTCCATGGTCAAATGTCACTAAAGACCGGAAGAACGGCGAGTTTCACGAACTTAAGCCATGAAGCTTAAAGTTTGCGCGTTCATCGGCGCATTCAGTTTTTTCCTTCTCAGCGCGGCAGCCTGGCGCGGGTACGGCGATGACCGCGACGCCTGCATCCTGGCGAAGTTCAGGGATAAACTGATCCAGTCTTACGATAAGGACGAGAACGCGAAGCTGCCGGCCCAGGTGCGCGTCGATTTCGGAAACGAAACCCCGGAATCCCTCTTCAAGTACTTTCTGAAAATCTGGAAAAACGGAACCGCCGATTTCCTCGCTCAAAAAAAACTGCTCCAGAAGATCGCGCAAGACGAAGCCCCCACCAAGGAAGAGCTGGCGTCGTTCAAGCTGGCCCGGGCGCGATTCAAGCAGCTGCGCTTCGCGTTCGCGTCTTTCGACAAGACCCACGAATATCCCGAGCACCTCGACGAGTTCACGACGAGCATGGGAAAGATCCAGGACGCGTTGTCAAATCATTCCCCGGATACCGCGGCGAAGCTTGCCGGGAGAATCCTGCCGAAATGGAATGCCGAAGGTCTGAGAAAAATCGAGAAGGAGACCGGACAGTTCGACCCCTCCTCCAAAAAGTCATTTTATCGCTGGATCGGCAACGAGCTGAATGACCTGGAGGGTCTATTGAACAGGCCGACTCTGTCGTCGAAAGGAATTCACGACGCCCGAAAAATTTTGGCCCGGCAAAACGCGGTGTTTTTTATTCTCGACGCCGTCGACTCGACTCCGGAGACCGCGGCGACGCTCAATTACCTGAGCACGTGGAACGCCCAGCTCGGCGATTTTCACGACGACCTGGTCCGGCGCGTGACACGCGGAGAGCTCGACGAGAAGAAAGATCCCATCGTGTTTCCGCCCGGACTCAAAGCGCAGGCGCTTGAATATATCGAAAAAATGCGAGCTTTCCTCGACAAGAATTAACGTGCCGGCGCGGTGCCGCTGGCATTCGCGGCAGCTTGACGTTCCGCGGTCGCCAGCGGATCCGGCCTTTCAAAGCGGGTAAACAGGCTGTAAACGCAGGGAACGACGAAAAGGGTAAGAATCGTCGAAGCAATCACGCCACCGATGATCGAGATCGCCATGGGGATCGTCGTTTCCGCGCCGGGACCGATCGAAAGAGCCTCGGGGAGCGCGCCGGCGACGGTCGCCACCGAAGTCATCAAAATCGGGCGTAGCCGGACGGGACAGGCCTTCAGAAGAGCGGTTCTGACATCGTTCCCCTCCGCGCGCATCTGATTGGTGAAATCCACCAACAGAATCGAATTCTTTTTCACGATGCCCATCAACAGGATGAAGCCGATCAAGCTGTACATATTGATCGACTGATGAGCGATGTAAAGCCCCATGAAGGCGCCGGAAATACTGAAAGGAAGCGCCATCAAGACGGTAACCGGGTGAATGAAGCTGTCGAATTGGGAGGCGAGGACCATGTAAGAAACCAAAAGCCCCAGGAGTAAAGCGTAAATCAGGCTTTGAAACGACTCCTTGAAGCTTTGCGAGCTACCCGTGAGCTTGATGAAATAGCCGGGAGGCAGATACTTTGTCGCGATCTCCTGCGCCTTATTCATCGCTTCCTGCTGCGAATGCCCGGGTGCCGGGTTCGCGTAAACGGTGATCGCCCGCGCGCGATTGAGACGGGAAATGAGCATCAAGCTCGGCGTGACCTTCTGCTCGACGACTTCCGAGAGCGGAACCGTTTCGCCGCGATTATTGCGAAGCTGGATGTGACTGAGGTCCGGCAACTTATCGCGCTGGGAGGCGACCAGGCGCACTTCGATTTCATAGCGGTGGCGGCCTTTGGTGTATTCGGTGGTCCCGGTGAGGATGTTACCGCCGACAAGCGTGTTAAGCGCCTGGGTCACCGTACTGAGGGACACGGCATGGGCCGCAAGCTTCGCCCGGTTAGGCACGATCTGTACCTCCGGCATATTGGCCTGAACGTCGGTGTTCACGTCGACCATGAAATGACTCGCTTTCATGTCGTCCATGATCTTGCTCGTGACCGAAGTCAGCTTGTCCCAATCCGGCCCTTGGATAATGAACTCGACCGGAAATCCACGTGAAGCCGCGAAACCGCGGAGCGAAAGATCCTGAAAGACGATTTCCATTCCCTTGTTCGCCTTCTTCAGTTCGCTGCGGAATTTCTTGATGAGTTCCGACTGAGTGGCTTTCCGTTTCGAGGCGTCAACGAGCGTCACGAAGGCCATTCCTTGATTGACGGCATCCCCGCCAAAGCCCCCAACGGCGCTGAAAACGCCGAATACCTCGGGTTGTTTGAGCAGAAAATTTTCGACGGCTTTCATCTTGTCGTTGGTGACCGGCAAGGACGTCCCGACCGGCAACTTCAACCTCATCATGATCTGAGACTGGTCTTGCGCGGGCATCATCTCGCCGGGAAGCTGCCGGGCGATCAGCAAGCTCGCAAAAAAGAAGATCAGCGCGCCGGCAATGGTTGCGGCCTTGGTGAATTTATCGCGAAGAAGGACTTTTAGAAGGCGCTCGTACATGCCCGACAGTCCCCGGAAGACACGATCGATAAAACCTGCGAAGCCCTTGCCCGTATGATTCACGCTCAAAAAGCTCGCGCAACGCATCGGAGTCAGCGTCAGTGCCTCGAGCAGCGAAAGCAAAACCGCGACCGTTACGGTGATCCCGTATTGAAAGAAATACCGCCCGATAATTCCTTTCATGAACACGACCGGCACGAAAATAGCGACCACCGCGACCGTCGCCGCGAGCGCGGCGAAAGTGATCTCCTCGGCGCCCTTGAGGGCCGCTGCCTTCTTCTTTTCGCCCAATTCGCGATGACGGACGATGTTCTCCAGCATCATGATCGAATCGTCGACGACGATTCCGATCGCGAGGCTGAGGCCAAGCAGGGTGAAGGTGTTCAGCGTGAAATTGAAAAAGTAAAACGCGATGAACGTGCCGACAATCGACGTCGGAATCGACAGGAGCACGTTGATCGTGGAAGTGATCGACCCCAGGAACAAATAGCAGACCACCGAGGTGAGAATCGCCGAGAGCAGGAGCGTGAATTCCAGCTCGCTGACCGATTGGCGGATAAAGCGCGTATTGTCCGATCGCACATTCAGGTTGAATTGCGGCGGGATCGTCGGCTGCAGCTCGGCGGCTTTCTTTTTGACCAGATCGGCAACCTCGACCGCATTCGAGCCGTGCTGCTTGACGATGCCCAAGCCGACGGCAATCTGGCCGTTGGAGCGCGAAATCCTCCGGACATCGGCGGTACCTTCTTCAATCGTCGCGATTTTGTTCAACTGCGTGGGCCGGTAATTCGCGCCCAGGTTCGCTCGATTCTGGATCGTGATCTTTCCAAAGTCGGTCGGGTTTTGAGCCTCGCCCAAAACGCGGACAAAATACTCCTTTTTATCGTTCTCGATGCTTCCCGCCGGCCCTTCCTGATGCTCGGCCTGGATTGCCGAGACCACGTCACCCGACGTGAGATTGTACTTATAAAGCTTGTCGAGGTCGGTCCAAACCCGCAGAGCTGGGTCGACGTATCCGCCCAAGACGATGTTGCCGACCCCGGGCACGGTACTGAAAGCGTCATTCAGCGTATCGCGCGCATAAATCATCAGATCGATGATCTTGGTGTTAGGATCGCTCGAAGTGAGCGTCATCCACAGGATCGGCTGGTCCTCCGGATTGCTCTTTCGCAGTACCGGCGGAAACATGTCCGCGGGCAGGAGGTTCTTCACCTGGTTGATGCGATCCTGAATCTCCTGCATCGCAACGTCGACGTCGCGGTTGAGCTCGAACTCGACGGCAATGGAACCCGAGCTTTGCTGGGCGCTCGAAGTGATCTGGCGGACCCCGTCGATCTGCATGATCGCGTCCTCGATCGGATCGAGGATCTGGCTTTCGATGACCTCGGGAGCCGAGCCGTTCTCCGTGACCGATATGCTGACGACCGGGAAATCGACATCCGGCAACTGGCTGATCCCAAGACGGGTGAACGAGATCGCCCCGAAGACCAGAATGGCCGCCATCAGCATCCACGCGAAAACCGGTCTGCGAATAGAAAGCCCGGGTAAACTCACGCCGGCGCGGTTCCTTGTGAATTATGAGGGACGGATGGTTCCTCGTCCCCTTTCTCATCCCTTTTCTCATCCCTTTTCTCAGGGCGCTCGAGCTTAGTGAAAAGGCTGTAAACGCAGGGAACGACGAAGAGGGTAAGAAACGTCGATAGCGATACGCCGCCGATAATGGAAATGGCCATCGGCACGCGCGTTTCGGCGCCGGCGCCGAAGTTCAGCGCCTCCGGAATCGCGCCAGCGATGGTGGCGATCGAAGTCATGAGAATCGGACGCAAGCGAACCGGGCAAGCCTCAAGCAGCGCTTGATCGGGCGGCGAGCCTTGCTCTCGGCGCTGATTGGTGAAATCGACGAGCAGAATCGAATTCTTCTTCACGATACCCATGAGCAAGATCAAGCCGATCATGCTGAACAGGCTCAAGGACTGATTGGCCATGTAAAGAGCCGCCAGCGCCCCGGAAACGCTGAAAGGCAACGCCATCAGAACCGTGACCGGGTGGATGAAACTGTTGAATTGCGAAGCCAGCACCATATACGCGACCGCTACACCCAAAATCAGGGCGAAGAGCAAGCTCTCGAACGCGTCACGGAACGCCGATGCGCTACCGGTCATCGTCGCCCGGTACCCGGGCGGAAGGGTTTCTTTCGCGATCTTTTCCACCGCCTCAAGCGCGGTTTGCTGCGACTTGCTGTTCGCGACGTTGGCGTAGATCGGGATGGCCCGCGCCCGGTTGTGGCGTGAGATCAGCTGCGGTCCCGTCACTTGCTTGATCGAAGCGACTTCGCTGACCGGGATTAGGTCGCCGGTGCCGCGATTGTTTCTCAATCGGACCTTTCCGACGTCTTCCGGCTGCGAGTGCTGATCCTCTTGCGACTTGATGCGGATATCGTAACGGTGGCCCGCCAGCGGATACTGGGTATTCGCCGTATACCGCTGGCCGCCGATGAGAATGCCGACCTCCTGATCGATGGTCGAAACGCTCACGCCTCGGTCCGCCGCGCGATCGCGGTCCGGAACCACGTAAACTTCCGGCATCCCGCTTTGGTAATCGGCGTTGATGTCTTCGAGAAGCCCGGTCTGATTGAGCTTCGCGATGATCGCGTCCGAATACCCCATGAGCTTATCCCAATCGGGCCCCTCGAGCGTGAACTCGATCGGATAGCCGCGCGAGGCGCTGAATCCGGTGAGAGAGAGATCCTGTCCGAAAACGGTCGTACCGGGAAGCAGCTTCCGCAGATCGGCGCGCGCGCGATCCATCATCTCGCGCTGGCTCGCCTTTCTTTCCTTCGCATCTTTCAGAATGACGTAAATCACGCCCGCATTGACCACGTTGTTGTTCTCGTAGTTCCCCACCGTCGTGTAATAATCTTTCACCTCGGGCTGCTGCAAAAGATAAGCTTCGGCGCGCCTGAAGACCTCGTCGGTGGCCTTAATGGACGTTCCCACCGGCGTCTTCAGGGTCAGGACGAATTCGGACTGGTCCTGCGCCGGGACCAGCTCCTCGCGAAGGGTCGTCAGGAAGAAAATCGAAGTGACGAAAACCATGACCGACACGAACACCACGCTCCAGCGGTGATTCAGGCACCAGCGAAGCATGCCCGTATAAACGGCGGAAAGCTTGTTCAAGAACGCATCCATGACCCTCATGACGGCGCCCGGATTGTCGTGAGCCGAGGTCATGAAGCGGGCGCAACGCATCGGGGTCAGAGTCAAGGCTTCCAACAAGGACAAAAAGACCGCGACGGTCACGGTGATCCCGTACTGATAGAAAAACCGGCCGATCACCCCCTGCATGAAGATCACCGGGATGAAAATCGCCGCGATGGCGATCGTCGTGGCGAGCGCGGCGAAAGTGATTTCGTTCGAGCCCTCGATCGCCGCCTGGCGACGGTTCTTCCCCATCTCATAGTGGCGCACGATATTCTCGAGCATCATGATAGCGTCGTCGACGACGATACCGATCGCGAGACTGAGGCCCAGGAGGGTGAAGGTGTTCAACGTGAACCCGAAGAAATAAAGCGCGGTGAACGCGCCGACGATCGAAGTCGGGATCGCGAGCAGAACATTGAAGGTCGACGACCACGAACCCAGGAAAAGGTAACAAACGATCGAGGTCAATAAAGCGGCGTAAATCAAGCTCATATTGAGCTCGTGAACGGACTCGCTGATGAACTTGGTGGTATCGAGCTGAGCCTCCAGGTGGTAGCCGGGCAGGAGCGTCGGCTGGATCTGCTTGATTTTTTCGCGCACCAGCCGGGCCACTTCCACCGCGTTCGAGCCGTGCTGCTTGACGATGCCCAGGCCCACCGCGGTCAAGCCGTTGAAGCGGGAAATGGCCCGCACATCGGCGACGCCCTCCTGAATGGAAGCCACGCGGTTCATTGGGATCGGGTTGTAGTTGGCCGTCCCGCCCCGGGTGTTGATGCGGATTTTTCCGAAGTCGGTCGTCGAGCTCGCTTCGCCGAGCACTCGCACGTTCATTTCGTTGAGAGGCGCCTCAATACGGCCGGCGGGCTGCTCGATCTGCTCGGCTTGGACGGCGCTCCAAATGTCGGCGGAGGCCAGATCGAAGCCGTAAAGCTTGTTTTCGTCGATCCAAACGCGCAGATTCGGGTCCACATAACCGCCGAGCGTGATGTTGCCGACGCCCGAGATCGTCGAAAGCTGGTCTTTCAGCGTGTTTCGCGCGTAGATCATTTGCTTGTAAAGCGGGATGTCCTTGTCGGCCGTGACCATGGCCCAAAGGATGGGCTGGTCCTCCGGATTCGTCTTGGTGATCACCGGCGGATACAGCGCGGTCGGCAGCTTGTTCGCGGTCTGCGTGATGCGATTCTGCACTTCCTGGAGCGCGACATCCACGTTGTGATTGAGCGCGAACTCACAAGTGATGTTTGCCGTCCCCTCGCTGACGCTCGATGAAACGCTCGTCAGGCCTTCGATGCCCATCACGGCGTCTTCGATGACGTCGACCACGTCCATTTCCATGATCTCGGGAGCGGCGTTATCGAGCTCGAGCGAGATGTTGACCACGGGAAAATTCACGTCGGGCATCTGGCTGATGCCCATGCGCTGAAACGAGATCGCGCCGAAGACGATCAGGGCGAACATCAACATCCAGGCGAAAACGGGACGGCGAATCGAGACTTCTGAGATGCTCATTTAGTTACCTATGCTAACTAATAACGAAGAGGCGGAACAAATGCAAACCGATCAGGTGTACAGCACTGTCAGCCGGCGCGCCACCCAACCGGAAAGCGCGAGCGCGTCTTCCTTCTTGATCCGAAGAATCTTAAAGCCGATCTTGAATCCGGAAATTCCGCTCCGGGGATCCAGCGGAACACTGTTGCGAACTTGCGCATCGACCTGGTATCGCCGGTCCTCAAGCTGAATCTGGATGTTCTTCATGATCAGGTCCCTTTTGAAAAGACCGGCCTCGCGATGCGAGATCGCCTGCACCGCGAAGCCCGAAGCGCTGACATCCAATAATCGCTTGGTTACGCGCCGTCGGACTCCCTCAACCGAGTCGAGAGTGACCAAAAACTCATAAGCTTTCGGGATTTCGTAGCGAACTTCCTTCCGCCGCTGGATCGTGAAGATTGTCCAGGGCTCCGCAACAATCAGCTTATCCTTCTGGACCGAGACCTTTTTGCTGCTCAGGCAAGCGAGGGTCTGGCCCTTGAGAAAAATAATGATGTTGCACTCACCCTCGATCGGCGCTTCCAGTTTTTCGACGTTGGAAGGAATCTCGAATTCGAGGCCCTTTTTAGGCGCCCAATCCAGCTCGACCCGGCTGATGAATCGACGTCCCATCTTAGGCAACGCGATATCCGCGCGGGCTGCCGTCTCAGAGGCCGACGAGAGAAGCTTGCGGATCTCGATCGGATCCTCGACTTTAGTCGCGCCCGTGGTTAATTTCTTCTCTTTTACCGGAATGTTCCGGAATTCTGAATCAGCCACCTGCCTCTAGTGTAAGAGGCCCCACTTCGGATGAGCAAGGCTCATTTCGCCGGCTCGGCCCAGCTCCCGCGTGATTTCTTCGCTCGTTGCGTCACGAACCTCGGTTGCCTCGATATCGAAAATCAGATCCTGGCCGGCAAGTGGATGGTTCCCGTCGAGAGTCACTCGCTTTCCCGTCAGCCCGGTCACGCGAAAAGGCCGCTGCTCGCCGGATTGGGTTTCGACGATCACTTCCTGGCCGATTTCGAGACGTCCCTGATTGGCAAACTTGCTTCGGGAAACCTCCAGCACCAGGCTTTTATCGTAAAGGCCGTAGGCTTGATCCGCCGGAACCGCGATACAACGCTTCTCACCGGTTTGCAGATTTCGAAGCCCTCGCGTCAAAGCCGGAAGGCGGCCCGTGTTTTGAGTCGGCTCGTCGCTCCAGACTTCCCGGTTAAACGAGGAGCAAATCAGCTCCCCGAGTTGCGTCTTTAAAATACAACGAAAGGATATAACCTGAGCTTTGCTGTTCGGTAGAGCTGGCATAGGACATCCTCCATTTAAAGCTTATCAGAAGCCTTGCGACGTCATGCAGAGTTATTTGGAGTCCTTTATATGCAGCATCTTGAAAAACGCTTTGGAGTCAGGCTCGCGTCCCAAAAACTGCCGCAACAGGTCCATCGCATCCTCGAGATTGCCGTTGGCCAAAACCGTTTCGCGATATTGCCCACCCACAACCGGACTCAACAACCCGCCCTTTTTGAATTTGGTGAACATGTCTTCCGCGTAAACCTTGGACCAAAGGTAGCCGTAATAGCCGGCGTCATAGCCGCCCATCAAATGCCCGAACCCGGCTTGAAAATGCCCGCCGGGGATGGGGTCGAGCCCGATGACCTGCTTATAGAGCTCATCCTGGAGCCGGGTCGAATCGACCGCGCCCGACGTCGTGTGCAGCAGCATGTCGTAAATGCCCAAATATAACTGTCTTGTGTAGAAATAGCCTTGATTGAAATCCCTCGCGGCGATCATTCGCTTCAAGATCGCCGGAGGAAGCTTTTTCTTGTGGTTTTTATAGTACCCCGACAGAGAAGCGAGAATCTTGGGCGACCAGACCCAGTTCTCGAGCATTTGCGAGGGCGCCTCGACGAAATCCTGCGCCACCGCCGACCCCGAAAGGCTTCCGTACGGCACCTGAGTCAGCGTTTGATGCATGATATGGCCGAACTCGTGGAATACGGTTTCGACTTCCTCATGGTTCAAAAGCGACGGCTTATCGGCCGTCGGCGGGTTGAAATTGCCGACGATCGACGCCATCGGCCGGTCATACTTGCCCCCGCGGATCATGCGTCCGACGACGAGCGGAAAAGCCGCGAAATGGCCGTACTTTCCTTTGCGAGGAATGAAATCGGTGCAGAAATACGCGATGAGATCGCCGCTCTTGGCATCGCGGATTTCGTATTCCTTGACGCCGTCGGCCCAAAGCTTGGCGCCTTGGACTTCGATGAAATTCACGCCAAGCAGCTCGGAATAAACCTTGAACATGCCGTCAACGACGACGTCCGCGGGAAAGTATTCGCGGATCTTGTCGTCGTCCAAGCTGTAATCGCGTTTCTTGAGCTGGTACTCGAGATAGGCGAGGTCCCACTGATTCAGATTTTTGGCCTTGGGTTCGAGCTTCTTCTTATAGGCCAGAAGCTTCGCGAGGTCGGCCTGATTGCGCTTGGCGAGCTTTCCTTTGAGTCCGTTCAGGAATTCAAGGACCGTCAGCGCGTTCTTGGCCATTCGGCGATCGCCCTGAATGCGGTAATCCGCCCAGGTGTCGTAGCCCATGAGCTTCGCGATCCGCTGGCGAAGCGAAATCGCCTGCTCAAGCAGCTTCACGTTGCTGTCGGCCGCGCGGTTCATGTAAGCGAACTGCATGCGCCGCCGGGTTTCGCCGTCTTTCGCGTTCTCCATGACCTGCGTGTAATCCGTGTATTTCGTCGAAACGACATACTTCCCGTCCTTGTCTTTCGACAGACGGGCGAGAAACTGCGCGGACACCCCATCAAGCTCCTTTTCAGAAAAACTCACGGTAGTCGCATCGTTGTTGAGATTCGAGGAGAACTGCGCCTCGGTCTTGCTGAGGTCTTGCATCAGGCTCTTGAGCTGGGCCAAATCCTTGTCATTCAGCTTCATACCGGCGTTTTCGAAGCCCTTGAGGATTTCCGACTGCAAGCGACCCTCGCGCGCGTTCGCCGGCTTCGAGGCTTTCAGGACCTGATAAAGATCCCGGCGGGTAACGACTGAAACATTGAATTGCCCGAGCAATTCCTCGCACTTCGAACCCTCATGATTGATTGCGTCGTCGGTCGAGACGTAACCCATGAAAGTAAGCGGCGTGGTCAAATCGCTCAAATCGGATGAAATTTCGTCGAAGGAAATGACGGTATTGGCGAAGGTCCACTCCTGGTCCGAAATCCTGATTAAAGCATCGTAGCGGCTTGAGGCCTGATCGATCGCGGCCTGACAAAGCTGGGTGATTTCGCCTGGTTTATATTCGAAACGGACTGGGTATTTTGAATTAATTTCAGGCACTTGAACCTCCAGCCTTCTCTGCCCGCTGGAACAAGCTGCGAGCGAAAAGCCAATGATGATAGCGAACCCTACGGATACGTTTTTAACCATATAAAATGAGTTATAGACTGGGTAAGTCATTGACGCACCACGCAAAAATCAGTAGAGTGCGCGTTTAATGAAACCCCAAGCGCCCATCACCAATGCCGTCGTCTACCGCGAAGCCTGTAAACGTTTTCTTCCCACAACGCGCCAGGAAATGCAGTGGAAGGGATGGAACGAGCTCGATGTTCTGCTCATTAACGGGGACGCCTACGTGGATCACCCCACGTTCGGAATTCCCTGTCTCGGCCGTTGGCTGGAGCGGATAGGGCTTCGGGTCGGCATCATCCCGCAACCTCGCTGGGATTCGATTGACGATTTTCAGGCCCTCGGCCGTCCCCGGCTTTTTGTCGGCGTATCTTCCGGTACCGTCGATTCGATGATCAACAATTATACGGCGAACCGGAAGTCCCGCTCGGACGATATGTACTCCGAAGGCGGTCGCGGCGGAAAGCGCCCCGATTATGCGAGCGTTGTTTACTCCGAGCTCGCGCGAAAAGCGTTTCCCGGCGTGCCGTTGGTCGTAGGCGGCGTGGAAGCCAGCCTGCGCCGGCTCGCGCATTACGACTACTGGCAAAACAAAGTGCGCCCGTCGATCCTGACCGAGCTCGCTGCTGATTTCGCCGTTTTCGGGATGGGCGAACGCAGCACCCGCATGATCGTCGAGGAGCTGAAAAAAGCGGAAGCCTCCGTGAACGGCCCGCTCTCGACCGATCAGCCCGAAACGCGCGCGGCGCTCGACGTGATCCGCTCCCAACGAGGCATCGCCTACCTCTCGACGAAAGACCACGCGAGAAACCTCGAAGCGCGCCTCACCATCCCTTCCTTCGAGGAAGTGCGAGACGATAAGAAAAAATTCGCGAAAGCCGCATATTTCATCGAATACGAAGCGAGCCCTTACAACGGTCGTCGCCTGGTCCAATACCACGGCAGCAAAGCGGTCGTCATCAATCCGCCGGCGCTTCCGCTGAACACGCAGGAGCTCGACTCGATTTACGAAATGCCTTTCACCAAGGAACAGCATCCCTCATATAAAGAGCGGATCCCCGCCGCCGACATGATTCGCTTCTCCGTCGCCTCGACCCGGGGCTGTTTCGGAGGCTGTTCGTTCTGCGCGATCACTTTGCACCAGGGGCGCATCGTGCAGTCACGCTCGGAAGAAAGCATCCTGAAAGAAGTGGCGGATCTGCCCAATAAACCCGGCTTCAAAGGGATCGTCAGCGATATCGGCGGGCCGACCGCCAATATGTACAAACTTCGCTGCAAGAGCCCCGACATCCAAAGCAAATGCCGCAAGCTTTCTTGCGTGCATCCGCGGGTCTGTCCGCACCTGCACACGGACCACACGCCGCAGGTCGAGATGCTGGAAAAGGCCCGCAAGCTTCCAGGCATCCGGAAAATCCACATCGCCTCCGGCCTGCGCTACGACCTTTCGATCGCGGACAAGAAATCGGGCGAAAAGTACATGCGTGACCTGATCACTCACCACGTGGGCGGGCACCTGAAAGTCGCGCCCGAACATCTGGACGAGGAAGTTCTGCACCTGATGAAAAAGCCCGGGCTGAAAAATTTCGACGAGTTCGTCAGTTACTTCGAGAAGGTCTCGGCCGAAGCGGGCAAAGAGCAATACGTCGTTCCGTATTTCATCAGCGGCTTCCCCGGCACGACGCATGAGAAGATGGAAAGGGTGAACGATTACCTTCGCGAGAAGGGCTGGAGCCTGCAGCAAGTGCAAGCCTTCATTCCCACACCGATGACGCTCGCGACGGCGATGTATTGGACCGGGATCGATCCCATGACCAAAAAGCAGCTCTTCGTCGCGAAGGAAACCAAGGACCGCAAGATCCAGCAAGCGCTGCTTCAACCGCACAAGCCCGGAAGCCGCGAAATCCTGCAGCGCTATCGCCGCGACAAGATGTTTCAAGCCGGTCACACCCGCAAACCCGCGGTCTTAAATCACGATGGCGCCAAGAAGCGGTCCGTAGTGGACGTTCCGGCGAAGAAACTCGGGCCGAAATTGCTGCTCGATACCCGCTAACGCTTCTTAACGACCTTCCGCCGCGCGGCAAGTACGACCAGAACGATCCCCGCGACGACGAAGGGGACGCTGAGCAATTGCCCCAAATCCATCGGCAGCCTCGCTTCGGATGCGACCTGGAGCTCCTTGAGGAACTCGATGAAAAAGCGCGCGCCGAAAACCATGATGAAAAAGACGCCCAGAATGAGGCCCGGCCGGCCGCGGTGCCACTTCTTCTTGAAGATGAAGAAAATCGTCCCGAGCGTGACGAAGTACGCGAAGCTCTCGTAAAGCATGGACGGGTGCCGGGGCAGATGGTCGACGCGCTTGAAGATGACCGCCCACGGAACCGACGTGGGACGCCCGATGATCTCGGAGTTGAAGAAATTGCCGATGCGGATGAAGCCTGCCGTAAGCGCCGCGGGCATGCAAAGATAATCAAGAAGCTCGAGCAAGGAACCTTCGAAATGCTTCCGCTTCCAGAGCCAAACTCCGAGCATCACGCCGACGGATCCGCCATGGCTGGCGAGCCCGCCTTCCCAAACCTTGAAGATGCGAATCGGGTCGGCAAGATAAATCTCCGGTTCGTAAATCAAGGTATGCCCGAGGCGCGCGCCGGCAATCGTGCCGATAACCATGTAAATCAAAAGGCTGTCGAGAGAACCGATCTTGAGTTTCTCCGTCCTTGCTTCCCAGGCCATGATTTTCATGCCGAAATAAAATCCGAGCGCGAAAAGCAGGCCGTACCAGCGAATTGTAATGGGACCGATCGAAATCAGATCGGGCGATCCGTTCCATACGAACACGTGATTCTCTCCTCCTTTTCGTTGTAACATACAAACATATGACGCGTCTTTCGTTTCGAAGCTTATATCTCCAGGTGCTGATCGCGGTCATTCTCGGCATTGCCGCGGGATATACGTTTCCGGAACTCGGACAGGCGGCCAAGCCGTTAGGCGATGGGTTCGTCCGCCTGATCAAGATGCTGATCGGGCCGATTATTTTCTGCACGGTCGTCTCGGGCCTGGCGGGTGCGGGAAACCTGAGGCGCGCGGGACGAGTAGGAGTCAAGGCTCTGGTCTACTTCGAGCTTTTGACGACCGCGTCGCTCATCATCGGTATCAGCGTCGCTCATCTCTTTCAGCCCGGAGCTGCCTTTAAAGTGGATCCCTCCACTCTTGATGCCGGGTCCGTATCCGCTTACGCAAGCGAAGCGAAGGCACATGGGATCGTCGATTTCCTGTTGAACATCATCCCCGTGAATCCGGTCGATGCTTTCGCCCGGGGCGATATTCTCCAAATCCTCTTCTTCTCCGTTTTGTTCGGAGCCGCGCTTTCCCAGATTGGCGAAAAAGCGAGGGCGATATCGACGTTGATCGAGCAGGTTTCCGGCGTCTTGTTCAAGATGATCGGCTATCTGATGCGGCTTGCGCCGATCGGCACGTTCGGCGCGATGGCCTTTACGGTCGGCAAATACGGAACCGCCAGCCTCGCGGACCTCGCAAAACTCATGGCGTGCTTCTACCTGACCTGCGCGATTTTCGTCTTCGTGGTCCTGGGCGCGGTTTGTCGAACCATGGGCATTCGCATCACGCGGCTTCTTTTCTACATTCGAGAGGAGCTCGCGATCGTCCTCGGCACGAGCTCGTCCGAATCCGCATTGCCGCGCTTGATGGAACGGCTCGAGGAACTCGGATGCTCGAAATCGATCGTGGGCCTGGTCGTTCCGGCCGGATATTCTTTCAATCTCGACGGCACCTCGATCTACCTGACCCTGGCCGCGCTTTTCATCGCGCAAGCGACAGGCGTCCATCTTTCGTGGACGCAAGAGCTTACGATTCTCGGAGTCTTGCTCCTCAGCTCCAAAGGCGCCGCCGGAGTGACAGGCAGCGGATTCATCACGCTAGCCGCTACGCTGGCGGCAGTGCCCGGAATTCCGGTCGCCGGCCTCGTGCTGATCCTGGGCGTGGATCGCTTCATGTCCGAGGCGCGCGCGATCACGAACATCATCGGAAACGCGGTAGCAACGCTTTACATCTCGCACTGGGAACGGGAGTGGGACTCCGGCAAGGCGCTCAAGATCCGTTGATTGCCCTAGACCGATTGGAGACATGGATTGTTTATAAGCTTCAATAGTTGTATACTATTAATATGCCGACCATCACCCAGCTCGAATATATCTTGGCGGTCGAGAAATATAGGCATTTTGGCAAGGCTGCCGCTGCCTGCCATATTTCGCAGCCAACGCTGAGCGTTCAGATCCAAAAGACGGAAGAAGAGCTCAACATAGTTATTTTCGATCGAGTCAAAAAACCGATTATACCGACCGAGGACGGAAAGCGTTTTCTCGAGCAGGCCCGCGCGGTGGTGCGCGAACATCAAAAACTGCTCCAGATCTCGAAAAAGGCGGAGGGAGAAGTGTCCGGCCAATTTCGTCTCGGCATCATCCCGACGGTCGGCAGCTCGCTGCTGCCGCTTCTCGTTCATGAGTTCGCCAGCCGCTTCCCCGAGGTCGAGCTGTACGTAGAGGAGGGAAAGACGGAGAGCCTGCTCGAAGACCTCAAAGAAGACCGGCTCGACGGGGCCATCCTGGTGACCCCGCTCCACGAAAACGGGCTCAAAGAGCACCCCCTCTACTACGAACCGTTTCTTTTGTACCTTGCCGCCGGCCATCCCTTGTTGAAAAAGGAAACCATAGCCGAAGCCGATCTCGATGGAGCCGAAATGTGGCTTTTGCAGGACGGCCACTGTTTCAAGAACCAGGTGGTCAAATTCTGCTCCATCTCGCCCGATCAGGATGCGGTATTGAAAAGCGTGCACTTCCAAAGCGGTAGCCTGGAAACGCTGAAAAACGTCGTACGAAAAAGCCGCGGCTATACGATGATTCCGACCCTTTTCGCGCGGTCTTTGCCGGATTCGGAAAGCAAAGCGCACGTTCGGCGATTCAAAGCGCCGGTACCCACGCGCGAGGTCAGCCTGGTTTACCGACGTGATCGG
This sequence comes from Oligoflexia bacterium, assembly GCA_031292385.1. GTDB lineage: Bacteria > Bdellovibrionota > UBA1018 > UBA1018 > UBA1018 > JARLHE01. The sequence continues at coordinate 62,774 of JARLHE010000006.1, forward strand.
TGGAAGACCGAAATTATTTCCGCGATCGAAAAGACCATCGCGGGAGTGATTCCATCCGACCTGCTCCGCGGCTCCCGCAAAGAGCAGGTCGTTCTGGAAATCCAGTAAGTCGCCGTTTAAGGCATGAAGAGAATATGGGGAACGGAGCCGCCGGACGAGCCGTTATACATCTGCTTCAGCGCCTGACTCCAACCCGTGCGCCCCTCGAAGGCCATCGCTTCGTAGTTGGAGCTGTAGTCCGCGAATTCGCCCTGGTTTTTCGGCAGCCAGATCGAAACTCCGTTGGCTAATCCGTTGAAATTCGGCGTCACGTCGTTCGACACGACATAGTTTTGAAAAGCGGTCAGGACGCCTTCGATATCCGTAGGCGCCACTCCCCTCGTCGACGCGGAACCGATCCGGGTCACGAAATCATGCAGGTCGCCGTAGTCTCGATAAGCGAAAGACTGAGTCGAGCTCGCCGCGGCCGTGACCTTCGCCAGATCCGAAGCGTCCAGCTTCAAGATGCTCGCTTTGAGGTTCGCGATCGCGTTTTCGATTTGGTCCTGCTGGCTGAGATCGTAAACCGCCATCGTAGCGGACGAGCCGCCACTCGAACCGTCCGTGTATGATTTGCCGTATTCTTCAGCCAGAGCGGTCGCGATTTGGGCCGCCGTCAAGTCAGGCTGGGCGGTCCAACGGCGCAGAAATGCGTCATACGGCCATCCCGCGCCGGGCTCGACCTCCTGTGAGCCCAGGAAATACGAAACACTGTCACGCAATTCGCCGGCCACCTCGACCATCCCCATCAGGCAGGCATCGCTGCCATAGATGTCAATTTTTTGGCCGATCGCTTGCGAAGCCTGGGCAATCGCCTGACCAAGCTGCTGAGTGGTGATCGAATTTCCGCTGTTGTCGTCCCAGCTGATGTCGGTCGGATGGTAACGGTGGCCCGGGCGAACGGCTGAATTTTCGATCTGGATCGCATGCCAGCCGCTTCCGTGGTCCCAAACGTCGACGAAGTAATGTTTCGCCGGGAAGTTCTTCGCGCCCCACTCGATGAAGCTCTCGAGCGTGTGCCAATCGCCCATATCAACCACGCCCATGTCTTGCAAAACCGGTGACGTCACGCTGGACGGATTCGTGCTTTTTTGGACCAAAAGACGCTGTGTCTTGCCGTTTTGAAGGCTTGCCCACTGAACCACGATATTGAGGTGGTCAGTCGATCCCACCGTCTCCATCTGTTCAAGATTCGTCGTGCCAAAGGAGTCGAGATTATTGTCGCCGTTCAAATAGACGAGAAGAGTCCAATCTTTCTGGGAAGGCTCCGCGGCCTGGGCGACCGCGCCATAAATAAAACAAAGACCGCAAAGCAGAACATACAATTTCTCTCTCATCGGCTCCTCCATGAGTGGTTTCGAGAGTGTGGTACTGCGGCACTTCTAGTTTGTTAGTTTCAGGTTAGCAGGTTTTAGACCTTACACAAGGTTAACAGATAAAAACAAATTGACGCGGAAACCCGAAAAAAACAAAACCGCCCTCGTTTCTTTCGAAAGAGGGCGGTCTCGATTAATTAACAATTATACTTTATCGATTACATCTTCAGCTTGTGTTGCTGAGCCATCGAGGAAGCCACGTTGCCGATGTCAAGCAAGAGCAACGCGCCGGAGTTTTGCTTGTTCGCGTCTTCGCCCACGACCGAGATGTCGCCGATCAGCTTGCCGGATTTGTCGAAGTAGTTGAACGTACCGATGACTTGGTTCAAGCCGAATTTGATCGGAACGAATACGCCGAAAATGGAAGTGCTGACGTACAACGTGACGTTATCGAGCGCCGGGATCTGGACAGCGAAGCCCGGAAGGTCCCCGCCGGCCACGCCCGGAAGCGGACGGCCACCAGGAAGCTCAGTCGGATTCAGCTCGTTAGCGTTGGCCAAAGCAAGGACGTCTTGGGTATCGATCGAGGCCTGGAACAACAAGCCGCCGTTGACCTCTGGCGCGACTTCGATCGAGCTGTTCGGCATGCTCGGGATCGGAAGCGTCGCGCCCGCGCTCACCGTTGTGTTCTGCAAAACCGCCGAGATCGTGACAAGGTTAGTTCCGTAAGTCACGGTCGGGCCAGTGACGCCGGCAATGGACCAGGTGTTCGTGCCGGTCGAGGTATTGTTACAGCCAAACGAGACCAAAGCGAGACCGATTGCCGCGGTTGCAGCCAATTTACCCAATGAATTCTTCGTAATAATCATATCTACCCCTTGTGTTTTCAAATGTTCAAAGACCCAACGGTCAACCGTAATTCTGATCGGTGTTTCAGCGCTGTAAGCGCGCGACAACACATGCCATCGTATCGGAGCGAGCGACCTAGACTTAACGGTTACTTTCTACATTCGTCGCATTTTCGGCAGATCTTGTCGCTTTCCTGACCATTGAAATAGGACTCTAATTCGGCGGCGCGGCATTTTTCGCGTTGAAAGAAGCGCGCTACCGCGAGGAGTTCAGCCTTCTTCTGATCGGAAGATTGAGTCATCCAATCGATGAGTTGAAAATCCTCCTGATCCCAGAACACGCAGGCGCGCGACGGGACTTCCGCTGATCTGCCGGCACGGCCGATCGCCTGAGCCAGAGATAACAATGATGGCGGCGCCTGCCAAAGCACGACCCACCGAAGATGAGCGTAGTCCATCCCCATCCCGAAGGCCGAAGTGGCGACGACGACCGGAACGCTTTGCGAGCGAACCGCGCTTTCGGCGTTTCTCCGCTCTTCCGCGGATAAGCCCGCGTGATAAGAAATCACCGCCTGCCCCGACGCCCGAAGCAAGCGCGCGACGCGCTCGCAGCTCTCGCGGGTTTGCACGAAAATCAGTCCGCTCCCGTCCTTTCTCAGCTCACTTACCTTCGAAAGCAGAGCCAAGCTGCGCTCGGACCAGGAAATCCGCTTCGCCTCGATAGCCATGTTCGCGGGCAAGGAAAACTCTCCCTGCTCGATGAGCGAAACGCCGAGCCCATCGAAGGCCGCGCGAAGCGCCGCGCGCGCATGCGGAGGCAAAGTCGCGGTCAGCCAGAGACTGCGAGAAATCTCCCCGGAACGAAGCAAATCCGGTAAAAGATGAAACGCCGGCCGAAAGCGCTCGCCCCACTCCCAAAGACAGTGGCATTCGTCGACGACCAGAAAATTCGGAGCCCAGCTTTCAAGCTGGCGTCGACGGCCCGGCAGAAGAAGCGTTTCCGGGCTGATAATCCAGGCCCCGGACTTACCCTGAGGCGGATCTCCCGGAGCATCGCCTCTTCCCGTGGCCGAAGTCACCTCGATTCCGACCGAGCGAAAACGCTCGAGCTGCTGCCGCGCGAGCGCGATCAGAGGCGTGACCAATAAAGTTCTTGTTCCGCGACGGGCTGCCTGCCGCTCGTAAATCAAACTCTTGCCTGCGCCCGTCGACGCGACACAGAGGACATGAGCGGGACGGCCTTTAAGCGCCGTCAACGCCCGTTCTTGAAAAGGACGAAGCTGAAACACGGCCGGGGCCGATGCGAGGGGCGTGCCCAAGAAAAGGGGGCCGGTTCGTAGCTCGCAGATGAAATGAGTCAGTTGTGCCAGAACGGCTGGATCGCCTCGCGACCATAAATCCGCGCGGCTTCGAAGGCATTATGCTGAGCGCATAGGAGACGCAAATTCTCGACATCATTCCCGCCGCCCAGGCCTTTTGGATGTCGATGATCGATCTGTAGACGATGCCGCGATTCGCAGCGCCTGCCGGTTTCAGGGTCGACATAAGTGCAGCGCGAACTATCGCGGCGCCAAACCGCACGCTTCACCGCTGCCGGAATGGATTGTACTGTGGACGTCCCAACCGATGCTTTCGCTCGGACTTCTTTCTGTGCCGGATCGAGCTCTTTCAGTGCGCGCTTTGCGAGGTGGGCGACCAAATCGGATAATGTCATTTCAGGAAACTGGTGTGCGAGAAGGCCTTTAAGCTTTTCCAGGTCTTCCAGGGTTTCAGTGCTGAGATTCAATCGAACTTCGGAAAAATCTGCACTTACGGGCCGAACCGTTTCGGATCGATGTTTTTCGGGTTGGGGACTCATCGCAAGCAGCGTGCGCTCGGCCTCGCGCGCTGATTTGCCTTCGAGGCTTTGCACGACTTTCTGTTTTTGTGTGGCGCTCACCGGTCTTCCCATTTTTGCTTCCTGCCTGAAAAATTTCTGGGCTTGAACGAGAACCGAAAGCGTCAACTCTCCGCTTTGCACCTGCGCTTCGACTTGCGGAAGTTCGCGAAGGAGTCGCATCGAATCGATTCGAAGCTGCGCGGCGCTCTCGGAATAACTCAATTCTTTGACCGCGTATTCGAAAAGCGATGAGAATCCCAGCGCGCAAAATAATTTCCGCGCTTCTATTTCGAGCAAGTGATGCAGGATCTCTGTTGTGGTGCGCGTTTCCTCACGGACCAACGATTTGGTTTGGGAAAGAAGAACTGAATCGGAGAGTTTTTGAATCATCATGCGATCTCCGTAACACGATAATTTCGAGGCCTCTGGCGGGCACGTGGAGCAAATGAAAAATATGTTTACTTCAAAAAAGATGTCGTGGTGCTTTTCGCGCGTTATAGGAAAAACGAGGGCATTAAACGCGAAATTCCAGGCGCAATATCGAGGCGAGGAAAAGGACGCCCTGAAAGACCGTCAAGCAAAATTTCACACGGAATTTTACCCGACTGCACGATAGCAATTCGTTAAACCGAGTTTGTATTAGAACGCGCGAATCACGGCTTTAGGAGGGTAACGCACACTCTAGCTTTTCTCGACTTCCCCAACCGCCGACTGCAAGTAGTTCTCGAGCCCCATTTTGCCGATGAGCTCGAATTGGGTTTCGTAGAAATCGATCCGCTCTTCGCTTTCTTCCAGGATTTTCGTCAACAGATCGCGGCTGATGTAATCGCCCTCTTTTTCGCAATGGCTGACGCCCATTAAGAGCTTGGCCCGGGTCTCGGTTTCGAGCGTGAGATCGTTTTTAAGAATCTCCTCGGCGTTCTCGCCGATCAAGAGTTTTCCGAGGTTCTGGAGGTTCGGCAAACCCTCGAGAAATAGAATTCTTTCGATCAGCTCATCGGCATCCTTCATCGCCTGAATCGACTCGCCGTAAATTGTTTTTCCCAAGGCGCCAAAGCCCCAGTTTTTCAAAATGCGGGCATGGAGGAAATATTGGTTGATGGCGACAAGCTGGCTTCCCAGCGCTTTGTTCAATTCGACATTGATCGACTGTTTGATTTTCATGAGTTCAGCTCACCGATTGCAGGTAGTTTTGCAGCCCCATCTTCGCGATCAAGCTTTGCTGCACCTCGAGCCAATGAGTATGATCTTCTTCGGTGTCCCGGAGCAGCTCGATCAAAATACGACGCGATTCGTAATCCTGTTCTGCTTCGCAAACCCCGATCGCCTTTTTCAGTTCCTTGATCACGGCGAGCTCGGAGTCGAGATCGTTTTGAATCATCTCCGGCACATTTGAGCCGATTTTGAGCGCATCGCGCGATGCCACATTCGGCACTCCCCCCAAGAACAAGATGCGATGGATCAATTGGCTGGAATGCTGCAGCTCCTCGAGGCGCTCATGATCCAAGCGCTCGTAAAGCTTACGAAAACCCCAGTTTTCATACATCCGCGAGTGGGTAAAGTACTGATCAGACGCGGTGAGCTCTCCAGTAAGCAACTGATTTAATTCATGAATAACCTTTACACTACCCTGCATAAACTGGCCCCTCAGCATGAATGGATATGAAAATGAGATTGCGTCTCATTATCGACCTATAGTAGACTTATAAACAACAGGCAACGAAGAGATTATGTACGTTTGTATCTGCAACGCAATCACGGACTCGGATGTACGCTCAGCGGAGTATGAAGGCGCTTCGAGCGAAGACGAGGTTTTCGAGCATTTCGGAGTACGGCCTCAATGCGGAGGTTGTTCCAACTACATGCGCGGAATGCTGAAATGCTGTCAAAGCAAGGGCGAGGATTGCGCGACGACCGCCTCTTGCGGCGCGGCCGAGCGGAAGCGCAAATAAACCAAGCCGCCGATAGCGCCGATGAGAAGCTGGGTCATGGCGACCAAGGTAAAAACGTTCGCGCCGTTCGTGCTGCCCAAAATCCTGAAGAGCCCGGCGAACGCGGCATGACCCGTCCCGACCCCCGCGGGCGCGACCGGCACGGCGGTCACCAGCAAACCGAGCGGAAACAAGGTATAAATTCCCGCGGCCGGAAGCGTGGGCTCGCCCAAAGCACGGGCAAAGCTAACGACGGATAGCCCGATCAAAAGCTGAATGAACATGGAGAGCAGAAAAACCCTCACCACGACCCAGCGATGATGATGGTAATGCCGGATGCTCTCGTAAATGCGAACGATCGCATGAACCTTGGGCATCGCCTTTTGCAGCTTGTGAAGCGCGATCAAAACCGGGTCGAAATGATCGCGGACCAAAAAAAGATACGCGTAAAAAAACAGGAATCCTCCGCCCGCGATCATGATGAAGGGCTTGATCGTGGCGAGAAGCGGGGCGCTCCCCGGCAAGGCCGCCGCGAACGCCGGCTCGCCGAACGGAAGCGCGATCGCCGAGATCAGCATCAGGACCGAAAGGCCGGCCACGCGGTCGAAGAGAATGCTTCCGAACGCGCGCGCGCGCTGACCGTGAACTTCGCGCCCGATATAAAAAGCTTTGATCACGTCGCCGCTCACCGCTCCGGGCAACGCGACATTAAAGAAATTGCCGACGAAAGTCAGCTCGCAGGTGCGAAGCGTGCCCAGCTCGATGCCTTGGGCTTCCAGCAACCATTGCCAGCGGATCGCTCCCATGAGCGCGCAGAAAAGGGAGATCGAAACCGAGAATATGATATTTTCCCAGTGAGAAAAGGCGCGACGGGTGTCTTGAACCGACAAAAACCCCTTTTGAGAAAGAAAAACGAGCAATCCGACGACAACACCGATTTTAAGCGCAAGCTTGAGATACTTTTTCATAAAGTGAAAAAATTCCTGAAAATGATTTCTCCCACCTCGTCCGAATAGAGAACTTTGCTCTTGTCCGGATGGAGGGTGTCGCGCGCCTTGAAATCCTTTTTCCACCGAATCAGGCTTTGCTCGCATTCGGCGAGATCTTTTTCCGGATGAAACTGTATTCCAAAAGCCGGCGCGTCAGTGAGGCTAAACGACTGGATCGCGCAGCTTTCCGACCGGGCGACGATTTGCGCGCCCCGAGGAAGACTCGCGACCTCGTCTTCGTGCGACGAGAATGTATAAAATTTCTTCGGAAGGCCCTTGAGAATCGGGCTTTCACCCGTCATCTCGATGTGCGTCCATCCAAACTCGGCTCGATCGGCGCGGCGAACGGAATCGCCGCCGCCCAACGCCCGCGCCAACATCTGATGCCCGTAGCAAACGCCTAAATAGGGCTTGCGGGCATCGACCGCGCGGCGAATGAACTCGAGCATGCGGTCAATCCAGGGCGCCTGGGCGTTGGCGCTCGTGACGGAGCCCGAAACCAAAATCCGGTCAAAGCCGTCGACCGAAGCGGGAAGATCGTCGTGAGGCGCCCGCCGCACGACGACCGTCGCTCCCGGAACCTGTCGGGCGTATCGGCGAAAGTTTTCGCAGCCCCAGCTGTCTTTCATCATGTTGTTGTCGATGATCAGGATTCTCATTCGATTGATTTACCCAATTCTTTATCCAGTTGTCGTTCAGCGAGTTCAGGCTCAAGCAAGTAGGCGTACTTCAGGAACATACTGTGAGCCGCGTTAATTGAGATGATAAAACCGGCAAGCCCGTCCAGAAAACCCCGTTTTAAAACATAAGTCTCGACGAATTTGCCAAGCGGCTTGAGAATGAGCTTGATCCGGCTCGGCTTGACCTTCTTTCGACGTAAATCCTCGGCGCCCAGGCACGCGAACCTAAGGTTCGTGTGGATCTGGCATTCGATCGAATCGAAGGAATCATTCAAAAGGGGCTGACTCAAAGTGCCGACCGGCCCGCGCACCTCGAGCGATTCGTGGACATGAGGCTCAGTCCATTGCGCCGCCCGCCGATCCGCTAAACGGACCAGAAAGTTCGGATACCAACCCCCAAACCGAATCCAGCGGCCGATGTAGAAATTTTTGCGCGGGAAGCGGAACCCTTTGAATTCGGAGCGTCCGGCGGCCACCGCCTCAAGCGCCGCCCGGATCTCGACCGAAAGAGCCGGCGAGACCGCCTCATCGCCGTCGACGTTCAGGATCCAGTCATGCTTCGCGTTCTTTTGGGCGAAATTTTTCTGCTGCCCGTAGCCGGGCCAGGGATTGCTTAAAACGCGTGCGCCGTGTTTTTTGGCGATTTCGATCGTATCGTCCGTGCTCCCCGAATCCACGACCAGGATCTCCTCCGCCCAGGCCACGCTTTGAATGGCGCGCGCCAGGGTTTTGCCCTCGTTGAGCGTAATAATGGTAGCCGTTACCGGCGGGCGAGAAACAGGCATGGATCAAAAAAAACTAGCATATGAGCAGGGACTTTGGGAAATAGCATTAGCGAGAGGACGTTTCATGAAAATCGCGGTTATCGGCACGGGTTACGTGGGTTTGGTCGCTGGCGCATGCTTTGCGGATACGGGAAACACCGTCTACTGCGTCGATAACGATCCCGCCAAGATCGAAGCGCTGAAGCGCGGCGAGATCCCGATCTACGAGCCGGGACTTGAAACCCTCGTCAAAAGAAGCACCGCGGAAAAACGCCTTTTTTTCACGACCTCGACCGAAGAAGCGGTGACCGCGAGCGAGATCATTTTCATGGCCGTCGGAACCCCCCCTCTGCCGAACGGCGAGCCGGATTTGCGCTTCCTGAAAGCCGCTTCCGAGCAGGTCGCGCGGGCCATGACGGGCTATCGCCTCATCATCAACAAATCGACCGTGCCGATCGGCTCCCATCAGGTCGTCGCCGAATGGATGAAGCCGTTCACGAAGTACCCCTTCGATGTCGCGAGCAATCCCGAGTTCTTGAAGGAAGGGACCGCGGTCGACGATTTCCTGAAGCCGGATCGAGTCGTCATCGGCACCGATAGCGACAAGGTCTTCGAGATGATGTCGGACCTTTACGCCCCCTTCGTGCGCCAGGGAAACCCGATTCTCCGCATGGACCCGGTCTCGGCCGAGATGACGAAGTATGCCTGCAATTCGTTTTTGGCGACGCGGATCAGCTTCATGAACGAGCTTTCACAGCTTTGCGAAAAGGTCGGTGGCGACATCGAATTGGTTCGCAAGGGCATGACCACGGATGTTCGCATCGGAAAGCATTTTCTCTACGCGGGCGTGGGCTACGGCGGCTCCTGTTTCCCGAAAGACGTGCAGGCGCTGATGGCGACCGCCGAACGGTATCAAGTACCCATGGAAATCGTGTCCGCGGCCGAAAGCGCGAACGCCCGCCAGAAAAAGCACATGGTCAGCCACGTCACCGCTCATTTCGGAAAAGATCTCACGGCCAGAACCTTCGCTATCTGGGGACTGGCTTTCAAGCCCAACACGGACGATATGCGGGAGGCTCCGGCCGTCACGATCATCGACGAGCTCCACGGGCTGGGCGCCCGCATCCAGACTTTCGATCCGGTCGCGTCCGAGAACGCGCGCAAGATCATGGGGACTCGCGGCGAGGGCATCCGCTACTGCGCGTCCGCCTATGAAGCGCTCGAAAACGCCGACGCTCTTTTGGTCGTCACCGAGTGGAATGAATTCAGGAATCCTGACTTCGGCCGCATCAAATCACTGCTCCGGCAGCCCGTGATTTTCGACGGCCGCAATATCTACGATCCGGCGAAGCTCCGCGAGATGGGTTTCACCTATCGCGGAATCGGGCGCTAACGCTCCAATCCCCGAATCGCCCGAATCCGCTTGGAGCGCTTCAGCTCTTCAAGCCTCTCGTCGTTAGCGGGCGTGAAATCGCGGCGTGGATGCCAAACGTGAAATTGAATGGCTAGGCCCTTCATCGACTTGATCCGGTAGCCCAGGTTCTGAAGGCGGATCTCGACATCCGTATCCTCGCGTCCGTAGCCTTCGTATTGTTCGTCAAACCCGTTGATGGCCTCGAGCGCGCGCCGCGGAATGGAGTAATTGCAGCCCTTCAGGTCGACGACGCGATTCATCTTAAAAAGGTGCCTCAAGGTTTTCGAAGGCACGCGAAAGCTTCGATTCAGGAACTCGGTGTCGTTTTTCAAAGCGCTCATGATCAGCGGCAAGCGCGGGTGATCGAAATATCCCGCGGAAATCTGATCCACCGTCAACGCCGTGCTGATCAGCGGGCCCAGCTCAACCCGACGGCCCGCCAGGTAATGACCCTCCTCCTGGTTTTCGAGATGATCGCGCACATAATCCCGATGCGGAACGCAATCGCCGTCGAGAAAAATAAAAACCGACCCGGTCGCCTCGCGCGCGGCTTGATTCAAAATGCGGCACTTTCGGAATCCCTGGTGCTCTTGCCAGAAATAACGGACTTTGAACGCCGATTTGGCGGCAAAGCTCTCGACGAGCTGGCGAGTCGTATCGGAAGACCCGTCGTCGCAAACGAGGATCTCGAAATCGCGCGTGGACTGGCGCTCCACCGCCGCGAGCACCAGCGAAAGATGCCTCGGCATTTCATAAGTACAGATGAAAAGAGAGCCCGCCACCGGCTTCGTCAATCGACCCTCCGGTAGCTTCGGTATTCGAAAAGCCTGACGCCGGTCGCGCGCTCCACGAGATCGAGCAGGACTTTTTTGGAATCGCTCCACTCCCAGGCAAACGGCGACCGGGCAAGATCCCAGTGCCATCCCTTGGCGCGAATCCGCTCTTTCATTACCGCCGGATGAGTGCCCTGAAAGGGACGCAAGCCCCAAAAGCGTTTGTAGCGATAGTTGTCGCCAGTATGCGGCAGCATCTCGGCCGCCGCCTTTTTATCCGGATCGCCGTGATAAAGCTGGTCCATGAAAAAAGTCTTTTCGCGCATAGCCTCGGGCGTGCGCACCCAACCGTAGTGGAAAACCCGGGCGCCCGAGCGGGTCACGCGAAGCTTCGAGCCGTCCAACTTTCTGAAGCTCTGGGCGTCCCCCACGCTTCGTGCCCCGCTCGCGCGCTTGAACGCCCGCACCTCGCGGCGATAAGCGCTGCGAGTCTGCTGAACCACATCAAACGATCCATAAAAGTGAACGTAATCGAAAAGAAGCCCGTCCACTTCTGGGCGCTGATCCGCGGAGCGCATCGCCTGGCGCAAAGCCTCGGCATCGGCCTCGTGGAAAACCTCGTCCGCCTGAAGATAGACGCACCAATCTCCGCGGCATTTATCGAGCGCGAGATTGGTTTGCTCGGAAAGAATGAGCCCCGCCTTTTTCTTTTCCGGATCGTCGAGCGGCCAGCGGCTTTCGAAGGTGACGATTTTTCCGCCGCCCTCGTTTCGCGCAAGCTCCGCGATTTTCTGGGCCGTGTCGTCGTCGCCGATGCCGACATTGATGACCAGTTCGTCCACCAAGGGCAGCAACGAGCGCAGCGATTCGATATAGGGGTAATCAAAGCGCGTGCCGTTTCTGATCAGCGTGAATCCGGAAACCTTCACGGCTGGTCCTGCCCGGAATTTTGAGAGAACTGCCAGATTTTAACGTGCCGGACGGCTCGCGAGATCCCTTCGAGCACCGAGATCACCAGTCCGTGCATGCCGTCTTTGTAAGCGCCGTAGTAAAAATAATTCTTCAAAAACATGGCCGGAAACGCGCCCAAAATCCTAAAAACATTCGTGCGCTGCCCCGCCGCGACCCGATCGCGCGCCTCGATCGTCGTATATTTGTTCATCTTCTCGAGAAACCGCTCGGGAGCGAAATCAGGGGAATGAAGCAAGGGTTCGTGAATCTCGTCGGGCATTTCCGGAAAGACCGGGTATTCGTGAATATCGTTCACGTACTCGACCCCGTCGCGGCGAAAAAATCGGTCCTGATAACTTGGGTTCCAAATGCCGTGGTGAATGGCTTTGCCTAAAAAATATTCGATGCGGCGAATTTTGTATGCGCGCCTCGATGGGCCTCCGACCTGTGAAAGAAGCGCCTGAATTTTCGCGGCAAGCTCCGGGGTGCACTCTTCGTCGGCATCGACGACCAAAATCCAATCGTTGCGCGCTTCCTTCATCGCGAAGCTGCGTTGATCGCGAAACCCGCTCCAAGGCCGCGCCAAAAAGCGGATGCGCCCCGCCCAAGGCGCGTGCGGATCCTCGCAGATGCTCCGCGTGCGATCCTTGCTCTCGGCATCGACAACCAGGATTTCGTCCGCCCACGTCAGGGAATTCAGGCAGCGGGCGATGTGCTTTTCCTCGTCTCGGGTAATGATTGCGGCGGTAACCGGTAATCGTGACATATCAGCGCGCCACCCGCCGGCATTCGGTCATAACGGAATCCACGTCGATCATCGCCATACAGCGATGCTGCTCTTGAACGCAGACATGCACCCCGCACCAAGGCGGCATGCCGGGCATCGCGTCGCGGCGGCAAGGAAGGTTTTCGATATAAAGAAGCGGGTGGATTTTTCGGTCATAAGGATGCCACTCGAAGGGATCCTCCGGCCCGAAAACCGTGACGGTCGGACAGCCCACCGCGACCGCGATATGCCTTGGCCCCGAATCATTGCCCGCGCAGACTGATGCCAGGGTCATAACGGCCGCAAGCTGGCGCAAGGACAGATCGCGCTCGGCCGTAATTCTCGAGCGGATCGCGGCATGCAAACCTGGATCGCTCACTTGCTTGAGAAGGCTCCGTTCGAGCGCCTTTAAAAAATCGTCAAACTCCGATTTTTCGGAAGGACCCAAAACCGCCAGGACGCGCCCGCCCTTCACGTCATTCGCCCAGCGCACGGCGAGCTCGGCGTAACGCTCGATCGGCCATGCTTTCGCGGGACGGCTGGCGCCGAGCCCTATCACCAAAAGCGGTCCGGTCGAAGCGAGGCCCGATCTGCTCAGGCGTTGGGCCGCCTCTTCCCGTTCGCGCTCATGAATATAGATCTGCGGCAGTCGTCCTGAAGGAACCTGGATGCCGAGCGCGCGTACCGCGTCCATATCGCGCTCGATAATCGGCTTAACGATTCCTTTGCCCGGAATCTCGACCGTCGAATGGCGATTGCGATCTTTATGTCCGTGAAAATGAATCGAGCGGATCGGAGCCCCGGTCGCGAATGCGATCATCGCGCTCGAGGGGCTCGCATGAAGATTGACGACGCAGTCGAAATGCTCGCGTCGAAGCTTCAAGGCCAGTCGCATCACGGATTTCGCGCGCGCGCCACGATCCTCGAAACGCTCGTATTTCCAAATTTGAGAAACGGCCGGGTGATTCTCGAGCAAGGGAGCCCAAGTCGAGGTCACCGCGACATGAATATCAGCCGCTGGCCATGCACGTTTCAATTCCGCGAGGGCCGCTGTCATAAGCACGGTGTCACCGAGAGCACGGAGCTTCATGAGGAGAATTTTTTTAGGTCGGGGCGTCACCATGCTGATTCATCCACTATACAGCGAGAAAGCCAAAAAAAAACCCTCGGTTAGGCTTTACGCACCAACCGAGGGTCTTAAAAAAACAAGAAAGCGGCAGATTACTGAGCCGAGGTCTCGTCCTTCTTGGCTTTCTTCATCTTCTTCTTGCCCTTGTGGGTCTTGGTGGTCTTGGCAGCAGGAGCGGCCTCAGCCGGAGCCGGAGCTGCGGTGTTAGCAGCAGGAGCAGCAGGAGCGGCAGCGCCGGTGTTAGCAGCAGCGCCAGTGTTAGCACCTTCTTGAGCGAAAGCGACGACAGAAGCCAAAGCGAAAGCAGCAACGATAATCTTCTTCATAAAATCTCCTTAAAAGATTCTTAGATGTTTGTTCATTTGGGATGCAAAAAATCACCCCACCCCTATTTAGTTAGAAGCGGGGCGGATTCGCAAGAAAAAAGTCAGGTATGTTGAAACATGATACACTGTCGCGAAACGCATCAAAATTTCGAATCAAACGTGTAAATATGCCGAATGTCGATGTGTTGAAAGCGCAGATGCTTCAATTTCATGGCAGCTAGCTGCAGGATCAACTTAGTTTGACGCCCCTTGTCTTGGAAGCGGACTTTCTTAATCTCACCCAAGATAAACGATTCCATCTCGGCCGGATGAAAACAAAATCCGCGCGAAAACTCGTAGGTGCCCTGAAAAGGAACCAATCGCGCCTCGAATACGTCTCCGCGCGCGAAGCCCCGATTGATCTCGGCATCCGTCACCGTGTAGGTCTTGTTCGAAAACAGATCCGTGACGACAAATCCCTTTCCAATCCAAGCAAAGCGTTTGAGCCGAAAGATCGAATGCACGGTTGAGCAGAAGTCGCGATAGATTTTCAGGTCTTCGCCGCTAAAGCGGTCTTTGTTCTGACGGAAATAATATTTGATCGGGGGAAGGTCGACCCCCGGCAGGTCGCGGTCGAAAATATACCAGTCCATGAAAATGCACATGCGCTGCTCGAACTCGCCGTCATCCTCATAAACAATCCCGGTCTTATCGAAATACTCCTGCTTGGCGTTGTAAACCTCGCGGTAGTACTCGCCGGTGGTGAACTCTTCGATGACGGGTTCTAAATATTTTTGGTACACGCTCTCTCCATCATGCGCACAAATCGCTCAAAAAGCTCGACCGAATCGTGAGGACCAGGGCAGGCCTCGGGGTGATACTGGACGGAAAACGCGTTCGCGGACGGGACCGCCAAACCTTCGACGGTCTTGTCATTCAGATTGATATGCGTCACCTCGATCTCTTTGGGCAACGAGCTTCCGTCAACCGCGTATCCATGATTGTGGGAGCTGATCTCGACATGTCCGGTCGACCGATCGATCACCGGCTGATTGCCTCCGCGATGCCCGAACTTCAGCTTGTACGTCTTCGCGCCCATCGCCAACGCCAAAATCTGATGCCCCATGCAAACTCCGAAGAGCGGTACCTTGCCCACCAACGCGCGCACGGTTTTCGCGGCATACGGGGCGGCAGCCGGATCACCAGGCCCGTTCGAGAGGAAAATTCCATCCGGCTTACGCGAAAGAATCTCATCGGCTGAAGTGTTTGCCGGCACCACTTCGATTTCACAGCCGAAATGCTCGAGACTGTTCAGCAGATTCCATTTCAAGCCGAAATCCATCGCGACCACCTTGTACTTACCGCTGCCGGCGGCGGATTTGCCCCAGCGGTAACTCTTTTTGGTAGTCACCTCGCCGATCAAGTCCCGGCCCTCGAAGCGAGGCAAGCCCTCCAGCAAATCACGGGCGCGAGCTCGATCTTCCAGCGGCAAGATCACCCCGCGAACGACGCCTTGGGCGCGCAGATGCCGGGTCAAAGCGCGGGTGTCGATTCCGTAAATTCCGGGAATTCCGTGCTCTTCGAGATAAGCGCGAAGCGAGCCGCGCGAGCGCCAATTCGAGGGCTCTTCGCTCATTTCGTGAACGATAAAACCGGCGCACCAAGGATGCTGGCTTTCCGGATCCTCGTCGTTCACTCCCGTGTTTCCGATATGCGGCGTGGTCATACAGACCATCTGGCCGTAGTAAGAAGGATCGGTCAGGATTTCCTGGTATCCGGTCATCGACGTATTGAAAACGACCTCGCCATAGCCGCGATCTTTGGCTAACCCCGAGGTTTTCGAAGCTTTCACGATGGAATCGGCGGTCACCGGCGCCCCGAAGAGCAATCCTTCGAACTCCTGACCATCCTCGAGAATCAATACGCCCTTGCGATCATTTTTCATAAACCACCTGCCCGTTCACAATCGTTGCCGCTACCTCACCGCGAAACTCGCGGTCGATAAACGGAGAGTTATGGCTCTTGGAAAGAATCCGGTCCCGACTTAGTTTCCACAACTGTCCGGGACGAATCAAGCTCACGTCGGCGACCGCTCCGATGGCGAGCCCCCCGGCGGAAAGGCCCAACAAACGGGCCGGCGCCGCGGTTAAAGACTCGATCCACCGCCGGGGAGAGAGCTGCCCACGATGAACCAGATCCAAGGTGACCGGAACGGCCGTCTGCAATCCCAGAATTCCGTTCGCGGCCTGCTCGAATTTCGTATTTTTATCGATCTCGCCGTGCGGCGCATGATCGGTCGCGATAATATCGATTACTCCGTCCGCAAGCGCCTTGACGATCGCTTCACGGTCCTCTTCCGAGCGAAGCGGAGGCGCCATTTTGAAATTCGGATCGAGCGAGCGAGTCGCTTCTTCATTCAAGGCCAAATGGTGAGGGCAAGCCTCGGCGGTGACCGGCAAGCCGTCTTCTTTGGCGCGACGGACATGCTCGAGCCCGACGATGGTCGAGATATGCGCGATATGCACCGGATTGCGCGTGAGACGGCAAAGCGCGATCTCCCGCGCGACCATGATTTCCTCGGCGGCGGCCGGATTGCCCTTCATCCCGAGCGAGCGGGAGACGGCGCCCTCGTTCAGCGACGCGCCGTCGACCAGGTTGAGATCTTCCGCATGACTGATAATCGGAAGCTTGAGCGATTTCGCCAGCTCCATCGCCCGGCGCATGATCAGGGAATTCATCACGGGCATGCCATCGTCGCTGAGCGCCCGAATGCCTTCGCGCGCCATTGCTTCGATCTCGGCGAGCTCGATCCCCTTCAGGCCCTTGGTCACCGCGCCGATCACATGCACGCGGCAAGACGCGAACTCCTTGGCGCGATCGCGGATGAACGCCGTGATTTTTGGGTTATCGTTCACCGGCGCGGTATTGGCCATGCAAGCGACCGCCGTGAAGCCGCCCGCGACCGCGGCCCGGGGTCCCGTTTCGATCGTTTCTTTGTACTCGAGCCCCGGCTCGCGCAAATGCACGTGCACGTCGATCAAACCCGGGGTCACCCAGCAATCGCGCGCTTCGATCGTGCGCGTACCGGGCTTTGCGGGAATTTTTCCCGGCTCATCGATCGCGGCGATCTTTTCGCCCTCGATCAAAAGATCGAGAACGGCATCGCGGCCGCCTCCGGACGCATCGATAAGGCGTCCTCCTCGAATCAAAATGGAACCAGGACCGTTTTTCCCCATTACTTCAACTCCCGAAACATTCGATCGAACCTGAATTTAGGAAACCAGCTTCTCGAGCCCCCGTCGACGGAAAGCCAAATACAAAGCACGCGTCCCTTGATCGTGGAAGCCGGGATTACCCCCCAGCTTTTTCCGCGGTCTTCGGCCAGAATCTGAGACCCCGTTCGCAAATCACCGAGCACATACACGCTCCCCGAGGGAACCGCCGTGGGCGGGGCATCCGGGATCACCGGAGGCTCGAGACAAACCCCGTGTTCGCGAAAATTCCCGGCATCCGCCGGTAAACCCTCGGTGCCGCAACCGGCGTCCTGAATCCGCTGCGCGACGGACTTGCCGTCGACAAGAAGCGAGCCCTTGCGAATCTCCACCGTCTCGCCGGGAATCGCGATCACGCGCTTGATATAATCCCGCTTATCGAGCTCATCCGGAGAATAGAGAACCAAATCGCCTCGCTTGGGCTCCTTGCGCGGCCATTTGACGGCAAAAACGATATCGCCGGGCTCGAGAGTGGGACGCATCGCGAGCGTCGGGATTCGGTAGGCTTCTATGACGAAAATGCGGATCAACAAAGAAACCACCACGGTCACGGCGATCGTGATGCCGTAATCGCGGGTCAGATTTCGATTCTCGCCATTAGTCAATCTTCAAGACCGCAAGGAACGCTTCCTGCGGGACCTCCACGCTGCCGACCTGTTTCATGCGCTTTTTGCCCTCTTTTTGTTTTTCGAGGAGCTTGCGCTTACGGCTGATATCGCCGCCGTAACATTTCGCCGTCACGTTTTTCCGCAAAGCCGAAAGCGTTTCGCGCGCGACGACCTTGGTGCCGATCGCGGCCTGGATCGCCACTTCGTACATCTGGCGATCGATCAACTCCTTGAGCTTCTTCGTCAGCTCACGGCCGCGGTACGCCGCCTTGTCGCGATGGATGATCACGGATAGCGCATCGACCGTTTCGCCGTTCAGCATGATGTCGAGCTTGACGAGGTTAGCGGCCCTGTATTCCGATAGTTCGTAATCCATCGACGCGTAGCCCTTGGTCGCGCTTTTCAGCCGGTCGTAGAAGTCGAAAACCATTTCGTTGAGCGGCATCTGATAGACCAGCGCGACCCGGTCTTTCGTCACGTAATCGAGCTTATCCTGCATGCCTCTGCGGTCGTTGCAAAGAGCCATCACGACGCCCACGTATTCAGCGGGCATATGAACGGTCAGCTTGATGTAAGGCTCTTCGATCAACTCGATTTTCGTCTGCTCCGGGAGCTTGGCCGGATTGTCCACCCAAAGCGTCTCTCCCGCCGTGGTCGTCACTTTGTACACGACCGAAGGCGCGGTCGTGATGAGGCTTAAGCCGTACTCGCGCTCGAGGCGCTCCTGCACGACATCCATGTGAAGAAGGCCTAAAAAGCCGCAGCGAAAACCGAAACCCAGCGCGTTCGAGGTCTCGGGCTCGAACGCGATCGCCGAGTCGTTGAGACGAAGTTTTTCGAGCGCCTCTTTCAGGTCGTTGTACTCGTCGGCATCGATCGGATAGACGCCGCAAAAAACCATGGGCTTGGCTTCCTTGAAGCCGCCGAGCGACGCGGATGAGAGATTACCGGCGTCCATGATGGTGTCGCCGACCTTCATGTCGCGCACGTCGCGGATACCGCAGACGATCGCCGCGACCTCTCCCGACCGGACCTCCTCGACGTCGGTGAACTTAGGCGAGAACGTTCCCACCCGCTGCACTTCAAACTCTTTGCCCACGTGATAAAGACGGATTTTCAGGCCCTTTTTGATGCTGCCCTCGAACACGCGGCAAAGCGCGATCACGCCTTGATAGGGATCGTACCAGCTATCGAAAATCAACGCGCGCAACGGCTCGTTATCCGCGTCTTTAGGCGGAGGCACGTATTTCACGACCGCCTCGAGCACGTCGTCGATGCCGATCCCGGTTTTAGCGCTCGCCAACACCGCGCGATTCACGTCGACCATTCCGATCATCTCGTCGACCTCTTTCAGGACGCGTTCGGGATCCGCCGACGGCAAATCGATCTTGTTCACGACCGGAATAATTTCAAGATTGATCTCGAGCGCCATGAAAACATTGGCGAGCGTTTGCGCTTCGACCCCTTGTGAAGCGTCCACGACCAAGATCGCGCCTTCGCACGCCGCAAGCGAGCGGGAAACTTCGTAAGTGAAATCCACGTGGCCGGGCGTATCGATCAGATTCAAAATGTACTGCTGCCCGTCTTTCGCCTTGTAGTTGAGACGAACGCTCTGAGCCTTGATCGTGATTCCGCGCTCGCGCTCGATGTCCATATTGTCGAGAAACTGGGATTCCATCTCACGGGCCGTCACGGTTCCCGTTCGCTCGAGAAGCCGATCAGCCAATGTCGACTTTCCATGGTCGATATGCGCGATGATACAGAAGTTGCGGATGTTTTTGGACATTGGCGGGGAAGTTATCAGAGCGTTGGGGGTGAGAGCAAGGAAGAGGAGCATAAAGATCTGAGGGGTTGCGCTCATTTCGGTATTTCAGTATATGCCCTAGAATGACTCAGAGCGGCGAAAGCATCATTCTCGAAATCCATGACCTCGCACGCGGGGGCTCCGGGGTAGCGCGAGCCGACGACGGACGCGTCGTTTTCGTCCCCTTCACCGCACCTGGCGACCAAATCCGCGCGCGCATCACGAAAAACGAAAAACGCTACGCCCATGCCGAACTGGTCGAAATTCTCAGACCTTCCCCGACCCGACAAAAGCCCCCATGCCAGGTCTTTGGAAAATGCGGCGGTTGTCAATGGCAGCACCTTCCCTACGAGCTTCAATGGAAAACCAAAGTGAGCGGGGTCGCAAACGTCTTGAACCGCGCCGGGATCCGGTTTCCCGCACTTGAAGAGCTTCCCGCCGAGAGGATTTGGGGCTATCGCAACCGAATCCAGCTTCGCGGCAAGGACCAAACCATTGGTTTTCTCGCGAGCTCGAGCCACCAATTGATCCCGATCGAGCGCTGCGAGATCGCGAGACCCGAGATCAACTCGGCGCTGCCGCAACTGCGAAAGGCGGGCGCGGAGCGCGGAGGAGAATACAAAGTGGAAATCGAAGTCCTCGAAAATGGCGAGACTCGCGAAGCGTGGGACCGTGAGCATGCCGCCCTGGGATTTCGTCAAGTTCATGACGAACAAAACGAAAAACTGCGCGCCTGGATCAAAGCGCGGCTGATGGAAACTGACGGAAACGTCTACGACCTTTTCGGAGGCAGCGGAAATCTCAGCCTTCAATACGCGGTTCAGGCCCCGAGCGCCGAGATTCATTGCGTCGACATGGGGGCCCCCGGGTCGAGACCGGCGGGAGCTCCCGAAAACATTCATTTTCATCGAGAATCTTCGGCAAAATGGCTGTTTCGACAATCCCTCCGGCCTGGAAAATGGGTCGCGATCATCGACCCTCCCCGAGAAGGCCTTGCCCACGATCACGGTAAGATCGCCGATTCGCTCGAACGACTCGGCGTCAGCGGCATCGCGGCCATCGGCTGCGATGTCGATTCCTGGGTCCGCGACCTCTCGAATTGGGTCAAACGGGGCTGGATCCCGAAAAGAGGCGCGATCCTCGATCTGTTTCCGCAAACTCCGCATGTCGAATCACTGGCCTGGCTCGAAAGGGTTGTTTGACACGCTCGCGATATGCTCTTACCCTATGAAATAAGAGGAATTCTCGTCATGCGTGGAACCCCAAGTCGCCGAGACCGAAACACTCTTGCCGTATGCCTGCTCGCCATGGGACTCATCCTCGGCGCGAACGCGTGCTCCACCACCAGGTCTCAGGGTGAAAAATCCGACAATGATCGAGCCGTGGCTTACATCGACGCCGCAAGCGTCGCGCTGAGCTCGAATGACCTGGCCGGCGCCTTGGCTTACGCGCTTCAGGCGGAAAAAATCGAGCCTTCCAGCGCCGCCATCCAGCATCTCAAAGCATTGATTTTCGCCGCTCGCGGGGACCACGCCACGGCCATCGAGTGCGCGCGCAAAGCGGTTGAGCTCGACCCCAAGTCCCCGACAGCCAACAATACGCTTGGAAAACTCCTGCTCGACAACGGCCGCGGACAGGAAGCCGTGCCTCATTTGATGTTGGCGGCGAACGACCCGCTCAATCGCGAGGCCTTCAAGGCATGGACGAACCTGGGAATTTATTATTATCGTAAGATGGATTACGCCAAGTCGATCGACGCCCTGGACCGAGCGATCGCGGCCGGGCCGCTCAATGCGTGCATCGCTCTTTACTACCGGGGACACATCCACATGGCGCAAGGCAAATTGCCTCAAGCCATCAACGACTACGATTCGTCGACTCGCAAATTCTGCGCGGATTTCGCGGACGGGCGAGTGGCCTTGGGCATCGCTTACGAGCGCGACCACCAATACGAAAAGGCCCGTCGCACCTTTTTGGAAGTTTTGGATCGTTTTAAGGACAATACGAACGTGGCGGAACGGGCCACGCAGCACTTGAAGTCGCTCCCATAGCGTCAGGAAAAGCGAATGGCGATTGATAACAATTTAACGCTCGGTCAGTATCTTCGCCGCGAACGCGAACGTCGCGGGCTGACCATCGAGCAAGTCGCGTCGGCGACGAAAATCGGCATTCGCACGCTCCACGCGCTCGAAAGCGACCATTATGCCGAGCTCCCGGCGAAGCCTTTCATCCGCGGGTTCGTGATCTCCTATGCGCGATTCATCGGCCTGGACCACAAGGAAACGCTGACTCACTTCAATCTCTTTCTCGACGAGCGCGTCCAAGAACGCCCCAACCGCGAAGGCGGACACAGCGGCTACGCGTTCGAAAAGCGCGACGGCGATCAAAGCCGCACGCTGCTCGGGCTGACCATGGGGGCGTTTATCGTCATCGGCGCGATCGCGATGATTTTCCTGAAGCCTTCCTTGAAGCATCACCACGGCTCGCACCTCGACAAGTTACGCGCGACCCACGAAGCGGAGATGGCCGGACCTTCGCCGGGACCGAGCCCTTCGATCGGCGCCCTTTTAAGCTCTCCAACTCCTTCAGCGACGCCTTCGGCGATTCCCGGAGCAAGCCCAACTCCGACGCCGACACCCTCGCCGAAGCCAACCCAATCGACCGTCGCCGCCGCGCCCAGCGCAACACCCAGCCCGACCGGCACACCAACGGCCGAATCGACGGTCCCTGACCCGCTCAACTCCGGATTTGGCTTAAAAGCCTCGGAAATCACGCAGCATATTGTATGCAAAGCATCAGATTCGGTCTGGGTCCGCTACAGAGTGGATGACAAGCCATCGATGCAATTCATTCTCAAGAAAGACAAAGTGTTAGTGCTCCGCGGACGGAAGTCGGTCATTTTGCAAGTCGGCAACCCAGAGGATTTAAATTTGAGCGAAAATGGGGGCGCCTATCACGGCGCGGCATCTGACAAAAACGCAACTATGCGTCAAAAAGATACCACTTTCTTTTTTCCGCCACAACTAGCTAAAACTATTGAAGAACCATTCAATGGTGAGAAACCCCTTTCGACACGTAAACCCCCTGCGTCACACGCATCGCCGGAACCATCGCCTTCCTCTCTTTAAGTTATCCACAGAACTACATAGAGTTATCCACACGATATAACTTTCTGTTTTTACTGCTTATTTTTTCTTATACCTACATATTTTCGTAAAATTGTTGAAAGTTATCCACAAACCCGCACTGGGCGTGCATTTTGAAGGATTCACTTAGTATTGTGTCAGGGATTTGTCAGCACTACAGCGGCTTTCGGGGAATTTTTATAGAGGCTGTGTATTTTACCACATCGCCCGGCGGAACGAGATCGACGCCAAAACGAACACTGCTATATTGGGCAATTCCATCGCAAGCCAAGGCGGGAGCAAATCGCGCTGCACGCCGATGGTGGCCGCGGTTTGCAAGACATAATAGCCCAGCAACACCACGAACGCGACCAGGGCGGCGCCGGCTCGCACGGCGCGGGTCCGGACGGTTCCGAAGCCCATGCCGAGGAAGACGAAAAGAAGCGGCGCGATCGCGATCGCGACCCGCCTCCAAAGCTCACCGCGCAACTCGCGACCGATGTAATCGCGCGGACTCAGTTGGGAGATCCGTTGGACCAGCTCACGATAGGGAATCATCTGGGGCTTGAGAACCGAAGTGAGCTCGCCCTCGTTGATTTGAAGAAAGAGATTATACTCGCCGAAATCGATCTTTTGATAGCTTCCCTGGGCGCTGTCGTTCCGATGAATGCTGCCGTTATAAAGCTTTAGAACGGCGGCGGCTCCGAGCTCGGTATCGGTCTTGACGTTCACGATTTCGCCGTTTTGAGCGACCACCGTATTCGGGTCTTTCGGGTTCCGATCGTCATAGATAAAAACCCGCTTCAGGCGGTTGGTTTGCATATCGACTTTTTCGGCAAAGATCAGGAGATCGAAAAAGCCGCTCGTGAAAGTGCCCTCCTTGATCGACGAGACCACCTTCGTGTTTCCGATCTTGATCAGCGTGTTTTTGAAGTTCCGCTCGGCCCAGGGCACCCACTCCAGATTCAAGAAAAGAGAGAGCGTCACCACGCATAGGGAAAGCCCGATCACCGGCGCGGCAAGGCGCAGAAGACTGAATCCGTTCGATTTCATCGCGACCAGCTCGCTGTCGGCCGATAGCCGGCCGAACCCGACCAGGACCGCGATCAGAAACGCCACCGGCAGAGCGAGAGGCATAAACGTCAAAACGAGCAACGCGATGAGCTTTCCGAGCTGGGCCCCCGAAGCTCCATGGAGAATGAAAAATTCTGCCAACCGCAAGGCCTGGAACATCAGAAAGATGAAAACAAAAAACGCGATACCCCCCAGGAAGGGGCCCATCACCTCGCTCAGGATATAGAGATCCAGCCTGCTCGGTTTGACTCTAATACGCATTTTTATTGATGAAGCCTTTCCATAGAGTCATGAAAAGGATCTTCCAATCCATCCCGTAAGACCAGTTCCGAATGTAGTAGAGATCGCACTCGATCCGTCGATCCAAAGACGTATTGCCGCGCCAGCCGTTGATCTGCGCCCATCCCGTGATCCCCGCTTTGACTTTGTGCCGCAACATATAGTGAGGAATTTGATGCCGGAATTGATGAACGAAGACCGGCCGCTCGGGGCGCGGTCCGACAAGCGACATATCGCCCTTGAGAACATTCCAGAGCTGGGGGAGCTCGTCCAGGCTGGTGGCCCGAAGAAACGTGCCTATGGGGGTGCGACGGCCGTCTTGCGGGGTTGCCCAAACCGCGCCGGTTTCTTTTTCGGCGTCAATGCGCATCGAGCGGAACTTGAGCATATTGAACGTATGGCCATCGAGCCCGGTTCGTTCCTGCGAATAGAAAACCGGTCCTCGCGACGACAGCTTCACGGCGAACGCGATCAGCGCGAAAAGCGGCGCGAACAAAACCAATGCGATCCCGGACATCACGATGTCGGTCAGGCGCTTCGCCATCCCCCCCCATCCGGCCAGCGGCGAGTCGTTGAGATTGACGATGGGAAGCCCGTCGAAATCCTCGATTTCGCAACCCAGCGTTACGTACTCATGGATATCGGGAATAAGTTGAAGATCAACGGGCTCGTCCTTCAAAGAATCGAGAACGCGGTCGAGATCGCCATATTGACTGCGCGGCAATGCGATCATCACCTGGTCAATGCCGCGATCATGGACCAAGCGACCGATATCTCCGTAGTGGCCGATCACCGGCTTTCCACCCACGGACTGCGCCTGGGATTTTTCGTGAACCACGGCTCCAGAGACCCGGCATCCGAGCTCCGGAAATTTATCCATGCGATGAATCAGGGTTTCGAGCGCCGGCCCTTCGCCAACGACGATCATGTGCCGGAGATTATAGCCCTTCTTTCGGATCGAGCGCAGGACGTTGCGAAGGGATAGCCGGAAAACCACGAGCAGAAACCCGCCCAACGCCCCGAAATAAAAAACCACTCCGCGCGAATACCTATACTCACTGAAAAGATAGGTCAGAGTAATGAACAAAAGAAGCGCCGCGCCATGGGCACGTAGAATCAAGTGAACCTCATGGGTCCGTCGAAGCATCCGCCGGGACTGATAAACTTTCATCCCGGAGAAGACGAGCGCCCAAAGAATCATAATGAGCGGCGTCAAGGCAGCATACTTGGAAAACCGCGGAAGTCCCTTGGTTACCGCGATAACCGGCAAATCAAAGCGGAGATAAAAAGAAAGCAGCCAAGTGCCGCCAATGACGCATGTGTCAATAACACGGAAAACGCCGCCGACGATCTGGTGATACCGCTTCAACATGGTTTCGCCCTATGTTAATGACACCAAGAGGAAAATTTCAATGTCAAAGCACCCTTCGCTCCCTTCATCGCTCCCTGCAATGGAAGCCCGCACCGCCGTTAACTCCGCCGTCGATTGTGATGTCATCGCGGTTTTTCAGGATTCCGGCAAAAAACCGATCGCTCCAACCGGCGCCTACGCCGCCGCGGTCCAAAAATTTCGCAAAAATGAAGCTTTCTCCGCCCGCGTCGGGGCGGCACAATTCGTTCGCTTTGGCGGAACGGGCCTCGCCGAGAGCCTGGCTCTCGTCGGTCTGGGCGTCGTCACTGAGCTCACCGAAGAAAAGGCGCGCGTTGCCGGCGGCAACGTCTGGCAAAAGCTCTGCGCCGAAAAAGTGCGCACGGCCGCCATTCACATCGACACCTTGTCCGCGGCGCGCGGCGCGCGCGAAGCGCATCTGCGCACCGCGCGCGCGTTCGCCGAAGGCCTGGTCCTGAACGCTTATCAATTCAACAAGCACCGCTCGAAAGCGTCGCTCGGCGATACGACCTATTTCGGTCCGACCAAGCTCGTATTCATCGCTCACGACAAAGCCTTCCGGCAGGAATTCGAAGCGGAGCTCGCCAAAGTGGCCGCCATGGGTGAAGCCGTGAACGTCACCCGCGATTGGTCGAACGAACCCTCGAATTACGGAACGCCGGAGCACTTCGCGAACGAGGCGAAACGCCTGGCGCGCGAGTACGGCCTGAAATGCCGCGTTCTCACCGAAGCCGATGCAAAGCGCGAAAAAATGGGCCTTTTCCTCGGCGTGGGCCAAGGCTCCGAGCAGGAAGGACGAATCGTGGTCGTCGAGTACGATCCGAAAGCTTCTTCGAAAAGCTCGAAGAAATCGTCTTCGGGCAGCGCGAAGAACGTCGTTCTCGTCGGCAAAGGCGTGACCTTCGATTCCGGCGGCATTTCGATCAAACCCTCGATGCGCATGGAAGAAATGAAGCATGACATGACGGGCGCCGCGACGGTCATGGGCGCCGTGCTTTTGGCCGCGGCCTGGAAGATCCCGAACCGCGTGATCGGCATCATGGCCATGACGGAAAACATGCCTGACGGCAACGCGATCCAGCCAGGTAACATTTTGACCGCGAGAAACGGAAAGACCGTCGAGGTCATCAATACCGACGCCGAAGGCCGCTTGGTCTTGGGTGACGCGCTTGATTTCGCGCAAGACATGAAGCCGGACGCGCTAATCGACATCGCAACCCTGACGGGCGCGGTTTCGATCGCGCTCGGCAAGCAATGCTGCGCGGTCCTGGGCAACGACGAGTCGCTGATCGACGCCGTTCGCCGCGCGGGCGAGCAGAACGGCGAGAAAATCTGGCAGCTTCCGCTTTACGACGAATATTTTGACGATCTGAAGTCGGATACCGCGGACATGAAGAACTCGGCCAACAACAGCTACGGCGGCACGATCCGCGGCGCGATCTTCCTGAAGCAGTTCATCCGGAAGGGCACGCAGTGGGCGCATCTCGACATCGCGGCCACATCAACCGAGATGGGTCACCTCAGCTACTTGCCGAAGAAGGGCGCAAGCGGCCTTTACGTCCGCACGCTCATTCAATTCGCGGCGGATTTTTAAACCCAAGGATATAATTTATGACGCCAAACCGCTTTTACATCGAGGATGCCTCGAAATTTGACGGAAAAGTCGTCACCGTGCGCGGCTGGGTTTACCAGAAGCGCAGCTCGGGCAAGATCAAATTCCTGATCATGCGCGATGGCACCGGGATCATGCAGGGAGTCCTGTTCGCGGGGGAAAGCCCCGCGGAGGCTTTCGACCTGTTTGAAAAGCTCACGCAAGAGTCATCGGTCGAGGTCACCGGGATCATTCGCGCGGCTCCGCGACAACCCGGCGGGTACGAGATGGGAATCCAGTCACTTCGCCTCGTGAACCTGGCCGAACCCTATCCGATCACGCCGAAAGAACACGGCGTCGAATTCCTCATGGAGCATCGGCATCTTTGGCTCAGAAGCCAAAAGCAATGGGCCGCCATTCGCGTGCGCCATGAGATCATCCGCTCGATCCACGAGTTCTTCGACAATCGAGGCTTCATCCGCTTCGACGCGCCGATCCTCACGCCGAGCGCTTGCGAAGGAACATCGACCCTTTTCGGCACGAACTACTTCGACGAAAAAGCGTTCCTCACCCAATCCGGGCAGCTTTACGGCGAGGTCGGGGCGATGGCGTTCGGCAAGGTCTATGTTTTCGGCCCCACTTTCCGGGCCGAAAAATCGAAGACCCGCAAGCACCTCACCGAGTTCTGGATGGTCGAGCCCGAGGTCGCCTATGCCGATCTCGAAGACAATATGGCGCTCGGCGAGGCGTTCATCGAGCATATCGTGCAAAGCGTCCTCTCGCGCCGCGCGCCCGAGCTGAAAATTCTCGAGCGCGATCTCACCAAGCTTGAAGCCATCCGCGGGCCGTTTCCGCGCATCAGCTACGACGAAGCGCTGAAGGTTCTCGAAAAGCGCGGCTTGGCGCTGCCTTGGGGCGAGGATTTCGGGGCACCCCACGAAACCGCACTGGGAGAGGAATTTGGAAAACCGGTTTTCGTTCATCACATGCCCTCCGAGATCAAGGCGTTCTACTTCAAGCAATCCGATATGGTTGGCGGACCGGCGGTGAGCGGTACCGGCAAATACGCCTTGGGTTGCGACCTGATCGCGCCCGATGGGTACGGCGAGATCATCGGCGGCGGGCAACGCGAAGAGAACACCGATGTTCTCAAGCGGCGCATCGCCGAGCACAACCTCAGCGAAGCCGACTACAACTGGTATCTGGACCTGCGCCGATTCGGGTCGGTTCCGCACTCGGGCTTCGGATTGGGCGTGGAGCGGACCGTGGCCTGGATGACCGGAGTCGAGCACGTGCGCGAGACGATCCCTTTCCCGCGCATGATGAATACGCTTCGCCCGTAGCCGCGAGCGGTCTTTATGCCATTTCATCTCAACGTCGTTTTGGTCGAGCCCGAGATTCCGCAAAATACGGGCTCGATCGGAAGGCTTTGTCTTGCGACGGGCACGACGCTTCATCTCGTCGAGCCCATGGCGTTCGAAATCACCCACTCGCGGCTGAAGCGAGCGGGCCTCGACTACTGGGAACACCTCGATGTGCGCACGCATAAGAGCCTGGAAGCGTTTCTCGAGTTCATGCCCAAGGACGCGCCGAAGGTCTTTTTCACCAAATACGGCGGAAAAACGCTCTTCCAGCACACGTTTGAGCCGGGCACTTTTCTCTTCTTCGGCAAGGAAACGATGGGGCTTCCCGATTGGCTGACCAATCGTTACGCCAGCGACTGCCTGCGCATCCCGATGTACGACGCGCGCGTCCGCTCGCTCAACCTCGCGAACGCGGCGAGCATTGCGGTTTACGAAGCGATCAGGCAGCTTGAATGTCGATGACCGCGAAACTGGCCAGGTACTTCCGCGACTACGACGCTTACCACGCGACCCGTGGCAACGAAGTTTGTCATTCCATCGGCATCCCGCTGATCCTCGTCGCCACGCTCGGGCTGCTCGCGCTTCTCAAGATAGGCCCGTTGGACGCGGGGCTGGGTCTCTGGATGATCGCCACCTTTTGGTATTTGACGCTCGACTGGAAAATCGCCGCGCCGTTTTCGTTTTTCACGCTCGCCGGCTATTTCCTCGGGCGCGCGATTCCGCCGGTCGGATTAATCTCTATTTTCGTCTTAGGCTGGGTTTTTCAGGGCGTAGGGCACGCCCTGTACGAAAAAAGATCACCGGCGTTTTTTCAAAACTTCATCCACCTTTTGATCGGGCCTCTCTGGATATACGGCCAAATCTCGGGGATCAGCAGGAAAAATCCGAGCAGCTCGGCCCAGAAGTAAAAAGGCTCCGTCGCGCGGTGGAGCTGGCCTGCGAGCGAATGGTACGGAAAAACCGGGAACCGCACGCCAGCAAACGGCCAAAGCAGACCTCGCAAAGAAAAATTTTCCCGTCCGAGAACAATTCGATCGCCGACATTATCCAATAGAAGATGAGATGCCATTCCCAGGCTTAAAGCCGCCAGGACGCGAGACCTGCGCCAAGCCGCTATCGCCGTGACGAGAATCGTGAAAATCGCCGCATGCCCGAAAGTACGGGTTCCGGAAATGAAGCTCCCGCTCGCCCGCTCGCGCCCGACCGCGATCAAGAGACCGTAAAAAAGAGATTTATCGATCAAATCAGGCAAAAGGGTGCCTAAAAGAATCCAACGAATGGGTAGGCGGATCTTTTCATCGCGCCGGCCCTTGCGTGCGCTGATGGGCCGCACAAGCCTTAGGCCGATACCGAGATGGCCGAAGATAAACATAGCAAAAACACTATCTCGGATCACCGAGTCGATCAATCAGACTTCTCATTGAAGCGGGCTCCTAATCTTGTTAGGGTTGGGTGCAATGAGTCTTTCCGTAAATACCACCCTGCATAAGTGGTGGGTGCTTGCCGCTGTCGCCTGTGGAACTTTCATGGCGACTCTTGATTCAAGCATTGTCAACATCGCCCTTCCCACACTGAGCAGCGAATTCAGCGCCGAGCTCTTTCAAATCAAATGGGTTGTCATCATTTACCTTTTGGTCATCACCTGCCTTCTGCTGCCCTTCGGGCGTTTGTCCGACCAGCTCGGACGCAAGCGAACTTTCCAAACCGGCTACGTGATTTTCATTTTGGGCTCCGCGCTTTGCAGCGTTTCGGTTTCCCTGAAGATGCTTGTCATCTTTCGCGCGCTCCAGGCAGTCGGCGCGTCCTTGCTCATGGTCAACGGGCCGGCCACGATCACGGCGACGTTTCCCGGCAACGAACGCGGCGGCGCTCTGGGCACGCTCGCGATGGTGGTCAGCGCCGGCCTGATTTCAGGCCCGAGCATCGGCGGCTTTCTCATCACGCAAGCCGGATGGAGAAGCATTTTCTGGGTCAATATCCCGATCGGGCTTCTCGGCGCGTTTCTCGTGATCCGATATGTTCCGAAAGACCTGATTCTTCGCGAAAAAAGCCCTTTCGACTGGGTGGGCGCGTTTCTGCAGATGGTCCTGCTGATTTCCTTCATCATTCTTTTCGATCCTCCGCGGATTTCGATTTCGGGGGGAGAGCTTCAGGAGATCCCGCGCTGGCTGATCGTCTGCGTGATCGCCGTCTTCGCGTTTCTCTTCTTTCGCGTCGAATCCGACGCCAAGGCCCCCGTTTTCGATCTCAGCCTGCTCAAAGAGCGGTCCTTTTGGAGCTCGAACCTCGCAAGCTTCCTGAACTTCGTGGCGTTCTCCTCGGTGACCGTGCTCATGCCGTTTTTCCTTGAGGAAGTGATGGGCTTTCCGCCGCATCAAGCCGGTTTGTTCATGACCTCCGTGCCGGTCACGAATTTGATCGTGGCTCCGATCAGCGGCCGCCTCTCCGATCGGATCAGCGCCACGGGCCTGAGTCTGTCGGGAGCGCTCATGGGCGCATTGGGTCTTTTCGCCATGGCAGGCGTCGTCGGCCCCGGCTTGACCCACGGGCTCGGGGCTCATTGGATTATCTTGTTTCTTGCCATGATGGGAGCGGGCATCGGCTTATTCCAATCACCGAACAACAACGCGATCATGGGCGCCGTTCCGCTTCAAAAGCTAGGCGTCGCCTCGGCGTTTTTAGCGACCGTGCGCAATCTCGGCTTGGTGATCGGCACCGGCTTGTCGACCGCGATCCTCACCTGGAGACGCGGCATAACGGGGGATTTCGTTTCGTCGCTCCATTTGTCCCACCTGGTCGCCGGATTCGTGGCCCTCGGAGCGATGTTCGCCTGCTTAGGAAAGAAAAACTCTGGCGGCCGCCGCCGAATTCTCGAAGAAAAGCGAGAGCTCGGGCCGATCGGAGAATTGTAGCCCTTGTCACCGATCCGAAGGCGCGGCAGCAAGCTCACTCCGGCGGAAGAAATCGAACAAACGAAACTCAAACTCGTTCCTTACTGGATCGGAAGCGAGCCCCTGATCGCGGTCGTGAATTTTGAGGCGGGCGCGAGAGCCTACCCCCTCAGCTCCGCCATTAACGACCATCCGTGGCTGATCGTTTTTTTGGATACCTGCTCTTATTCCGACCGGTACACACTGGAACTGAGCCGCGAATGGCAGGCCCGGTATGAGCAACAGAAACTTTCGGTGCTTCTGGTTTCACGCACCCCTTACTCATTTGCGCGACAGGGCGAATGGATCGCGCGCTGGGCCCGGATTCAACCCAACTCGTTCATCGCGACGATCGATCATGACGGGCTGCTTGCCGCCGCGTTCTCGATCCGGGAGCTGCCCAAAATACTGGCTTGTCATCACGGAAAAATCGCCGTCATTCAAAAGGAAGCCGAGCTCCAGAATTTCTTTCGATCCGCCGACCCCGGGCTCCCGCTTCCGCCGCCGAGTGAACCGGCCCCAGGCAACGCGGTGCCTGCGACCTCGATCGACATTTCGATTGGCCAAGCCGCGCTTCAAGCCGCGGGGATCACATTCAGGGGCCACTGGACGTTCGATGCCGATCGCGCCGTTTCGGTCGATCGGTCCGCGGAGATTGACTTAAGCTTCGATGTCACGCCACAGACCCGGATGGGAATCGTGGCGGAAGCGATTCACACGATCGCCGGCGATGAGTCGGTGCCGGGATCGCTCACCGCGGGGTTTGCGCTATCGCTGGCAAATGGACAGACTCTGGGCGACGAAGACCTTCCCATTCAGCCTGGCCAAGCCGCCAACGCCTCTTTGCAGCCGTCTGAGCTGCAAAAGGCCGGTTTTTCGATCCGCGAGGCGCGGCTCTATCGCCTGCTCAAGAGCCTGCCGCCGACCGGACGCATGATCACCCTCCGCTTTTCCGCATCGCCCACTTTACCTATCGCGGTCTACGGCTTTCGATTCGCGTAAAATCGGGCCTGCCAGAGCCAGGATCTTGTCCACGTATTGGTCGATCATGAGGCCGTGGGTTTCTAGAAAATTCGGATCTAGAGCGAATTTTCGCGTCGAAGCGGCGATGATGCCCGCCTCGATTTCGTCGGCGGTCACGTTTTCAAGCACCACGCCGTGATCGGAATCCACGATTTCGGAAGCGCCTGAATTTCTTGAGACGATCACCGGCGTCCCGCACGCGATGCTTTCCACGACCACGAGACCAAAACCGTCATAGTGACTGGGCAAAATGGTCACGTCACAGGCCGCGTAAAGCTCTTCCGTCTTGGATACATAACCCAGGTACTTGACGTTCTCCGGAAGAGCATCGGCGTCCATCGGCGCCCCGGCGACGAATAATTCAAAGCGTTCCTTCGGCAAACGGGAAAAGGCCTCAAGCAGCGGCCGGAGCCCTTTGATTTCATGATTGGTTGAAGGAAAAAAGACGGAAAATTTATCCGGAGAAATCCCGTAATTTTTCCGAAACTCGGGGTTCGCTTCACGGACTTGCGGATTAAAACGCCGCGAATCCGTCGGAGGGTACAGAACATGGATCTTGTCCTTCGGAATTCCGTAATGGTGTTCCATGTCGCCGGCGATCTTACGGGAATGAGCGATCACCATTTTCGACCGGCGAAAAGACCTTCGCTCGAAAATGATCGGGAGAAAATCAGTAATCCGGAATTTTTTGTAAACACCGCGAACGTAACCGATGTGGGTTCCGCCGTTAATGATGATGTGCTGTTTGCCGACGGGCATCGTGCCGATCACGAGATCGTAATCGCTCATCTTCAAATCGCGAACGATCTTGGTATAAAAGCTGGTCTTGCGAAGCGCGCTCCAAACCCGACCGCGCTCGACAACCCTGACATTCACATGATCGGGAACCGAAAAGCG
The DNA here is from genome assembly GCA_031292385.1 of Oligoflexia bacterium. Taxonomy (GTDB): domain Bacteria; phylum Bdellovibrionota; class UBA1018; order UBA1018; family UBA1018; genus JARLHE01. Next base: position 95,915 of record JARLHE010000006.1, read on the forward strand.
GGGCGAGCGTTCATAAACCCAAAGATCGAGTACATCGGCCTTATCCGAAAAGCCGCGCACAAGATCGGCGTAATGGGCATCCATCCCGCCGCCCGGTCCAAACCTGTAATGTATCAAGGCGACCTTCATAAATGCTTTATGTCATACTACCGCGGTTATTATAAAGCTTTCAAACATGCCGACCACTCCCGGCGCACGGCCTCATCCGGCTCCGCCTGAAGTTTCCGTTCGATCAGAGGCTTTATTTTTTCTTTTACCGCCGATGAAAAACTCGGAATCGCGTTCGTGAGGGCGAGCGCGAGATTGCGCCGGAACTGCGCGGGCTTCACTCGGCTTAATGCTGAATCGCGAATACGGTCTTTGTATCCGGCCTCGGTTTCCTCGAGCAGCGCCTGCCAGGTTCCTAACGCCAGCGCGCCGTTCTCGCGGTCGTCGGGAGGCGGTGCCGTTTCGGCGGCACGCGCGGCCTTCGAATTGAAAGGGCAAACTTCCTGGCAGATATCGCAGCCCGCGATCCAAGTGCCCATCGCCGCGCGATCCCGCCCATCGAGCATGAGCTCGCCCCGCTTCTCGAGAGTCCAATAGGCGATGCAACGGTTCGCGGCCAAAACGCCCGGCTCGATCAATGCGTTGGTCGGGCAAGCCCGCAAACAGCGCTCGCAATTGCCGCAATAGTTAGGCAAAAGCCGCGGACCTTGCCCGGTCTTCGAGGTCAAAAGCACTTCGCCCAAAAAAAGGTAACTGCCGTGTTGAGGGTGAATGAGCAGGGAATTCTTTCCTATCCACCCCAGACCCGCAAGCAAGGCCCAAGCCCGCTCCAAAACCGCGCTCGTATCGACGCAAACCTTCCACGAGAGGCCGTCGGGCGCGGCTCCTCCGTCGACCACGCGTTTCATGACCCTTTCGAGGCGGGCCGCTATTTCGCCGTGGTAATCATTGCGACGCAAATAGCGCGCATACCTTGGCCCCTTTGTGACATCGAGAGTGCCGGCCGGGACCGCCGGGTAAGGCAGGGCCACGACGAAAACGCTTTCCGCCCCTGGGAGCAAAAGCCTCGGATCTGCCCTGCGATCGCGGCCGCGACGAAGATATTCCATCGCGCCTTCGTAGCCCGCGGCAAGCCACGCGTCGTAACGATGTACATGTTCTTGAAAAAATGGCGCCGCAAGATCGATATCGACCGCGCCCGCCAGCGGAAAGCCCTCTTCGTGCGCGGCCTCGACCAAAGCGCGATGAAAGCTCAAAATCCCTGCGCCTGCCATTCAACGATGCCGCCTTCAAGCGAGCGCAGCTTCGTAAAGCCCAAGCTCTTCAAAGCGAGTAAGGCATGGACGCTGCGAACGCCGTGCGCGCAGTAAAGCACCAGGTTGTCGTCGGGATCGAGCTCGGAAGCGCGAGCCATAAGCTCGCCGAGCGGGATGAGCTTGCCGCCTTCGATGCGGCATTCCTCGTACTCCTCCGGCTCGCGCACGTCGATCAATTTCACCAGTGAAAGCTCCGCATGAAGCTCAGCCGGCGTGATGATCCAATCGGGATGTGAAGAAGACATAGGAAAATCCCCCGCCCGGTCAGTGAAGCGAACCGCGCCATTCGCGGCCGGGCGCATGGGTCAGATCGTCATCTGAAGAGTCCGGCGATTGCCCGGCTTTGCGCCATTGAGCCGACGAGATCACGCGCAGACCGCGCCCGACCAGATCGTGCGGCATTGCCTCCATGATCTCGACCTCGATCAAATCGCCCGGCGAAAGCGAGCTCATTTCCATTCCCTCGAGGTCGTTGATCAGCACGTGGCCGTCGATCTCCTGGGCTTGGGTCGACATGCGCCCCTGCAACAAAAGCTCGGATTCTTCCGACGGGCCCTCGACCATGACCGAAACCCGGGTACCGACGTATTGCTGATTCCGCTCGAGCGATTGTTTCTGCAAAATCTCGATCAGACGCTTCGCGCGGCGACGCTTGGTGGCGGCGTGGACCTGTTCGCCCATTTCGGCCGCCTTCGTGCCCTCTTCCTTGGAGTAGCGGAACACGCCGACGTGATCGAGCTTGAGCTTTTCGAGATCCGAGCACATCTCGAGGAACTCTTCCTCGGTCTCGCCCGGAAAACCCACGATAATGGAGGTACGGAAAACGACGCCCGGAATTTTCTCGCGCAGTTTCTCGACCAAGCTGAAAAGCTTCGCCTTGGTCAGGCGGCGATTCATCGAGGAGAGCACCCGGTCGTTGGTGTGCTGGATCGGCATATCGAGATATTTCACGATTTTTGGCTCGCGCGCGACGATATCCACGAGCTCGTCCGAGAACTGGTCCGGGTAGACGTAATGCAGGCGGATCCATTCGATGCCTTCGATCCGGCAGAGCTGCGGAAGCAGCGTCTCGAGACGCTCCTTGTACTTCCACTCCATCCCGTATTCGGTCAGATCCTGGGCGACGAGATTGAGCTCGCGCACTCCGCGCGCGGCCATCGTTTTCGCTTCCTCGACCAACGACTCGACCGTGCGCGATCGCACGTTTCCGCGCAGCGTGGGGATGATGCAAAACGCGCAGCGGCGGTTGCAGCCTTCGGAGATCTTCAAAAACGCGGTATAATTCGGCCCCGTGTGCATGCGCGGGTCCTTTTCCGTGTGAATGAACGCCGGCTGATCGATGTACACGCGCTTGGGCATCGGCGCGCCGATTTCGCGCGCTTTTCCGTGCTCGCTCAAAAGCTCGGTGATGCGATGGTATTGCCCGGTGCCGATGAAAAGATCGACCTCCGGCATCTCTCGCTCCAGCTCTTTCGAATAGCGCTGCGGCAGGCAGCCCGAGGCGACGAGCACTTTGCATTTCCCGGTTTCTTTGAGCTGGGCCATGTCGAGAATGGTCTCGATCGACTCCTCTTTCGACGCCTGGATGAACGAGCAGGTGTTGACGATGATCACATCGGCGTCTTCGGCGTTCTGGCTGATCGAATAGCGGTCTTTTTCAAGCAACCCCAGCATGACCTGGGAATCGACCAGGTTCTTCGGGCAGCCTAAGGACACGAAATGGACGGCGGACTTCGGTGCTTCACTCATTTTTTACTTCACCTAATTAATCTCGGAAATTTCCGAATTGCATCGGGACCTTGAGCGCGTCCTGCTTTTCGCGCAGAAGCGCGATGGCCGATTGGAGATCATCCCGGCTCTTGCCGGTCACGCGCACTTGCTCATCTTGGATCTGCGCCTGAACCTTGAGCTTGCTATCTTTCAAAGCCGCGATGATTTCCTTTCCCTTTTCTTTGGAAACGCCGGCCTGGATCAAAACCTTCTGACGGACGCTCGCGCCGAAAGCGACCTCGCGTTCTTTGTACTCCAAGGACAGCAAAGAAATGCCGCGCTTGATGCACTTGTTCTGAAAGATGTCGTTGACGGCGTCGAGCTTGGCTTCTTCCGAACACCAAAGCGTGATCGTCTTCTCTTTTTTGTCGAGCTTGATCTCGCTTTTCACGGCTTTGAAATCGTAACGCTGCTGAAGCTCCTTGCTGGCTTGGTTCACGGCGTTATCGAGCTCTTGCCAATCGATTTCTGAGGAGACGTCAAAAGAGGGCATTTTGGAATTTCCTTGGCGGAACTTCTAACTTTTTCGGCATCGTGCGTCAATTCAAATCAGCAGGGAGAATCAGCGAACTCCGCAACTGAACGGCTTGGTCGCTGGATTAATAGCGTTGCATTGTTTAAGAAGATCCGCGCCGTCCCGGCCGATCGCCTGACCAAAGGAATTGAAGTGCAGACCTGGCTTGCAATCACACGCAAGCTGCGCCCCCGGCTGCAAAGTGAACTGCTTGCAGTTGAAGGGATTTGCCGCCGGGTTGATCGCTTGGCACTGGCTGATCAGGTCGTTGCCGTTTATGCCGACTGCCTGGCCAAAAGAATCAAAACTAGGACCAGGCATGCAATCGCAGACACTGACGTTCGTCGGCTGATACCCGGCTCCGCCACCGCAGCTCACCTGTTGCGGGGTATTCACGAAAATGCTCTCGCCCGGATGAATGACAACATCCGCATGACTGACCAGAGAGATAGCCCCGCCCGCCATACTCACGAAAAATAGTGCGGCTGCGGATAGAGCTTTACGTGAGTTCATTGGCTTTTCTCCTTTGATATTGCGGTACCGATTATGCGGTATCGAGATTCATCGGGGGATTCAATATAATATGAGGCTTTACCAAACAAGCTAAAAATAACGCATAGCAATATAAATTATAACCTCTTGAAATCATTAAGCCCGTCTGATACTTGGATTACCCATCGTGGCAAAAACCTCCCGCTCCGGCGTTTCCCAGCTCACTCAATGGTTCACCACACGCAATATTCTTTCTGTCGGCGATTTCAAAGCCCGCGATCTCGAAACGATTTTCGAAGTGGCGGATTCGCTGGAGCCCATCAATTTGGGTCGCACCTCGAGCGACCTCATGAAGGGCTTGGTACTGGGAACCCTGTTTTTCGAGCCCAGCACCCGAACCCGCCTGTCGTTTGAGACCGCGATGCTCCGACTGGGCGGCAATGTCATTAACGTCATTGGCAATTCCTCCTCGCTGGAAAAAGGCGAATCGCTCCGGGACATGGGCCGCGTGGTCAGCTGCTTTGCCGACGTCATCGCCATGAGACATCCGACCGCTTTTACGGTCCATGAGCTCTCCGAGGGATCGACGGTTCCGGTGATCAACGCGGGCGACGGAGCGAACGAACACCCGACCCAGGCGATGCTCGATCTCTACACGATCCGAAAAAACCAGCGACGCCTCAAGGGACTTAAAGTGGGGCTTCTTGGAGATTTGAAATACGGACGAGCAGCCCATTCCTTGATCCGCGTACTCGCTCTCTACGGAACCGAATTCGTTTTGATTTCCCATCCGTCTTTGAAGCTCCCGGAAGAACTTCTTCGGGAACTGAAGACTCTGGGTTGCAACGCGGTTGAAACCTCCGATCTTCGCTCTGCCATTCAAGACTTGGACGTGCTCTATGTCACGCGCGTCCAGAAAGAGCGCTTTCCGAACCTCGTCGATTACGAGCAGGTGAAAAACGAATATCGGGTCGACCTCAAGACGCTTCGGGGAGCGAGGCGTTCGCTCTCGATCCTGCACCCGCTGCCGCGCCTCGATGAGATCGCATCCGAAGTCGATGCCGATCCGCGCTTCGGCTGCTTCGATCAGGTCGCCAACGGCGTCACCATCCGCATGGCGCTTCTGGCGCTCGTCGCCGGGCGGATCCCGAAAGCACCGAAAGGAAAAAAGAAGAAATGACCCATCCTCTTTCGAAAAAAATCCTCGGCGTGAAGGCCTCTCCCACCATCACCTTGAACGCGAAGGCCACCGCGATGATCAAACAGGGGCTTCCGGTTTTGAGTTTCGCGGTCGGCGAGCCTCATTTTCCCACTCCGCAGATCGTCGTCGACAAGGCGATCGAATCGATGCGCGCCGGACGCACCAAGTACGGTGCGGCGGGCGGCGGACCCGAACTGCGGAAAGCGATCGCGACGAAGCTCGAGCGTGAGAACCGCCTTAAATTCGCGCCCGAACAAATCGTCGTCGGCATAGGAGCGAAGGAAATTCTTTTTCATCTCATGCTCACGCTGCTCAACGACGGGGACGAAGTCTTGCTGCCCGCCCCATTTTGGGTGAGCTACGCCGACCAGGTCATCGCCGCGGGAGGCGTGCCGGTGATCGTGCCGGTACCCGACTCTTTTCCGGCCAATCCGTTCGACATCGCCGAAATCGAGAAATACGCGACCCCCCGGACGGTCGCGATCGTGATCAACTCGCCTAACAATCCTTCCGGCTACGTTCTGAACGAGGGCAAACTGCGCGAGATCGGCGCCTGGCTCTCAAAGAAGGATTGGTGGGTGATTTCGGACGAGATCTACGAATACCTCTCGTTCGATATCGAGCAAAAATCGCTTCTGGAAATCTGCCCCGACCTTCGTGATCGCTTTATTCTCATCAACGGTTTCTCGAAGAGCTTCTGCATGACCGGCTGGCGCGTGGGCTACGGCGCGGGACCGCAACCCGTGATGAATCTCGTGCGAAGCCTGCAAAGCCATTCATCCACTTGCCTGCCGATGTTCATCGAAGACGCCTCGATCGTCGCCATCAACGGCGGCCGCGAGCTCATGCGCGCCGAAATCGCCGAGATGAATTCGCTCCGCAAGACCGCCATCGCCGAGTTTGAGAAAATCAAAGGCCTGCCCATTGTCGAACCTCAGGGCGCATTTTACGTTTTCCTAGATTTGCGCCCTTTTATGGCTAATACGGGCCGCTTCAAAGACACGATGGCCATCTGCGAATGGCTCTTAAACGACGCGCACGTCGCCCTGGTGCCGGGCGAGGCCTTCGGGGCGCCGGGCTTCGCGCGCTTCAGCTACGCCGTGGCCGAAGAAAAGCTGCGCGAAGGCATCGCGCGCATCGCGCGTGCGCTGGCCTGAGATCAGGACTCCTTGTCCGAAACTCGCTTCAATACCATCGTAACTTCTTGATTTTTTGGGCATCGTCTATGCAACCTCACCGCCGCCAAACCAGGCAGGCGTAGAGGGAACTACCTCCTTCCCCATTCGTAAGATAGGAGAGGAGGTGATCCGAATGAAACATAATACCAACCAGTATTATGCTTATCGGATCCGGTTGGAAAAACTAAAGCAGAAAACCTGGCGTCTCGTCGTTCTGTCCAAGTTTCTGCTTCTTCTGGCTTTGTTAGTCACTCATTACCTGGAACGATGAGGAGTCATCTCGGGTACAGCGTGAGTTGAAACCCTGGGAGGTTATTCTCATGAAGAGAGCTGCCTGGTTTGGTCATTCCTCGATTTTGTCGGTATGAGGTGGCGGCGTGAAGTGAAAGAGCTTCTCGTCCAAAGGTTTGCCGAGCTCCAAATTCGACAAAACAATCCGGGTGCGGTTTCCATCGGTGTGAAGAAGCTCCACTTCGGTGATGGTTTTGCTCTTCGGATCCACGACGATCGTAGCTCTCTTCACGGTTCCCGCGGTTCCTTTTTTCGGGATTAGTGTGAAGAGATTGGGGCCATTGACCTGAATTTTCATCGTTCGCGTCGCATCGCTCGACGAAAATGAGGCCGATAAAAGGGTTTGAGCGAACCGCGACTGCACTTTCGAGGCGGGGCGCTCGGAGTATTGACCGTTGTCACCTTCGTCAAAAGGAGGCGTGTAATACCAAAACGTGGTGCCATCGCCGACCAGCAGGTTCTTGTCGGGAGTCAACGTCTCCCAGCGAACCTTTCCGGGACGCTTGAAGCTCAGAGCGCCGGACGTTTTTTTTGTGGTCTTCAAGGCGGCGCTGGTCGTCGTCTCTTGGAAATTCGCCGTGAGCGTCTGGGCCTGGGCGTACTTCGACTCGACTTCCTGAAGAAGCGCGGGAAGCTTGACCTGCGTTTGGGCCGGAACAGCGGCAAAAACCCCGCCGGCCGGGCCTGCCAGCAGCGCTCCCAGAATGACAATTCTCGCTAAAAACATCAGTGAAGCTCGATTGAAACCATTTTCGAAACGCCGGGCTCTTCCATGGTGACGCCATAGAGAGTGTCGTTCAGCTCCATCGTCTTCTTGTTGTGCGTGATGAGGATGAACTGGCTCTTCACCGACATCTCACGCAGAAGCGCGTTGAACTTGCCGATGTTCGCGTCGTCGAGCGGAGCATCGACTTCGTCGAGCACGCAGAACGGCGATGGCTTCACGAGGAAGATCGCGAAAATCAGCGAACAGGCCGTCAGGGCCTTCTCGCCGCCGGAAAGCAACCCGATGTTCACGATCTTTTTGCCCGGAGGCTGAGCCAGAATATCGACTCCCGCCTCGAGAATGTCGGTCACGCCTTCAGCATACACCAGCGAGAGCTTCGCCTGGCCGCCGCCGAAGATGATCGGGAACAACCGCTCGAAGCGGTCCGCGATCGCCTCAAACGCTTTGCGGAAGCGTTCTTCCGAGGTGCGATTGATGTGCTCGATCGCCTCGTTGAGGTTCTCGATCGAGACTTCGAGATCCTGCTTCTCGGTCTGAAGATAATCGTGGCGCTTTTTGGCCTCTTCGAACTCCTCGATGGAGGACATGTTCACTTCGCCCAAGCGCCGGATGCGGTCGCGCAGGCGCTCGACGTCCTCGCCCAGCGCCGCTTCTTCCTCGGCCGACATCTCGGCCGTCACGACCGGCTCGGTCATCTCTTCCTGGATCGGAGAGGTCACCGGCTTCTCAAGGCAGCCCGGGCCGTACTTCTCTTCCAGATTCTGGACGAGATGATCGGCTTCCATGGAGACCTTCTCGAGCTCGAGCGCGAGCTGGCTCGACTCGGAGTTTTTCTGATCGCCGTTCTTATGAAGCGCTTTGATGCGCTCGAGCGTCGCGCTGGTCTTCGCGCTAGTCTGCTCGATGCGATCGCGAACCGCCGAAAGGCGGTCTTTCGTATTCGCGAGCTCGATCGACAGAGTTTCGATCTTCGCCAAGGAACCCGATTCATCGCCCGAGAACTGCTCGCGCTCGCCGCTCGCGCGCTCGGTCGTGCGATTGATTTCGTTCAGTCGTCGCTCACGGTCGCGAATCAAGGCGCGACCGGCCTCAAGCTCGCGAGCCAGGCTGGACGAACGCTCGCGCACCTGGGCTTCCGCCACTTTCAGGGCGCTCAGTTCCTCTTCAAGGGCGCGGAGCTCTTCCAGCTTCATGCTCGAAGCTTTTTCGCCGGCTTCGATGCGCGCCTCGAGCTGCGCGCGCGCATGAGTGAACGAAGCAAGATCGTCTTCGATCGCCGAGCGTTCCAGCGCCGCGCGCTCGGCTTCTTCGCGCAAACGCTCGAGTTCGCACCCGAACTCGCTCATTCTCCGCTCGTCTTCGCGAAAGGCGCGGTCCATCTGGTGCACGTCCCGCTCAAGAGCCGCGCTTTCGACCTCGATCGTTTGAAGCTCGGCGCTCAGTGCCTGCAAAGCGGCGCGATGCGTTTCGATGCCGGTGCGAGCCTCGACGACCACGGATTCGGTTTCGGCATGCTTCGATTCCGAAGTCGCGACCTGAGCGGCGATCTCGCTGATCATGTTCTTGCGGCGAACCAGGCTTGCGCCGCCGTCGACGGCGACATTTCCGCCCCGGAGCGTTCCATCCGCGCCCAACGCGCTGCCGTCCATGCTGACGAGAGACCACTGGGCGATCCGGGATGCGCCGTTATTGGCCAAAAAGCCCGAAAGCGGCGCGAGATCCTGAACCACGAGAACGCGCGAGATGGTTTCGGCCGCGCGCTTGCGCGCCCCGGCCTCGATCGAGCCGTTGATCTTAACCAAGGACGAAAGCTCGCCCAAAACCTCAAAGCCGGCATCGCGCAACGCGCTCGTCACCGCTTGCGCGCTCAAAGGCGCCGCTTCATCGGAGCGGGAAATCGTGGCATCCAGGGCCTGAATCGCAACTCGGCCCTGGCGATCGGAGCGCACCTGGTTGATGGCTTGCAAAGCGGCATCACCCGTCAAGCTGATCAGGCTTTCGAGCCGGTTTTCCAACCAGCCTTCAAGCGCCGATTCGTAGCCAGGAGTCACTTCGAGCGCTTCAGCCAGCGAGAAAAACTCGCCCTGTTTGCCGTGCTCGCGTGCCCACTCGAGAGCGGCACGCGGGCCATCGCCGAAACCTTCGTGGGCGGCCGACAATTCCTCAAGGCTTTGCAGCCGGGATTTCAGCTGCGTAAGGGCGCGCAGGGACTCATCCCGCTCGCGCTCGAGACGGCGCAAATTCTGCTCCTGCTCGCGAAGGGAGGTTTCGCGCGTCTTCTTTTCCGTCTTTAGCGTTTCGAGACGGATTTTCTTTTCTTCCATCGAGGATCTTGCAACGCTCAGCTCTTCGGTGGTCGAACGGATTTTTTCGTTTTGATCCTCAATCTGCTGCTCAACGCGCAAAATCTGCGCTTGCGCGCTTTCCGCGCGCCCCAAAAGCGATGCCGCGCGGGAATTCAAATTGGCGGAATTCTGGATTCCCGCCATCAGCTCGCGCTTGGCGGCATCGAGCTCGCGGCGAAGCGTCTCGGCCTCCGCACGCACCCCGTGCACGCGGTCATCCATCTCACAGGCTTGCGCGGCAGCCTGGGAATACACGGATTCCGATTCGGAGTTTTCCGTTTCGCGCTCGGCAAGGCGAGCGCGTTCGGTTTCGATCGAAACCAAAAGCTCGCTCTTCTCGGCATCAAGAGCTTCGAGCTGTTGATGAAGGTCGCTTCGGCGGCGGCGGGAAAGATCAAGCTCGCTCTTCTCGCGGGTCAACGAATCCGAAAGCACCTGCACCTTGTTTTGCAGCTCCTCGGCGTCCTTCGCATCGGTCACTTGCTCGACGCGCTCGATCTCGATCGTGTTTTCAGCTACCTGAAGCTCGGCGCGCAGCCCGACCAGCTCCTGATCGAGCGCTTCTTTTTGTTTGCGAAGCGCTTCAAGCTTTTGCCGAAGAACCTGAATCTTACGGCGGCCCCAGGTCATCTCCTTGTCGAGCAACTCGTCTTTGTACTTTTTGTACTGACGGGCTTTCTGGGCCTGACGCTCGAGCGATCCGACATTGCGCTCGATTTCCTGGATGACGTCGGTCAAACGAGCGAGATTGGCTTCAGTCGCCTCGACCTTGCGGAGCGATTCTTTTTTGCGGGCCTTGTATTTGGCGATACCGGCGGCTTCCTCGATCAGAAGGCGGCGCTCTTCCGGCTTCGCGTTCACGATCTTGCCGATCTGTCCCTGTTCGATGACCGAATAGCCCTTCGCACCGACACCGGTATCCATGAAGAGCTCTTGAATGTCTTTGAGTCGCGCGGAGACGCCGTTGACGAAGTACTCGCCTTCGCCGCCGCGATAAAGCCGGCGGGTGACGGAAATTTCGCGCGTGCGAAGCGGAGCGGGAACATCCTGAACGGTCGCGCCGGCCGGTCCATCTTCCGTGTCCGGCACCTCGGTCTCGAGAACGAGAGTGGCCTCAGCCATTCCGAGCGGGGAATATCTCGAACTGCCGTTGAAAATCAGATCATCGGATCCGTTTCCACGCATGTGCTTGTAAGATTGCTCGCCCATGACCCAGAAAAAGGCATCAACGATGTTGGATTTACCGCATCCATTGGGTCCGACGATCCCGGTAATTCCGTGATCAAAATGGATAATGGTTTTGTCTTTAAATGATTTGAAGCCTTGGATTTCTAGTCGTTTTACGCGCATTGGGAAATCACTCTAACAAGGCGCTCCGAAAAGGCAAGGGCCCGAGATGGGGATCAGCCATCATCGGGCCCATTTCCTTTTCTTTCAAAGAAAACAACCACTTATGGTCGTTAGTCGTGCCCCTTCCAAGGCTTCGCCAGCTGATTGATTTCAGTCCTGGCGATTCAATCATGCCTCCCGACAAATTTGCCCTGTCCGGGGATATAGGAAACTATTTAATTTTGAGGAATTTGGCTGTCGCTGTTCCTGTTGGCCTAACAGGAATCCGGCAGTCCGTGAGCGCCGCAGAGCTCTTGCTACTCCTGGCCTTACGACCAGTTTCGACTACGCGGTTTTGCTCACGCTAAAGGTTGCGTGGAGGACCGGTCTCCAGCTGTTCAATGTGAAGCGCCAGACGAAGTGCGCGTCCTTTTGGGTATTTCGACGTTCTACTCATCTTACCTCCGATAAATTCATCCTATCGAAGTTGGTAACGCGCCGCAATATGCAACATTTAGACAGACACTGAAGTCTCTCAACTAGCGAGATCTTTTAGAAAATCGAAACCATTCCGTAATTTTCTAAGACACGGCTTTCTTCGTCGGGCTCGGTTCGCTGACGAAGCCGATGAATTACCGCCTGAAGAACCCCAAGCTCGAATCGAGCGGCAAACCCAATGTTTTCCCTCATGAAAGAGAATAGTGCCTCTCTCGAAAACACCAGAACGATCGTGGGTTTGGTTGCCGTGACGGTTGCGGAAGGAAGCCCGCCATCAAACAAAGACATTTCACCCAAGATAGCGCCCTTGCCTTCCACCACGTAGGCGCCCTGGCCGACATCGACCGAAATCTCCCCGTTCACCACGATGTACATCTCCTCGATGAGCACGCCTTTACGAATCAGGATATCGCCTTCGGCGTAGTTACGGGTATCGCCAAAGCTCAAAAGACCGACGAGTTGATCGTCATCAAGATGCTGGAAAATGCGAAGCGCGCGAATGGCCCTCAACTTGACGAGCACATTGGGCGAGACGCGATTTTTTTCGGGGAGAACGGAATCGCCGTCAATATCGAGCAAAAGCGCGGTGACGTTGTCCCGCCCGCCGTGCGAAAGCGCGAACTCTTCAAGAAGCTTGGGGATGTCCTTTGACTTGGCGTTCGCGATCGGGGAAGTGATGACCCCTTCTCCGAAATAATCCGAAAGGCCGTCCGAGCAGATCAGCAGTCTTTCACCCGGCGCAAGCTCACGGACATATAGGGTCGCCTTCGTAACCGGTTGATGCCCGATCGCGGCGAACAAATTCGACGCGTAAGCGACTTTGCGCGCATCCGCGAAGGCTTTACCTTCGGCAAGCATCGAAGCGAGATAAGTATGGTCGCGGGTGAGCGGATGAAAAGCCCCTTCCCGCACGCTGTAGACGCGAGCATCGCCCGCGTGAGCGATGAAAGCGAAACTGCGAGAGATCAAAACCACGGCGAGCGCCGCGAACACTCCGGCAGTATCGGATTCGTCTTTCGTTTTTTCGTAAACCACCGACGAAGTGTGCTCCAACGCTTGCCTGACCAGCCCCGCGAGCTCCTGCCGATGAGCCGCCGTTGTCGCCTGAGCGTGGCGATCGATCACGGCGCGATTCGTGCGCAAATATTTTTTCACTTCCTCACATGCCCATTCGGCGACTTGCCGGCCCCGAGGATGGGTCACGCCGTCCGCTACGGCATAAAGACCGAGTTCGGCATCTTCAAGATGAACATCCTCATTTTGCTGCCTGACCTTGCCTGGGTGGGTCGAGACGAAAAATTGAGTTTTCATAATTCAAGTATGGGTGAAGCTTCGATTTGAGCCAAAGATTTTCTCGCACGGTTTGGAAATTTATAATGCATCGCATTCATCTTTTTCTTTTTGGTTTTGAGGCCTTTTTTGAGCCACTTTTGCGTCAAAAATCAGACATTATTTCCTGACTAAAATAGTCTAAAGTTCTTTAGTACCCGACCGATCTGATCAGTGAATGAGTTGAACTACTGGAAGGGTTCCAGTAGCAGATAGATCGCAAGGGTGCAGTGTTCTGCGATCTATTACTTGACTCATTGGGTCTATTATTTGGATTGGTGTAACCAGGAGGAATTATGGGTCTTCGTATCGCAACTAATACTCAGTCACTTGCTGCCCAGAGAAATTTGGGCATCAACAGCTTAGCTCAAAAGAATTCGCTCGAGAAGTTGGCTTCCGGCTCGCGCATTAACCGCGCTGCCGACGACGCCGCCGGTCTGGCGATTTCCGAAAAAATGAGAGCATCGATTCGCTCCGTCCGCCAGGACATCCGGAACGCGAACGACGGTATCTCGATGATTCAAACCGCTGAAGGGGCAATGAACGAAGTCGGAAATATCTTGATCCGCTTCCGCGAACTGTCGACCCAAGCGGCTTCCGACACGGTATCCAATACCGAACGCGGCTTCATCGACAAGGAAGTTCAACAGCTCAAGCAAGAAGTGGATCGTATCGCGAACTCAACCGAGTTCAACGGCCACCATCTCTTGAACGGCGAAGGCGACGCCCTCGAAATCCAAGTCGGCTTGCACAACTCTCCGGAACTCGACCGTTTCAAATACGAAACGGCGAAGACGAACGTCACTCTCGACCATATGGGCCTGAGCGGCATTTCGACGAGCGACAAGGAAACCTCGCGCAGCAACCTGGACAAGGTCGACGAAGCGATTCGCGTTCTGTCCGGCAACCGCGCGGAACTCGGCGCTTTGCAGAACCGCTTTCAATCCAGCGTGAACAGCATGACGATCTATGACGAAAACATGTCAAGCGCTCGTAGCCGAATCTACGACGTCGACATGGCGTCCGAGACCGCCGAGCTGACCAAGAACAACATCCTCTCACAAGCGGGTGTTTCGGTTCTCAGTCAGGCGAATCAGAACAACATGATGGCCTTGAAGCTTCTCGGCTAATCGACTCTGAACGCCAATCCGGAAAATAGATCGGGCTCCGCGACACCACCGCGGAGCCCACCCCGGAGCGCGACCAAGACTGCACAGATAGAATACATTACAGGTGTCTAAGGATTGTTCGGTCGTAGCACCTGTGTCCGATTTGACAGTTCCATTAATATCAAGCATACGCTTAGCTGGCCCTTTGGTTGCATTGAGTTTTGATCATGAAACCAAACCACGGACCGACTCGCTTTATCTCTTCTTCTCTCATTCTTGCCATGGTCACGGTAAGCATCCCGAAATTGGCCTATAGCCGTGGCGCTCCAGCTCCAGTCCCCATCAGTCCGAATTACGTGAATGAACAGGCCGCGGGAGACGCGGCACAGACAATCAGCTACGGAACGCCGGCACCCCAGATCAAGCCCGTCTATCAAGACGTTACCCCGCTCAGCGCGCCGTCGCCCGTGCGGTCGTTCAAAAGCCTGAACGCCCACGTGGATCCGCTCTGGACCATGGATCCCGAGAATTCCTGCCACGAATTCATCGAAAACGTTCAACACCACCCCCGCGGTTGGCTCGCGCGCTTAGCCAGCTATTTCGACGGCAATCCGCTCAAGCGGAAAAGACAGCAACTTGCGTTGGCCTTGGCCGCGAACAAAACCGCGCAGGTTTCGGAATACGACGGAGTCCTCGTTTCGCCGAACCCGGCCCACAATGAGCTCGTCGATGCCGGCATCGGCGGCGCGATTGGCCTGGTCGGCGGTCCGATCGGCGTGATTGTGGGAGCATTGATCGGCGATGAAGTCGGCCGGGCCGAAAACCACAACTACGAGAGCCCAGAAAAGCTCAAAGGCCACCGCTTGGAGCGGCAGCATCGGCTAGCTTGCATCGACAGCTACGAAGCCCAAAACCAATTCGTGCCCGTCAACAGCTCCATGGCGATGACCGACTCAAGCCAAAACCCCAAGATCTATGAAGGCAATGCCTACAGGCATCCGCAAGCGCCTGCAGCCAGCGCGACTTCGGATCAAAGCCGAGTCGACCAGGCCGGGAACAGCATGATGACGCCGGAAGAGGTCTCGAACCTGGTCTCGTCCGATTGATTATCTGCTAGCGCGCTTCGTCTTTTTCGCCGGGGATTTCTTCCCCGGCGATTTTTCTTTGCGCCCGCGGATCGCGGCTTGCGCCGCCGCGAGGCGGGCGATCGGGACCCGGTACGGAGAGCAGCTCACGTAATCGAGCCCGGCGCGATAGCAGAACTCAACCGACGACGGATCGCCGCCGTGCTCGCCGCAGATTCCGACCTTCAAATCAGGACGCGTGGCGCGACCGTCTTGAATCGAGATCTGCATCAGGCGACCCACGCCAGTCTGGTCGAGCGAGGCGAACGGGTCGCGCTCGTAGATCTTGGCATCCATGTAATCCTTGAGGAACATGCCCGAATCATCGCGCGATAGACCGTACGCCGTCTGCGTGAGATCGTTCGTGCCGAAGCTGAAAAACTGCGCATAACGCGCGATTTCGTTCGAGGTCAGCGCGGCGCGCGGAAGCTCGATCATGGTTCCGATCAAATAAGAGATCGACTTGACGTTGACCCCTTCTTTTTTGAAACGAGCCAATACCGCATCGGCCTCTTCAATGCAGTAATCGCCGACGAACTTCAGCTCGCGCCAATCGCCGACGAGCGGAATCATGATCTCCGGTACGATCTTGAATTTCTCGTCGCGGGCAAGCTCGCAAGCCGCTTCCATGATCGCGCGCACCTGCGTGCGATAGATCTCCGGATAGCTGACGCCAAGACGGCAACCGCGATGGCCGAGCATCGGATTCATTTCGTGCAGGCTTTCGGCCTTGCGCTTCAAGCGCTCGAAAGGAACGTCGATCTTCTTGGCCAGGGAATGTAGTTCGGCGTCCGAATGAGGGATGAACTCATGCAGCGGGGGATCGAGCAACCGAATGGTAACCGGCAAACCCTTCATTTCGCGGAAAATACCCTTGAAATCGCCTTTTTGCATCGGAAGGATCTTGGCGAGCGCGCGGCTGCGGCCATCGGCCGTGTCGGCCAGGATCATTTCACGGACCGCATCGATGCGGTCGGCCTCGAAGAACATGTGCTCGGTACGGCAAAGGCCGATGCCTTCGGCGCCGAAACCACGGGCGGTTTTCGCGTCGAGCGGGGTGTCGGCGTTCGTGCGGACTCCGATCGTTCGCGCGAGATCGACCCACTTCATCAGTTCGCGAAAATCCTTGTTCACCGTCGGGGTGATCGTGGGAATCTGGCCTTCGATCACCTCGCCGCTGCTGCCGTCGAGAGTTATGAAATCGCCTTCCTTGAAAATCCGGTTGCCGATGTGGAACTCGCGGCGCTCGTAACTGACCTTGATCGCGGCGCAGCCCGAAACACAGCACTTGCCCATTCCGCGCGCGACAACCGCCGCGTGGGAGGTCATGCCACCACGAGCGGTAAGAATGCCCTGCGCGACCGCCATGCCGCCGATGTCTTCGGGCGAGGTTTCAAGACGGACCAGGATGACCTTGCGCTTGAACTCGTTTGCCCACTTTTCAGCGGTGTCCGGATCGAAAACGATCTGGCCGGTCGCCGCGCCCGGCGATGCCGGCAAGCCTTTCGCGATCACCGTCTTTTGCGCCGAAGGATCGAGCGTCGGATGGAGCAACTGGTCGAGCTGTTCCGGATTAATGCGAAGAATCGCTTCGTCCTTGGTGATGAGCTTTTCGCGGACCATGTCGACCGCGATACGAAGCGCGGCGGTAGCGGTACGCTTTCCGTTTCGGGTCTGCAGCATGTAAAGCTTGCCGCGTTCGATCGTGAATTCGATGTCCTGCATGTCACGGTAATGCTTTTCGAGCCTGCGATAAACGGCGACCAGCTGCTTATAGGCCTTGGGCATGACATGTTCGAGCGTCGGGAGCTCTTCAGCGCCCGGGTGCCGCGAGGCCTCGTTGATCGGCTGAGGCGTACGAATGCCGGCGACCACGTCTTCACCTTGGGCATTGATCAAGAATTCACCGAAAAACTTATTCTCGCCCGTCGAAGGATCGCGCGTGAAGGCGACACCCGTCGCGCAATCATCGCCCATGTTTCCGAAAACCATGGATTGAACATTGACCGCGGTGCCCCAGCTTTCGGGAATCGCGTTGAGCTTGCGGTACGTGATCGCGCGCGGGCTCATCCAAGAACCGAAAACCGCGCCGACCGCCCCCCAGAGCTGCTCCCACGGATCTTCCGGAAACTGCTTGCCGTTGGCGCGCACGATCTGCTTGAACGTTTTGACCAGTCCTTCGAGCTGCTCGGCCGTCAGTTCCGTATCGTTATGGACGCCGGCGACGTGTTTCAAGTCTTCGAGCGCGGCTTCGAAATGATTGGCGTGAATGCCCAAAACCACGTCGGAGTACATGGTGATGAAACGCCGATAGCTGTCATAGGCGAAACGCGCGTCTTTGGAACCGTCGATCAGGCCCTGAATGGTTTCGTCGTTCAAACCGAGATTCAAAATCGTATCCATCATTCCGGGCATCGAGGCGCGCGCGCCCGAGCGGACCGAAACCAGAAGCGGATTTTTGCGGTTGCCGAATTTTCGACCCATCTGCTGTTCGACTCGCGCCAAGGCCTTGCGAACCTGGGCATCCAAGGCCTTGGGATAGGTGTTGCGATTCGCGTAGAAGTGCGTGCAGATATCGGTCGAAATGGTGAAACCCGGAGGCACGGGAAGACCCAGCTTGGTCATGCCGTGGAGATTGGCGCCCTTTCCCCCCAGGAGATCGCGCTGCGTCTCCTGGCCATCCGCTACGCCGCCGCCGAAGCTGTAGACGAACTTAGACACGGTTCCAGTTTTTGAACTGGTCTTCGATGTAGCGAACGAGGTTTTCAACACTGATCCTTTCTTGGACCATGGTGTCGCGGTGGCGGATGGTGACGGTGTGGTTGGAGAGAGTGTCATAATCGATCGTGACTCCGAAGGGTGTACCGATTTCGTCTTGTCGGCGGTAGCGTTTGCCGATAGATCCCGCGTCGTCGGTGGTCGCGCGGAATTTGGTTTTAACTTCGCCCAGAACCTTCTCTGTATACTCGACGAGTTCCGGCTTTTTCATCAATGGGAAAACGCCGACTTTGTACGGAGCGAACGACGGATGAAGCGCGAGCCAGGTGCGGTCGCCGTCGAAACGATAGGCGTCCGCCAAGGCGACCAGCAAAGTGCGATCGCAGCCCGCTGACGTTTCGACAATGTAAGGCAGATAGCGCTCTTTCGCCTGTTCATCGAAGTACTCGAGCTTTTTGCCGCTGAACTGCTGGTGGCGCGAGAGGTCGAAGTCCGTGCGGTTATGGATGCCCTCGAGCTCCTGCCATCCGAACGGGAACTCATATTCGATATCGAATGCGGCCTTCGCGTAGTGCGCGAGCTCGCCGTCTTTATGCTGATGGAAGCGCAGCTTTTCTTTGCGGATCCCGTTGTCGAGATGCCACTGAATGCGCATTTCCTTCCATTTCTCGAACCACTCCATGTCGGTGCCGGGCTTGACGAAAAACTGCATTTCCATCTGCTCGAACTCACGCGTGCGGAAAATGAAATTGCCGGGCGTGATTTCGTTACGGAACGCTTTGCCGATTTGCGCGATGCCGAACGGAACTTTCTGGCGGGCGGATTGCTGCACGTTGTGGAAGTTGACGTAAATTCCTTGCGCGGTCTCCGGGCGAAGGTAAACGACGGCCGCCGAATCCTCGAGCGGGCCCATATGCGTTTTGAACATCAAATTGAACTGGCGGGCTTCCGTGAGCTGGCAATCCGGGCCTTCGCCCGGTTTTTTGCTGGGCTTTTCCCCGCATTGAGCCAAGTCGAGCTTGTCGGCACGGAAGCGGCCTTTACATTTTTTGCAGTCGACCAGCGGATCGACGAAACCCGAAACGTGCCCCGACGCTTCCCAGACTTTCGGGTGCATCAAAATCGCGGCATCGAGTCCCTCGATGTCCTCGCGATCGGTCATGCTGCGCCACCAGCGCTCTTTCACGTTGCGCTTGAGCTCGATTCCCAAAGGACCGTAATCCCAGCAGGCGTTGATCCCGCCGTAAATCTCGCTGGAGGGAAAAACGAAGCCCCGTCGTTTACAAAGCGAAACGAGATCCGCCATGTCTTTCAGGTTCTGGACTGGAAGGTTCTGGGCCGGCCCCTTCGGGGTTTCAATCGAATCAGTCATGACTCAAGGGGATAGCAAACCAGGACGCTCCAGGCAATCGGGTCGTGCGTTTGACGCGCCGAGTGTGTTATGATTTGGAGCATGAAATTGTTGGTGGTCGGCGGTGCGGGATATGTCGGGGGTACCACTTGTGCCTGGCTTTTGGACCAAGGGCACGAGGTTTGGGTTCTGGACGACCTGTCGACCGGGCATCGGGAGGCCGTGCTGGGGTACGGATTTGTCCAAGCCCGGGCTGGCGACCACAAAGCGGTGCTCGAGCTGCTGAAACGGGAAAAATTCAACGGGGTGATGCATTTCGCGGCCAAATCCCTGGTCGCCGAAAGTGTCGCGAAACCGGATCTTTACCGCGAAAACAACGTCCAGCAGACCCGACAGCTCCTCGAAACGATGCTCGAGGCCGGAGTCAGGGATTTTATCTTTTCATCGACCGCCGCGATCTTCGGCGATCCCAGCGTGGACCGGATCACCGAGGATTTGCCCAAAAAACCCAAAAACCCTTATGGCGAAACCAAGCTTGAAGTCGAGAAAATGCTCGCCGAGATGGCCGCTCGCGGCCTGCGTTCGGTCGCTCTCCGCTACTTCAACGCCGCCGGCGCCGAACCCGGCCAACGGGTCGGAGAATGGCACGAGCCCGAAAGCCATTTGATCCCCCGCATCCTCAAAAGCGTGGCCGAAAACCGTCCCGCCGAGATCTTTGGAAGCGACTACCCGACGCCGGATGGCACCTGTGTTCGCGATTACATCCATGTTTGGGACCTGGCCGCGGCCCACGAGGCCGCCCTCAAACGAATCCTCGCCGCACGTGACGCCAATCCGGAGAAAGGCAGCTTCGAGGCCTTTAATTTGGGCAGTGAAAACGGCTTTTCGGTTCTCGAAGTCGTCGACCAATGCGAAAAGGTCGTCGAAAAAAAGATCGTCCGGCAAATGCGCGAACGCCGGCCCGGCGATCCGCCCAGGCTCGTCGCGGATTCTTCGCTCGCCCAAAAAACACTCGGATTCCGCCCTCAGTTCAGCAAACTTCCCGAAATCATCGGTTCTGCGTGGAAATGGGAGCAGAAGCGGGCACGAAGCAAAACCATGCGCCGCGCGGTCTTTCTCGACCGCGACGGCACGATCAACGAAGATCCGGGCTATCTTTCCGATCCCGAGCAGTTGCGGCTTTTTCCGGGAGTGGACAAGGCCCTGGGGAAACTTCACGCCGCGGGTTATTTGCTCGTCGTGGTTTCCAACCAAAGCGGAGTGGGCCGGGGCCTGATCCCCGAAGGAGCGCTCGCTCATATCCACGCCAAGCTCGATCGGATCCTGGAAACCCACGGCACCCGCATCGATCGCTACGAGCTCTGCCTCCATCACCCTGAGGACGGCTGCGATTGCCGTAAGCCCCAACCCAAGCTGATTCTGAACGCGGCCGAAGCGCTCGACGTCGATTTGAAGAAGTCCTACATGATCGGCGATAAGACGTCCGACATCCAAGCCGGAATCCGAGCCGGCTGCAAAGGCACCCTGCTGGTTCGCACGGGCGAGGGCATAAAATCACGCGAAACCGGGGCCGCCTTCGTCGCGGCGTCCCTGGTCGAAGCCGCGAACTGGATTTTGGAACAAGACACTAAAGCGCTAGAAATCGCAGGCTCTTAAGCGTCGAGGGCTCAAAACTCGGCAAATGATAGGCGAGAAGCCCTTGCAGGAAGCGAAAAAGCTCGATGTGCTCCTCTTTTGAAGCCCGTGCGAGCTGGGGCACCTGACGGATCGGCGTCCCGAGGCTCGTATAAAAATCGGCGATCACGAGCGCGCTGATCTTCAAAACGGAATGCTCGAAGCTCTGGCCCTGGCGCTCACGGACATGCCGGGTTCCTTGCGAACGGCAATTCGGACAAATCCAGCCCGCATCGGCCACCATGCCGACCAGGGCCGCCTCGGGCGGGAGCTCTCCCAAGGGGCGCTGGCATTCCATGCACGAGGCGAGCAAGGGCTGGTTTCCGCTCCACTGCAAAATTTTTCCGATATAGCCGTTGAGCAGGGCGATTTCGATTCCGGTCCCCTCTTCAAGCCAGGCTAAAGCGTTCGAATGGACCCTGAACAGGTCACCGCTGTTCTCGATGCTGGGAGCGACCCGAAGAACGATCTCATTGAGGAGACTGGCGAGTGCAAGCCGGTCAAAATTCCCCCGGAAGCCCTCGAAAGAACGGCGAATATGGGCTTGCTCCAGGCGCACCAGCTCGGCGTTCGGCTTTTGGACGAAATGCCATTCGCTCGCCGCGAACGGCTCGAGCGCCCCGCCAAAGCGCCGGGACTGGACCGCATTTCGCGCCATGGCGGAAACAAGCCCATGGTGCTCGGTCAGCGCGGTGACGATCCGATGCCTCTCCTCGAAGGGAATCGATCGGAGAACGATGGCCAGATCCCGAACTTCTTGCATATCTTGTTTATTAGCATAGTTTGGATTAAACGGTATCTCATGGGGCTGTAGCTCAGTTGGTAGAGCGTTGCGTTCGCAATGCAAAGGTCAGGGGTTCGACTCCCCTCAGCTCCACCATTTTCAAATGCCAATAATAAAAAAGAGTCGCTGACCGCAGGTTAGCGGCTCTTTTTTATTTGTATTTCAAATAGTGCAGCCGAGGGGAGTCGAACGAGAATTTCCGGCCGCGGCGGACGCGACCTTAAGGAGCGTCCGGCGAGGCAAATCAGGCAGGGAGGCCTGATTTAGGAAATTGTCCGGCCCGGAGACGACTGAGCGTGACGCGAAGGAGGCGGAGGGCGACTCCCCCAGTCGAGTCGAGCGGCCCTTTTCGTGCGTAGGGTTTATTTCCGACAATCGCGAGGTCTGAGGGCAACACCATCCAGCGGCGTGTCCTAAATCCGACCCTGCTGCTAGGGCCGAATCCCTTCCTGCTCTCCAATGTCGGGCCTCAAACCCGACACGCTCAGGGGAGAGCCATCTGGATCTGATTCATCTTAAAGCATGATCCCAAGAAATTTGATAAGCACCAGGACACGGAGATAGATCGTGAGCATCGAAGAATACCAAAACCACTTCTTCCCCCATCTCACTCAATTAAGGGAGCTCTTGGAAGAAAAGCTTCAGCGGCTTGTCGACGGCGAGGGAATCGTCATTCACTCGCTGAACGGCCGAGTGAAGACGCCGGCCAGCCTGGAAAAAAAGCTCGCAAGGCCGGATCGCAACTACCAGCACCTGCTCGACGTGACGGACCTGCTCGCCTTTCGTGTCATCACCTATTCCGAGGACCTGATTTCCAGCGTAGCCAGGCTGATTGAAAGCACCTTTGACGTGGATTACGCGAAGTCGGTCAACAAGCTTCATCACGAGGATCTTCAGAAGTTCGGCTATAGATCGCTTCATTACGTCTGCTCTTTGCCCAAGGATATCCGGGAAAAAGTCCCACAGCTTGAAAGGCATGTGCGGTTTGAAGTGCAGATCAGGACGATATTGCAACACGCCTGGGCCGAGATCGAACATGACCTCGGCTACAAAGCGACGGAACAGCTTCCAAGCGAGTTCCGGAGGCGCTTCAGTCAGATCGCGAGCCTTTTGGAGGTTGCGGATAGGGAGTTCGACTCGATCCGCGCCGATCTCAAGCATTACGAGTCCAGACTGAATCGCGCGGATCTCGCGGAAGAAAAGGTGGAACTCGACAGCCTTTCGCTGCTGTCGATTTTAGGAAGGGATGAAATCTCCAAACTTGATTTGGAAATTTCCGAATTTCTTAACGCCCCGCTCACTGAAAGCGCGTTTTACCCCGATTACCTTCTGCGTGCCATCCGCGCCGCCGGACTGAAACGAATCGGTGACGTTTTGAAAAGCGCCGGCAGGCAGCGCGAATTCTTCGGCTCGTTTCTTCCCGTCTATTTCGACTTTTCCAAAAATCATTGGCGCTTTGACAAAAGCTCCGTTTCCCACGTGCAAAGAGGCTATGGCCTGCTTTTCCTCGCGCATCTTCATATCCTGGAGACGGAGGAGCTTTTCATTAACAAGGTAAATCGCCTCACCCAATTTTACAGGGAAATTGATTATCCGGACGATCCCGACAGCGCGAAGAACGCCGCGCGGTCGTTGGTGGCGGCACTTAAGGCGAGCAAGCTGATTCTGGAATGAGGCGCGCCCGCACCTTGTGCCGAAGCGACTCGGCGAAGACCGCCGGATCGTCGATCTCGTCGTACCGATCCAACCAAGTGAGCGTCGCGGTCTTGTTCTTCACCTTGGACAAGCCGGACATCTGGACCAAGAGATTGTCGTCGTCAATATAGGCTGACTCGCGCGTCGGATGATATTGGATATGGAAAAGCTGCACGGGGATTTTCGACGCCTTCGCGATTTCGAAAATCCCGCGTTTCCAGGGTTTCGATTCGTCGAGCGTCGTCGTTCCGGAAGGAAAGACCACCACTTTGTCGCCGCCGGGTTGGCTTAAGCGCTCGGCGACCGCTTCGCGAGCGGCGGAACGATCCGCGCCGCTTTTCCGGCTGACGAAAATGGTACCGATTCCCTTCGCGCCCACGCCGATCAATGGCCATTTGAGCAAATCGTCCTTCGCGATGAAAACCGCCGCGGCTTCCGACGCCATGACCACCGGAATGTCGAGATAGCTTACGTGATTGCCCACCAGGATGCAGGCCCCGTCGAGCGGCGGGCTGCCGTTGACCGTCAGCTCGAAGCCCAGCGTTTTCAAAACATCGGCGGCCCACTTTGGCTTGTAGCGCGATATGAGCGCTTGATCTCTCGTGACCAGCAAGCTGGCGTAAAGCGCGGTTTTGAAAAATGCGGTAGCGGCTCGGGTGGACACGGTGTTCAGCCTCCAAACATCCTTCTGCGTAGTCTCGGATCCATCACTTTTGTTTCAAGAACGGTGAGGAAGTCAATGCATTTGAAGTCGCGATCGATCGCGGGCAAGCCGGCGGCATAGCATCCGATATCGAAATAACTTTTGCAAAGCGACGGAAGCAGCGCTTGCGCCATCAGCGTCTCTTCCGAGGTCAACACGGAGCCTTGATCGCGCGAAAGGAGGGTCTCAAACTCCCGGAAGCGGTATTCATCGGTCGGGCGAACCCCCTTATCGGTCCGCACCTTTCCTTCGCGCTCCAGGTATCGGTACAGGATGGAGGCTTCACGTGGATCTTGAGTTTGAACCGACCCGCAGCCGAACAAGACCTCGCTACCCGTCTTTGACATGTACTCCGCGATAGCGCGCCAAAGAATGAGGATCACCGCGCTTTTCCGAAACTCGCGGCGGACGCAGACGCGGCCGATCTCAAGCTTCGCTTCCGGCATGGCGATCAACGCTTGGCAATCGAACTCCTGTTCGGAGTAAAATTTCCGCGCGAAAAGCGAGGAATTCAGGCGGCAAGTCGCGATCATCGAGCCGGAGGCCTCGTTAAAAATCGCGATATGATCGGCATTCGCGTCGAACTGATCGAAGTCGAGGCCCGCGCCCGTGCCACTGCCGACAACCTCGGCTTGAAAGACCTCGTATCGCAGCGCCAAGGCTTGAACGAGCTCGCTCACCTGATTGATCGTCTTGACGGTCAGACCGCCCACTTTCATTTCGATTTGAACCTTGGCGCGGAAGCTCCGGTCCAGTTCGGGAAAAACTCGCTCTTGACCCAATGCATTCAATGTCTGATTCATTGAATCCATCCTAGGCGATGCACGGAGATTTTCAAATCGGCGTCAGGGTTCTAACAAAAATAAAACAAAATCCGTCATTCGAGCCGTATTTTCTTGAATTCGACCCCGCCGCTGGCGCAATCCACGATGATTTGGCGGGCGGCATCGCCTTGCGTGTCGGCGGCCTTGATTTTAAGGCCAAGCCCATCGAGCATTTTCCTCGCGGCATCGACGTTTTGCAGGCCCACGTGGTGCGAGTTTCGGACGACCAGCTGCTTCATCATATTCCCGCCGCCGGCCAGATGAACCTCGAGCTGATCATAATCGGCGGGCGAAACCTTCATCATGATCAGAAGCGATTGAATCGCCTGATCGACGTATTTCGCGCCGAGTTCCGTGCATTTTCCCGGGGCGCTGGGCAGCAGGCAGTGCGCGAGGCCGAAAAGACCTTTCTTCTTCCATGAAAACGCGATCCCGACACAGGAGCCGAGGGTCGCCTTCAGGAGCTCCGGGCTTCGACCGATCTTGATCTCGCCGATTTTGACGTGGAGTTCAGGCCGCTCGGTCACTTTGAGTCACCCCGTCCCTCACATTCTCGTAAACGAGCGGCTCCTTGAACTTAAAAGGAGTTTTCAGGCTACCCAAAGATTCCGACTCACCGATCAGCAGAAGACCTTTATCCTTCGAAGCGCGGCTGACGAGGCGAATGACCTCCTCCTGGTCCTGCTTTTCAAAATAAATCAGCACGTTCCGGAGAAAGGTCACGTCGAAAAGATCATGCCTCGAAAAAGGCTTGAAAAGATTATGCGGCAAGAAGCTTACCTTCCTTCGCGCGAGATCGGCGACCCGGAATCCGTCGCCCTCGGGAAGAAAGTACTTTTCGAAAAGCGCCGGATTGCCCGCCCGAAGGGCATTGATGGAGCGGCCGCAATATCCGGCCTTTTCGGCGATCTTCAGCACTTCGGTGTCGATGTCGGTTCCGACGATCTCGTAGGTAAAGCCTGGTACGCTCTTCCGAAACTCTTCGCAGCTGATAGCGACGCTGTAAGCCTCTTCGCCGGAAGAAGCCGCGGCGGACCAAACGCGAAGGGTTTCCTGGGGATGCTCCTTCGCCCAGGCGGGGAGAAATTTTTTCGTGAAGTAATCCCACACTCGCTGGGTGCGAAAGAAAGAAGTCTCGTTCGTGGTGACGAGATTGACGAAATTCTGCGTCTCGTCCGGGTTCCTCGCGAGATAATCGAGATACTGGGGGTAGCAATCAAAGCCGAGCGCCTGGAGTCTTCGTCTCAGGCGGCCTTCCAGGAGCGTTTTCTTGCCTTTGTTCATCGTGATTCCGGTATGGCGATGAACCAGGGCAAGAATGATCTCCAGCGTTTCGTCGTCCATCATCGTCCCGCGACCCGCGACGCTATCACGCGGCCTTCTCCTCTTTGATCCGGCCGATCAGAGGCGCCACATCGAGCACGATCAAGGTACTGGCCCGGTCATCCGCCATTTTGATCTCGAGCACTTCACGGACGTCCTGCCGGACGGCTTGACCCACGCCGTTCGTGAACACATCCGGAAGCTTCAATTTACTCTCCGCGCCGACGGAAACGATGCTCTCAACCGAATCGACGATCAAGCCGAACTGGTTTTCACCGTCTTGGAAAACAAGGATCTTCCGGTCCTGCGCGGAAACGTCCTCCGTCGCCTCGAGCTGATAAAGGCCCCTCGTGTCCACGACTGTGACCAGCTTGCCGCGCAAATTGATGACGCCTTTGACGAAACCGGGAACTCCCGGCATCGCCATGATCTCTGTGGAACAATCGATGATTTCCTTCACTTCCCGGATAGGAATGCCAAACAAATGCTTGAGTCGGAACACGAGATACGCGTCCCTGTTTCCGCCGCGACGAACGGCGGCCGAGTCGTTTTCGGCATCCTTGGTTTTGAACAGCTTGCCGTGTCCCCGCGTGATTTCGAGCACTTCTTCCCGGCTCAGCACTTCCTCATGATCGAGCAAGAAAACATCCCCTCTTTGCGGGATGGCCACGCAGCCCTTGAACATCCGAACCCGTTCCTTGGACAAAAGGGGAATCGCCATGATCGCATCGACTTCGTAGGAATCGATGCTCTCGACCGAATCGACCATCAAGCCGAAAAGCTTCTGCTCGACTTTCAATACTATGATGCGACGGTCCTGATCCTCGGATTTTTCGGGCGACGCCCCCCGAAAAAGCTTCGCGAAAGAGATGACCGGAACGACCTGATCGCGGACATGGATCATCCCCAGGCAAAGCTCCGACGCCAGCGGCGAGTGCTGAAGCTCGGGAACCCGGACGATCTCGTGGATATCCTTGATCTCGAAAGACATCTTCATGCCGCAAACGCAAAATGTGATGCATTTCTTACGGAGCGAATGCGAAGCGCTCAACCGCTCCTTCCGCCGGTCGACCTGCTCCCGGTACGCGGCCATTTGCGGGACGTTCTCGATTTTCACGAGCATTTCGGGATCGAGGATCTGGATCAACCTCTTTCCGCCACCCAGCTTGAGCATGCCTTTGACAACCTTGACCGATCGATCGTCGTATTGGAACTCGACCTTCTCCTCGTTTCGCGGCCGGAGAATCTCGCTCGTCGAATCGAAGATCAAGCCGACTCGCGAACCCTGGCTTTCGACGATCGCGATTTTCGCCGACTCCGAGCGCACCGGATTCTCGAACTTAAGCAGTCTCTTCAGGTCAATGACCGGAATGATCGCTCCCCGCAAATTGAAGACGCCCACGAGGAAGTCCGGAGCCAAAGGCATCGGGGTCAGAGCCCCCGGGAAATTGACCACCTCTTGCACGTGTCCGACATGGAGGGCAAACTCCGTCTTGTCCAGATAGAACGAGCCGAAAATATCGGCGTGCGATTCGGCCGATGCCTTTTTTACGACGTCATGATCGCTCACGAAAAACCTCCTACCGAGCGACGAGCCTAGCTCTTCGTCTTGAACTTGACGTACGCGGCGTTCAGATCTTCCGCGCCCTGGTTAAGCCCCTTCGATGAGCTGGCGATCGTCTCCGACGCCGCCGCGGATTTCTCCGTCTGCTCGGCGACTTGTTGAATCGCGCTGCTGATCTCCTTGGCCGCTACGAGCTGCTCCTCGGCCGCGCAGGAAACCTCTGAGATCGCCTGCGTGGTCTTCTTGATGCCGTCCACGATCTTCTCGAAGGCCTCACCCGCTTCCTTGGAGATTTCGCTGCCCTGAGCGACGCGTTTGGCGGATTCGTTGATCAACTTCGAAATTTCCTTGGTCGCCTGAGACGAGCGCTCGGCGAGCTTTCTCACCTCGTCGGCCACGACCGAGAAACCCAAACCATGCTCGCCGGCCCGGGCCGCTTCAATCGCGGCGTTGAAGGCCAGGAGGTTGGTCTGCCCCGCGATTTCGCTGATGACCTTGATGATCTCGCTGATATCCTCGGACGACTTGCTGATCAATGCCATCGAATCGACCGCTTTGACGATCGCCTTCAAGCCGTGCTCGGCTTCCTGTTGGGTCGACTTGGCGACCGCATCCGTATTCTTCGAATTCTGCGCGATCGAATTGATGGAGGCGGTCAACTCCTCGATGGAAGCGTTCATCTCCTCGGTGGTCGCGCAAAGAGTCTGGGCTCCCGAAGCGACGCCCGCCGATTTTTCAGAAATCTCCTTGGACTGACTGGAGAACTGCCGCACGAGCGTACCGATGCTTTTTTCAAGTTCGGTATCGCGGTTTTTCTCTTCGGTGATGTCCTTCACCGACCCGGCCACGCGCAGGGGATTTCCCGCCTGATCGCGAAGCGTCGCACCCTGAGCGGCGAACCAGCGGTACTCGCCTGATTTCATCTGCAGCTGGTATTCGACTTTATAGGGGGTCTTGCCCGTCTTATCGGATAAGTGCGCGCCGAACGCGGCGAAGATGCGATCCTTGTCGTTGGGATGAAGGCGGGACGCCCAGCTGTTCATCACATTCGGAAAATCGTGCTCGTTGGCGAAACCGACCAGTTTACGGAACTGATCCGACCACCAGAACGGGGTTTCAGGTTTGATTTCGCCGTTGGCGGGATATTCCATGTCCCACAAGCCTTCACTCGAGCTTCGGCTCACGAGATCGAAACGAACCAAAGCCTGGTTCAGTTCCAAAGCCTTGCCCTTCTCTTCGGTGATGTCTTTCAGCGACCCGGCCACGCGCAAGGGATTTCCCGCCTGATCTCGAAGCGTCTCACCCTGAGCGGCGAACCAGCGGTACTCGCCTGATTTCATCTGCAGCTGGTATTCGACTTTATATGGGGTCTTTCCCGTCTTATCGGATAAGTGCGCGCCGAACGCGGCGAAGATGCGATCTTTATCGTTGGCATGAAGGCGGGACGCCCAACTGTTCATCACATTCGGGAAATCCTGCTCATTGGTGAAGCCGAGCAGCTTACGGAACTCATCCGACCACCAGAAAGGGGTCTCGGGCTTGACTTCGCCGCTGGCGGGATACTCCATATCCCACAAGCCCACGCTTGAGCTCTTGCACACCAAATCGAAGCGTATGCTCAAATCTTCGTGGTCCTTCTTATAGTCGACGGTGTTTTTGATTAAAGTCAGGTCGGAATTTAATTTTTCTGCGGCGCTCAAGAGTCGATACCTCGCACGGTGGCAATCAGTTGATAATGTCGGTCCAGTGGAAGGACCCTAAGACTATCGACCGCCGCGCCAAGAAACTTGAGTGGCGCGGAAGCACGCGTTTATTATTAAATTTCGACTAAATAAGTGCTTTTGAGGACTTAAAGCGGCGGCGGGGTGAGCAGCTCCAAAAGCTCTCTGCGGGAGAACGCCTTTAAGCCGACCGGTGACTCCTCGATCAGCGCGCCCGAAAGCTCGAGCTTGGATTCGATGATGCCCGCGATCCGGTCTTCGACCGTACCCGGGATCTGCAACTTGAAAACCTGAACGCCGCGGGTCTGGCCGATGCGATGAAGACGGTCGGTAGCCTGATTTTCCTTCGCGGGGTTCCACCAACGATCCAAATGAATGCATACGCTCGCGGCCGTGAGGTCGATTCCGAGACCTCCGGCAAGCAGGCTGCATACGAAGACTTTGCAGTCCGGATCATTCGCGAAGCGCTCGAGACGCGCGACGCGATCCTGCGAGTCGCCGCGCAGATCCTGATAGCCGATGCCGATCGTTTTCAAATGGTGGCCGATCAAATCGATCATGCCCAAGTACTGCGTGAAAATAACGACTTTCAGGCTCGATCCCACGGCCTCTTGAATGAGCTCGCTCACGGCCTCCCACTTGCCGCTTTCGGCTGGGTCGATGCTGCCGATCTTCTTCACCTTTCCGGAAGTGATATCCGCAAGCCGCGGATGATCGCAGACCTGTTTCAGCCTCGTCAGCAAAGCGAGGATGTTCGCGTAATCGATCTTGCCGGCGCCCTCGAGATCCTCGCGCGCCTTGGCGGCCTCGGCCGAAGTGAGACAGAGACGGTAGGCCTTTTTCTGAGCCTGGGTCATTTCGCAAAGGATCATTTCCTCGGTCTTCTCCGGAAGCTCCTTCAGAACCTGGCTCTTGGTACGACGCAGAAGGAACGGAGAAACGAGCCGTTTCAAGGCTTGAGCTTTCTCGACCGACGGGGCATCGCGACCGGATCCGTAAAGACGCTTGAAGCGCGGCAGCGAACCCAAATAGCCCGGAAGCAAAAACTCCATGATCGACCAAAGATCGGTCGATTGGTTTTCGATCGGCGTGCCGGTCATCGCGATCCGGAATTTGCTTTTCAGCATTCGCGTCGCGCGCGAGCTGATCGTGCTGGCGTTTTTGATCGCCTGCGCTTCATCGAGCGCGATCACATGCCAATCCAAATCACGAAGCGCGGCCTCGCGCTGAAGAATTCCGTAAGTGGTCAGCACCAAATGAAGCTCGCCTTTGGGCAGGGTTCGGGCGTTTCCGTGAAAAATTGTCCACTTCAATCCCGTGTCGTATTTACGGAGCTTTTGCCCCCAAGCCGCCAAAACGGACGTGGGCGCGATCACGAGCGAAGGGTGCTTCGGCCGCGAGCGGACTCCGCAGTAAATGGTGCTGAAGAACGCCAGCACCTGATGGGTTTTGCCCAAACCCATGTCATCGGCCAGGAGCGCCGCCAAACCTCGGTGATAGAGGCTCCACATCCAGGTCAGGCCGTTGACCTGGTAATCGCGGAGTTCGAACCCGTAATTGGCGTCCGGCATCGCGGGGGAGCGCTTTTTCTCGAAATTGCGCTTCCACTCGTGAAACGCCTCCCAATCGCTGTCGACCTGGAAATCGTCCACGCCCAACTCGAGACTCAAACGATACGCCGCGAGCGGATGAAGCGGATGCGATTCGTCGTCGTGAAGATAACCGAAGCCGTCGGGCGCGAACGCGGTGGTGACCGGCTTTCCGGGACGGGAAGTCGCGCCCTCCGGCGCCGCGATGCCGCTGCGGTTCACATACTGGGAAATCAGCGAAAGGGGCGTATAAAAACGGTAAATGACTCCGTCTTTCCAGACGTGGGTATTGCTGAGTCGACCCGCCAGCGACAGGTCATGAAGCTCGGCCGAGCTGATCCGGCAGGTGGAATTGCGGAACTCGTAAGTCAAAACCCGGCTTTTGTCGCTCTTCGCCCCGATTCTCAAAGTCGCGAGCTTCAACGGATCGGAATCGGTCCTGGCCTGGACCGATTCGTGAAGCACGATTTGCTTTTTATTCTCCATTTCGAGAATTCGCGCGAGCCCTTCGAGCGCCGTCTGGCCGGAATAAACCAGCTTGGCCGCGTCGACCGTTGTGAGAAGAGGGATGAAATCGCTCGCGAGCTGAAGCGTGAGCCCCTGGGCGGTTCTCCATGCGCGAAACTCGGGCGCCTTCACCAGCCGATTGAGCGTGATGACCGGCCGCTCTCCGGAATCGGGTTCGTAATAACGGATCGCGGGCTCAACCGTCACCGCCGACAATGCGCCGTCCTGAAAGATGCCGCGGACATAGGCGACGCCTTCGGCTTGGCGCGAACGCTCAGGCCCCGGCTCGGCGACCGAGGCCCCTAGTGTCGTGGTAACCACACGGGAACGAAGCAAACTGCCTCGTTCGACGATCCAGATGCAAAGCGCCGCGATGTGCTCGCACTTCAGGCGAGCGCGGCCCGCGTTCGGATCACAGCCGCAGCTCGCGCCGCCGATCGTGCCACGAACCATCTCGATGCGGACATCGCACTCCGAGACGAGCGCGTTGACCTTGCTGCCGTCCAACTTGACGTCTTGAACGCGGTCTTCGCGAAAAAGCGTCTGTCCGCGCTTCCACGTCGAGGTGTTGAATTCCCGCTTGAGTTGCGAGTAAAAGAGCATCCTTATACCGTCCTAAAGCCCAAAAGCGCCGAACCAGCGTTCGGCGAAAAGATAATATTCCCGATTATCCAGTGGATTGTCCGGCAGCCGCAAGCCTGGATTTCCTTTTTTACAAAGAGCCTCGGCGACCGCCGGCAGATGCTTCCTCTGCCATGTCGGGTTGGTCTTCCAGATGAAGGCCAGATCGAGGTTGCCCCCCCGACCGGCGGCCCGAACGGAATATTCGCCCAAGCCCGGAAACAGCGCGGCTAGGGCGCGGCCGACCTGCTTGGGATCGTAGAGCTCGAGATTCAGGTAAACGGCGAACGCGGCCGCATGGAGATAATTCTTGTACGCGCGGCGTGAGCCAATCTCCTGACGGACGGTCGAGCCCGGGTCGTACGTCGTGCCTGTGAGATAGAAAAGATTGGCGATCCGCGGGCCCAGCTCGTCGCCCAAGGCCATATCGAGCGCGATCACCAGGCTTTCCGCGAAATTGAGATAGCGCTTCAGATCCTTCGGCTCGCGCGGCGCGGGCGGCATCACGCTCCACAAGGTGCGGTGGTTCTGTTCATGAAAAAGCGAGGTAACGAAAGCTCTCACGCCCAAAACGTGCCGAGAATTCCGCTTTTCGATCGGATCCAGCACGGACCAAAAATATTCGCTTTCAACTGGGCTGTAATCGACCCGGGCTTCCAGTAACGTCGGCGAGCCCAAGCTGCGGGGAGAGGAAACCATCGACGGCCGAAAAGATCCCCCCGACTCGAAAAACAACGAACGCGCCCTCGCGTACAGAGCGCTGAGCGAAAGCAGGTGCGCGTCGAAAGGCTGCTCTTCGACCCGCAAGCCGGCGATCTTGGGGCCGAGCTTCGGTTCTCCCGCCCGAGCGAGCAAGGCGATCCCCTGGCGGAGCGCTTGATTTTGCCGGGACGGAGCCGGCACCCGCCAATTTTTCTGGAGAAAAGTTCGAAGTCTCATCAAAAGAACCCGTATTTTAAACCCAATTGACCATTCGCGCACTATGAAACTGCGATTAGTCGCCCGATACGGCGATTTTAACCTAAGCCGACTCTTGAAGAAGCCGGATGGGTTTCTCGCGAAGCACCCGTCGGGTCGCGATCGTCGCGGTAACGACCGATAGCGCGGTCACCCCCAGAAGAGCCAGGAACGGGATCCGCCACGTGAAAATCCAGATCCCCTCGAAAAGCACCCGCGAGAGAATGAAGCTCACCAGATAACTGAGGGCGGTTCCGGTCATCGCGGCTCCGAAACCAAGAAGACCGAATTCGAGCTGGACGGCCGAACGGATCTCGAAAAATTTCGCGCCCAAAACCTTAAGCAGGTTGGTTTCCTGGCTGCGCATGCTTGCCTGATGATTGGCGATCGAGAAGAGAACGACAAATCCGGAAAACAGGGAGAGATAAGCCATGATCTGAATAGCCCAGGCCATCTGCCGGAAGATCTCGAGGATTTTCACGACCAGATCGCCGACATCGACCATCGAGATGTTCGGCAGGCGCGAAACCAGCGCGTCTTGAACGGCGAGCTTCTTGGCCATATCCAGGCGCGGAATCGTCGCAAGGTAGGTTTTAGGAGCATCTTCCAAGACCCCGGGCTGGAACAAAACAAAGAAATTCGGCTGAAACGCCGCCCAACGAACCTTCCTCAAATTCACGATCCGCCCGCGCGCCCGAAGGCCCTGGACGTCGAATTCAAGCACGTCGCCGATGTGGACGCCGATCCGTTTCGCGTACTGGCGCTCGACGGAAATTTCGGCCGGCTCGCCGCCGATCACGCTCCCGTTGAATTTTCCGGAAAACGGGCGCCCTTCGACGATCGATTCGGACTCCGAAAGCTGATCCCGCCAAGAGAGATTAAATCCCCGGTTTCTGGATCGGCTCTCGCGTTCCTCTTCGCGCGTTCCAAACCGGGGGGCCGACACATCCTTCACGAAGGGCTGGTCGTTGATCGCCGTCAGCCTGGCCCGGACCATGGGGGCGAGACCGGTGATCGTGAGCCCGCGATCCTTCAGAAATTCCTGAAGCGGCCCGACCTGATTTTCCTGAATATCGAACAAAAACAAACTGGGCGGATCGATGCCGCCAGGCTGAGTGAGCTCGGAGTTCAAGTTCACCTGGATCTGGGGAATCAAATTCAAAAGCAGCGATCCTAGGCCGATCGCCACGAAGCAGGAGATCGAGCTCAGCCGACTGCGCCGAAGGCTTCGCAGGGAAGCGCGAACCCAGAAGCGCTGCTCGGACTCTCCCGGATTGACGAGCGCAAGCCCCGCCGAGGCGATGAACGCCAGGAGGACGGCCGAGGCGAGGAAAATCCCGACGAATAACGAGCCCGTCAAAACCGAATGCGACTGCCACACCGACAGGGTCCAGTAGGCCAATATGATCGGAAAGAAACCCGCGAAATTCGCGAACGAAACCCGGATGCTCGGATCAGCGCTTTCTTGAAAGAGCAGGGCCGGATTCATTCGAAGCACGGGCTTAAGCAGCCGGTAACCCACGAGCAAGCTGCCGACCGTGCTCATCAAGAGCGTCAGAAAAACCGTCCGGCCGGTGAGTTTAAGCTCGAGCGGAGTTTGCAAAAAATTCGTGACCACCCAACCCACCGTCGGAAGAACCGCCTGGCTTACGACCAGGGTCACCGCGCCCGCAAGAATGCCCAGGATCCCGATCTGAAAAAGATAGATCGCCCGCGTACCGCGAGGCGTAACCCCCAAGCTCGATAAAATCGCGATTTCCTTGAGCCTGCGCGAAAGAAAGCTTCTGAAAAGGTAGCTCGATCCGATGTTGGCCAGAAAGAGCGCGACCAACGCGACAAGCCCCAGATAGTCGTTCAGATAACCGAGAAGGCGCCCCACCTCTTCACTCGCTTTGCGATGGGTCCTGACTTGAACCGCCGGATCCGTCAAAGCAAGATTCAGCCGCGAGCCGATGAGCTCCGCATCGTAGATCTGCGGCAAACGATAGAGCCGGTAAAAATACGCCGTGCTCCCCTTTTGGACCAGATGGGTATCGTCGAGATATTTCAAGCTGAGATAAAGGCGAGAAGCGAGGGAAAAGCCGCGCCACGCGGTTCCGCTGTCGCTCAGGATCGTATCGCCGACCCTGAAATAGGTATCGCCGATCTTAACCGATTGGCCGACCTTGACCCCAAGCTGAAGGCTCAGCTCGGGATCGATCCACGCCGTCGGGTAAGCATCGAGAGTCCGCGGCGAACCGCCGATGATCTTGCCGCCCGATTTAAGCTCGATTTCTCCGTAAAACGGGTAAGTATCGTCGATCGCGGCGACTTCAACCAGGCGTGACGTCCGCTCGGAA
This sequence comes from Oligoflexia bacterium, assembly GCA_031292385.1. Classification (GTDB taxonomy): domain Bacteria; phylum Bdellovibrionota; class UBA1018; order UBA1018; family UBA1018; genus JARLHE01. The sequence continues at coordinate 131,496 of JARLHE010000006.1, forward strand.
GCCGCCATCGAATACATCTCGACCATCCGCCCTTCGAGGGTTCCCGGCGGCATGACCGCGGCAACCGCGCGCTCCTCTTCGGGCGTGAGCTGACGACGAGCCGAGATGCTCAAGTCCGCGGACAATAAATTGCGCGAGCGATCATCCAAGCTCTTATCGAACGCAACCTTAAAGGAATCCAAAATCACGAACCCGAGCAACCCCAGGGTCAGATTAAAGACGAAAAAAAGCGCGAATCGCTTGTTGTTGATGATTTCGCGCCACGCGAGTTTGATCCAGGTATCCATGGTTCGCGCTCAATCCGGAATTTGATAGGGGAAAAGTTTTCCGTCCCGCATCAGAAGGGCGCGCGAGCACAGCCGCACGAGGGCGTCGTTATGGGTCACGAGCAGCATCGTCGTGCCGCTTTCCTTGACGAGACCAAACAAGAGCTTCATCACCTGATCACCGGTTTTCGCATCCAAGCTGCCGCTGGGCTCGTCGGCGAGCAAAAGCTTGGGATTGATCACCAACGCCCTGGCGATGGCGACCCGTTGCTTCTCCCCGCCCGAAAGCTGGTAGGGGAAATGGGTTTTTCGATGCCCCAGCCCCACTCTCTCCAGCGCGATCGCGGCCTTGGTGTACGCTTCGGGCGTCCTCATGATCTCGAGCGGCAGGCTCACGTTTTCGATCGCGGTCAGATTCGACATCAAATGAAACTGCTGAAAGATAATGCCGACATTTCGCGAGCGGAAAATCGCGAGCTCCTCTTCCGTCATCGCGCCGAGTTCTTGGCCGGCGACCTCGACAGTCCCCTTGGTTGGAGAATCCAGTCCCGCAAGCAAGGACAAGAGCGTCGACTTGCCGTTGCCGGACTGGCCGACGATCGCGACCGTTTCGCCGCTCTCCAACTGAAGGTCGAGCCCGCTCAGGACTTCAACCGGATACCCTCCCTGCATGAAGGTTTTATAAAGCTGTTTTGCTTCCACAATCATAAAAGCGGCTCCAGGTACCTGAAAACATTCCGTGCCACGATGCTCGCCCCCTGCTCATTCGGGTGAATTCCGTCCTCTTGATTCAGCCGGGGTTCGCCCGCTACTTTTTCCAGCAGAAACGGCATCAAGGCAACCTTCTCTTCGCGCGCCAGCGCGGGGAATACGCCGTCAAAATCGCGATCATACGTTTTTCCGTAATTCGGCGGCGCTTTCATGCCTACCAACAAAACCCCCATTGCGTTTTCTTTGGCAAGACGGATTACGGCTCTCAAATTCGTTTTCATCTCGGCCGGGCTTAGGCCGCGCAGGCCATCGTTCGCTCCGAGCTCGAGGACCAGGACCTCCGAGACTCCCGCCTTGGGCCGTCCCTTAAGATACCACCTAAGGCGGCCCGGACCGCTCGCCGAAGTGGAACCCGAAATCCCCGCATCAATCACTTCGACGCCCGTGTAACCCCGCTCTTGCAAAATATTCTGCAAAACGGAAGGAAACGAGGCCTGTTTTGAAATTCCATAACCCTCGCTGATCGAATCGCCCAAAATCAAGACCCGCTTTTTCGCGCCGGCGTAACCGACCGCGCTCAATGCCAAACCGCAAAGCAGCGCCAAGGAAAGAAACTTCCGCAAATTGCCCTCAACGACCAAGCATTCCGTCTTTCAGCTCGGAGTTAGGAGGATTCCCGAGCCAGGTTGAAAGCACGATCCGCTCAAAAGGCGCGCCGGCGACCTTGCCGACGAGCCGATCTCGGATAAAAACGTTGACGTAATCGGGACGGAAAACAAAGGTCATCGTATCGCCGTCTTTCATCGCCGTCATCAGTCCGACCAGCTGATCGACCGAAGGCTTTGTCGATTCACAAAGGCTCCCGCAATTCCTTTCAAGCCCCTCTCGCCAGGCGTTTCGAATCTGGTTCAAGCTCACATCGCGGAGAAACAAAAGCTCGACCTGCTTCATCTGGCTGGAGCTCAGGATTTCTTCCGCATCGGCTGATTTCTTCTCGAGATAGAGAGCAGCCCGGTAAACCTTGACCTTGAAAATGGTCGCCATGCGGGTGCCCACTCCGTTGAGAGATAAGGCCTTGTTTTCAACCTGAATCGCTTGAGGAAAAGACCTTTCGGCCGCGACGGCCCCAGCCGTTAAGCCCAGCGTCATAACAGCAAATAGGACAACAAATGGGGCGGCAACTGCGATCAGTGGCGTTCGAGCGTCCATTGGGTGGATATTACCATTTTTTCTCCGGTTAGTGTATTCGTTAACAGATATGAAAGAAAATCAATCGCGCCCTGCGCTTCCCGAAGTTGTTGACTCCGTTTTATCGCTCATCGGCAACACGCCGATGATTCGCATCCGCGCCATCGACACAGGGCCGTGCGAGCTCTACGTAAAGCTGGAGAATCAAAATCCTGGCGGCTCCATCAAAGATCGAATGGCGCTCGCCATGATCGAAGCCGCCGAACGTGAAGGCAAACTGAAACCAGGCGGAACCATTGTCGAGGCCACGGCAGGAAATACCGGCCTCGGGCTCGCATTAGTCGCGTCCCAAAAGGGCTATCAGCTGATCCTGGTCATTCCCGACAAGATGAGCCAGGAAAAGATTTTTCACCTTCGCGCCATGGGCGCCCAAGTTATCCTGACGCGCTCGGACGTCAACAAAGGCCATCCGGAATATTACATGGACCTTGCGCGCACCATCGCCGAACAGCGCGGTGCCCTTTACGTCAACCAGTTCGAAAATCCCGCGAACCCCATCGCGCACGAACAGTCCACCGCGCCTGAAATTTGGGAACAGATGCATCATCGCCTCGATGCGGTGGTCGCGGGCGTCGGTTCGGGCGGTACCCTCGCGGGCATCGCCCATTTTTTCAAAAAGACCGCTCCGAACGTCGAGGTGATCCTGGCCGATCCGGCCGGATCCGGCATCGCGGATATCGCGCATGGCAAGGCCCCAGGCTGCGGCGGAACGTATCTCGTGGAAGGCATCGGCGGTGGATTTCTTCCCCCGGTCGGCGATCTGAGCGGTGTGAAGACGACTTACACGATTCCCGACGCCGAAACGTTCGAAACCGCCCGAGAGCTTCTGCGCAAAGAAGGGATCCTCGCGGGATCCTCCGCGGGAACCCTGGTCGCCGCGGCTTTGCGCTACTGCCGCGCCCAAAAGCAACCCAAACGCGTCGTGACCCTGATCTGCGACAGCGGAAACAAGTATCTATCCAAAATGTACAATGACTATTGGATGATCGATCAAGGCTTCATTCAGCGCGAGACCTTCGGGGATCTGCGCGATCTGATTTCGCGACGCCACTGGGAGGGCGCGACGGTGACGATCGGGCCCGACGACATGATTCAGGCCGCCTACCGGCGCATGAGGCTGTACGACATCTCGCAGCTCCCCGTGATCGAAAGCGGAAAAGTGGTGGGCATCCTCGATGAATCCGACATCCTCGCCGCGCTGACCGAGAACAAAGACGCCTTCGGGGGCCCGGTTCGCGCGACGATGACCAGTCACGTGCAGACCGTGAGCTCCAAATCCGAGGTCGAAAGCCTGATCCCGATCTTCAAACAAGGGCGGGTCGCGGTTGTCGTCGATCCGCAAGGCGCCTTTTTGGGGCTGATCACGCAGATCGACCTGATCCACTTCATGCGCGCCAAACAGCGCTGAGAAAGCGAAAACTCTTTTTGAATTCCGCGTGCGTCTTCGTACGCGGAAAAAAGAGCATCGCCTCGGTCCATTCACCCGCGCTCGCCGCGAGAAAAAGGCTGAAGCCGGCGTCCAGCGCCTTATTGAGACCCAACCCGGAGGCGTGATCCATCGCGGGATCGTACCCGTCCGTGCCGTAACTGCGATAGAGGCTCGGAATCAGCCGCTCCAGGTCGAGGCTGCCGAACTGATCCTTGACGCAAATTCCGAAGAAATGTTCGTTCGACATCATGGAAAGTTTGATTTCCTCGATGTCGTCGAACTCGAAGGCTTCAATTCGGTCTTGCTGCTTTCGATATCGTTTTCCGCCCGGCCCGACGGGGGCGTTATAGATCGCGTTCAACAGAAGCTCATCGCACGCCTGCGCGACCTGATTGGCGAGCCGCGGAGCGACTCCCTGGCGCTGCAGCAGGTTTTTCAAGGCATCGATCGACAAAGCTCGATGGCTCGACTCCGTTAGCCTGACTTCCTGCTTTTTCTTGGCGCCCTTGCCAAAAAAGAACTCGATCCCCATCGGTCGATTCGAAAGAACGCTTTCCACCAGCCGACTATAGATATCGACCGCGACGGCGTTGTCCTTCCGCAGGACGTTGTGAACGAAAACCTGATGCTCATCATTGGTCACTTGCTCGATTTTGCTGGCCAGCTTATCGCTGATAGCGAAAACCCGTTGCGGGCCAACCAATTCAGACAGAAGCTTTCCGACCTTCCCGATGAAAAGGGGGTCTAAAGGGCTGTGGGCCCCCGGATGATCGACATCCCAAAGAATGACCGCATTGGGGAAGTCGAGAATCAGTTTTCGCAGATCTCCACCGGCTTCATATACGCGATGATAGCCGCACTTGATGCTCCGGCTGATATCAAGACCGAATTGCGCGTCGAGATCGCGGGGGGAGATCACAATAAGGTGGCTCTGCATTCCAAAAATTATGAGCCAAAAGCGACCCTGGAACAATTCCGGATTTTATATAATGACCATATAGAAATCATGATTCGGGCAAAGTCCGGTTATCTTTCAACAAAAACAACGTGTGGACAATTCCGGTCGCCCATGTTACCAGGTGCGTTAGAAAAGGGGACGACTTGATGAAAACAAACTACGGGATTTCTCTGTCATCGTTGTGTGTGGGTTTAACGGTTTTTGCGGGCGCATCCGCCTTTGCGGCCAACTCTGGTTCGAGCATGGCCTGCTCGGCAAATGCCCCAACCGCGATTCGCTTTGAAATCGCATCTTTAGCTATCATTCGGGCCGGCGGGCCCGGCCTCGGCCAGGAGTTCAGCTCTGGCGCGAATGTCGATGATATTGAAGAGAAACTTTGTGCCGATGCCTCCGGCTATTCGCTTCGGGCTTCGAGAACCCGCTCAGGGTATACGGACGTCACCGTAAATTTCTCGAAAGAAGATTGCGGACAGACCCTTCTCATTACCAGCGAAGGCAAAATCGCCGACTCCGCCGGCGAAATCACCTGCAAGGCAAAATAACTCGGATTTAATCGGATTGAGGTCTCCGCCCTTCGGGGCGGAGGCCCGTCCATCTCAAGCGTCTTAGAACGACTCGTCAAAAACCACCGCGCTGCGGCTGGTCTCAAAGCCTTTCTTATATTCGGTCACGCGCTTTTCGAAGAAATTCGTCAATGGCTGCACATCCTGCAGAACCATGAACGCAAATGGGTTCTTCGACAGGTATTTACGCTTATAGCCCAGCTGCAAAAGGCGCTGATCGGCGACGTGCTCCAGGTATTGGCGCATGAGCTCGGGGGACATTCCGGTGACCCCGGACGATAGGGCATCCGTACAGAAAGCCATCTCCACTTCGATCGCTTCGGCCAACATTTCTTGGACGCGGTTTTCGAGCGACGCATCGAAAAGATGCGGGTACTCCTTGCGGATCGCGGCGATCGCCATATTGGCGCCGTCGATGTGCAGGCTTTCGTCGCGGAACACCCAGTTCGTCGCCGTAGCGAGGCCCGGAAGCAGACCCTTGCTGCGCAAGAAGAACACGTACGCGAAGGAACCGAAAAAGAAGAGCCCTTCCACGCAAGAGGCGAAGCAAATCAGGTTCTCGATGAACTGACGGCGCTTCGTATCGTTGTCGAGCTTATCGATCGACTCGATGGAATCCATGTACTTGAAGCAGAAATCGGCCTTGAGCTTCACCGACGGCGTCGTCATATAGGCGTCGAAAGCCGCGCGACGCTCTTCCGGATCGGCAATGTAGTTGTCGACCAAAAGCAGGTACGTCTCGACATGAAGCATTTCGTCGAAAAGCTGCTTGCCCAGGAACATGCGATATTCGGGCGAATTGACGTGCTTGTAGAAATTAAGGACGAGATTATGCGCGACGATATTGTCGGCCGTGGCGAAAAACGCCACTAGGCGCTTCACCAGATGCGCCTCTGGCGGCGTCAGCTTATCGCGCAGATGCTCGTGATCGATCGAAAAATCGATTTCATCCGTCGTCCAGATGTTCTTGATCGAATTGCGATAGAGCTCGAAAAACTCCGGATACTTCATCGGACGCAAAGTCAGATTGAGATCCGGGTTTAAAAGCATTTTTTTCTCGTCATTCAGACTCGCGCTCATTGGCAGGCCTCACAGCTTCCTGGATTTTCAAGCGAACACGCGACCGCGGCCTCGGGCTGGATCGTCTCCTCCGGGGCGGTCGTTTTCTTGATGGAAGTCTTCGCGCGCGAACGCAGATAATACGTCGTTTTCACGCCCTGCTTCCAAGCATACATATACATCGACGAAAGCTTGCCGACGCTCGGGTCTTCCATGAACAAGTTCAGCGACTGCGACTGGCAAATGAACGCGGAGCGCTCCACGGCCATGTCGATCAGATCCTTTTGCTGGATTTCCCACGCCGTTTTATAAAGATCGCGCAGCGATTGCGGGATCTGCTCGATCTTCTGGATCGAACCGTCGTTTTCGATGATCTTCGCGCGGATGTCCGCCTTCCAAAGATTGACGCGTTTCAGCTCGGAAATCAGATAGCGATTCACCTGCAGGAACTCGCCGCTCAGGGTCTCGCGCTTGAAGATGTTCGAAATCTGGGGCTCGATGCTCTCGTAGCTTCCCACGATCGAAGCGATCGTTGCCGTCGGCGCGATCGCGATCAACAGGCTGTTGCGAATGCCGTTACGGGCGACCGCTTGCGCCAATTGGTCCCAATCAAAATGGGTTTCGGCGAAAGCCTTCTGATATTTCTTCGCCAACTGCACCTGCAATTCGGCCTCGGCATAGCGCGAATCCTTGAAATTAGCGAAAGGACCGAACTCCTTGGCAAGCTCCACGCTGCGGCTGACCGCGTGATAGTAAATCGTTTCTTGAATACGCGAAGACGTGCGACGCGCTTCGTCCGAGGAGAACGGGAGCCCCATTTTGAAAAAGACATCCTGAAGCCCCATGATGCCCAAACCCACCGGGCGCCATTCGTGGTTCGAGTTCTCGGCTTCTTTCGTCGGATAGAAATTCCGATCGACAACGCGGTCCAAATAAGTCACCGCCGTGCGAGTGACTTTACCGAGACGTTCGTAATCAAAAGTTCCGTCCTTCTGAACGAAGGTAGGAAGATTGACGCTGCCAAGGTTGCAAACCGCGGTTTGCGAGGCCGAAGTCACTTCCAAGATCTCGGTACAGAGATTGGAGCTGTGAATGACATTGCCTTCCTTGCTGGTCTGAGCCGAGCGAAGATTCGAGCTGTCCTTGAAGCACATCCAGCCGTTGCCGGTTTCCGCCAAGGTCTGGGTCATGCGAGCGTAAATCGCGCGCGCGGAAACCTGCTTCAGCGCTTTTCCTTCACGCTCGTACTTTTCGTAAAACTCCTCGAACCGGGGACCGTAAGAAGCCAGAAGCTCGGGAACGTCGTTTGGAGAAAAGAGGCTCCACATCGCATCTTGTTCCACGCGCTTCATGAAAAGATCCGGAATCCAGAGGGCCAGATTCAAATTATGAGTGCGGCGGCTTTCGGCGCCGGTATTGTTCCGGAGTTCCAAGAACGACTCAATGTCCGCATGCCACGGCTCGAGATAAACGGCGGCCGCGCCCTTGCGCTTGCCCCCCTGATTGACAGCGTGAACCGACGAATCGAAAACCTTGAGGAACGGGATAATGCCGTTGCTGAGGCCGTTGGTGCCCTTGATCAAAGCGCCCGAAGCGCGAACCGGGGTCCAGTCGATGCCGATGCCGCCCGAGAATTTCGAAAGGCGCGCGCAATCGGTGATGGATTTATAGATCCCATCCAAGCTGTCCTCGCCGATCGTGAGCAGGTAGCAGCTGCTCATCTGCGGATGACGGGTGCCGGAGTTGAAAAGCGTCGGCGTCGCCGGCATGTAAAGGAATTGGCTGACGATGTCGTAAAGCTCGAGCGCTTCCGGGATCGTATCCGCGAGTCCCAGCGAGACGCGCATGAACATCCACTGCGGGCGCTCGAGAAGTTTGCGGGTTTTTGGGTGACGCAACAGGTAACGATCAGCTACGGTCTTCAGGCCGAAGTACTCGAATAAGTCGTCGCGATCATGGCGAATGGCGTATTCGATGGTCTTGAAATCTTGTCCAGCGAGCTCGAAAACTTGAGAGCTGAGCAAACCTGCTTCAGCCGCGGCATGGATATAGTCACGGAAGGCCATATCGCGCCCTACTTCTTTCAGAATATTTTCCGAAAGCATGCGGGCGGCGACTTTGGAGTAATTCGGCTCCTCAGCCATCAACATGACGGCGGTCGAGATCGACAGGTCATCGAGCTCCTGGGTGGTGCTGCCTTCGTGCAGCCCGCTGATCGTCCTTTTTGCAATCTCCAGAGGCTCTACTCCGTCGAGGCCTCGGCATGCGCGGTTGACTGCATGAAGGATTTTTTCGATCCGGACTTCTTCCTGGGTCCCATCTCTTTTAATCACCCGCATGGGGACAGCTCCTCAAAAAATTTGTAATACAAAACCCTGGCGTGAGGCCCTTGGCAAAAACTCGCCTAGGCTTCGCACCTGGTTTGCTACCGGTTTTAGGGAAAAAAGAAGCTACTTATGCCGTAAAACTTCTCTTAGTTTTTTGAGTTTAGTCAAAATTCAAACAGCTGGTCAATCTTTGGTTAGGCAAAAAATTACTATCGAATTTCGCCCGTCAATTTTCGAAATGGAGTCGCGCCGTTATCGAAGTGAGTGTGTATAATACGTCGCGGTAATCGCTACCGTCACGGGCATCTTGATGCGCATCATCAATTCCGGTATCCTGCAAAATGGAACGTCCGATGTTGAATTCCGCAGTACCCTACACCAACCCGCTGCCCGCCCGATTGGGCGCTGATTTTCTTGGAAATATTCCCCATGTTCCGGGGGTTTACTTCTTTTTGGACCAGCACGAGCGCCCCCTCTACGTTGGAAAGGCGGTCGATCTCCAAAAGAGGCTCCGAAGCTATTGGAAGTTACGCCCCGGATCAGAGCGCGATCATCTGCTCGAAATGATCGAATCCACGCATAAGCTCACCTGGAACGTCTGTGCGAACGAAACCGCCGCGATCCAACTGGAGTCCGAACTCATCCGCGACCTGCTCCCGCCCTACAACATCGCGGGCACATGGGAAACGCGCGACTTCTTCATCTCCTTGAGCTCCGACAATTCTCCGGAATCCGCCCGCGCGCTTCGTTTCGAGCTCAAATTCGATGACGATGAGTTTTCAGAAAATATAGAAATTTACGGATGCTTCAAAAATGACGGATTCGCCAAGCGAGGATACCCCGCGCTTCTTCGTCTGCTGCACCTACTGGGAACGAAGGGCAGATGGTATCACCACCCGGCTGCCATCAGCCGGGCCTACTTGCCGACCCGGCACGACATCTGGCTTCCAAAGGAGATGGCAAGCTCGTTGCGGAATTATATGCAGGGAAAAAACCTTACGCTTTTGCGCGAAATCTCGGTTCGGCTCATTGAAAACGAATCGGTCCCGCCTTTTCTGGCCAGCTCGATTCAACAGGATTTACTCATGGCTTCCGCATTTTTTCGCCGCACCTTAAAGGTCACGCGAAGAATCAAAAAGGAGGCGGGGATCCCACCGAGCCGCCCCCTTCCGATCGCGAAACTCCATGATCTCAATCAAAGGCGAAGCCTTAAAAAGCTCCGAAGTGTCCTGGGCCCCGTCCGGTGAATACTACTGGACGATCGACGCCTTGAATTCGTCGCCGGCGGAAGTGATCGCGGTGACAAGCGCCGCGGGTGTCGTCGAGCCCTTCGCGTAAGTGACCTCGACGATGTTCTTCTTTTTATCCCAAGTGACGTTCGTGACGCCGTTCACTTTCTTCAGATTGGCGTTGATTGATTTTTCGCAGCTCGAACAGTGCAAGCCTTCGATGTGGATCCGGGCCTTTTGACCGTCGGCGGTCGCGGCCGTATCCGCGTGGGCGGAGCTAACCGGCAACGAATCGACGCTCGCGCTATGAGCGGAGTGATCTTTATCGCAAGTGAAAGCGATAGCGGGAACAAACGACGCAACGGCAATAACAGAGGCTAAAATTTTAGTTTTCATATTCAATACAGTATCAGAGGCGCATTCTATTCTTCAAATATCTTCGCGATAACGGCGTGCGAAAATCCGCGGCGAGCCAAGGCCGCGATCGCTTTTGATTTTTGCTTTCGATCGCAATTCTTGCCGAGAGCGCTCGGGTACCGCTTTTCAGCCACTCTTCTTGCCAGCTCGAGTTCCGAGGCGACCGCTTCCGGTAAAACTTCCTGGAAAATTTCGGCCATAGTTCCGCGCCCGATATCCACGCCCTTTTGCCGAAGCTTCATCATCACGTAAGCGGGCCCTTTGTCCCGATGAGCCTGATGGCGGGCGATCACGCGGGCGTAACGCTCGTCGCTGATCATGCCTCGCTCGAGCAGATCGCTCACGATGCGCCTCGATTCGTCCGCTGATGCGCCTTTTTTCCGTAGATAAGCCCGCATTTCACCCGACCCGTACTCCCGCACGGAAAGCCGATGAAGCGCGAGGGCCGCAAAGTCAATCTCGCTCATGACAAAAGACAGTATCAATGAGAAGCTTGAAAAACCATGGCTCGAGAGCAATTTTCATGAAAGCCTTCGATAGGAAATTCGGAGCCGATTTCATTTCAGCTCTTCCGACCACGCCAGGCGTGTATTTCATCCACAGCGGAGACGGTCAGCTGATTTACATCGGCAAAGCCAAAAACCTGCGGCGGCGGCTCTCCCAATACCGAAACGCCAAGCGCCGAAAAAAACACGCCAAAATGAAATCCATCATCGCCGACGCCGCGCGTATCGAGTTTCAGCTCTGTGAAAGCGATCTCGCCGCGTCCCTTCTGGAAACCGAGCTCATTCAAAAGCACCGGCCACGATGGAACGTCGAGGGCGCGTTTTTCTTTTTGTATCCTATGCTGGGCGTTCGACGGCAAAACGAAATCACCTCGTTTTGCTACACGACCGAGCCAAACCGCTTTCCCGAGTTTCAATTTCACGGCGCGTACCGGTCGAGATTCCTCACGCGTGAGGCGTTTTTCGCGCTGATCGAGCTTCTGAGTTTTGTCGGGCATCGCATGCCCAAGCGAAAGAGGCCGACGGGACCGGCGCTCCCGAAATTTTCCTATCTCTACGAATTTCGAAGAATCGAGGCCGACTGGCTCGAGAAATGGTCCCGCCTACTTGCCGGCGAATCGATCGAAGCGGCGGAAGCCCTGGTGCTCGCGCTTGTCGAGAACGCGGGGGCTCGACGGTCTCCAGGCAAAATCCAAGAGCATTTGAACTCGATCCGAAGGTTTTGGCGACACGAGGCCTTGCCGCTTCGGCGGGCGATCGAAGCCACGAATTGCACGGAATTCCCAGTTCCCCAGACCTCCCGGGACAGCCTTTTCATTAAATCGCGCTGGCAAAGAAAGCTCACCGTCAATGAACGGATGGCGGCCTCGCGATGAGAGCGGTGATCCAGCGCGTGAACCAAGCCGAAGTCCATGTAAGCGGGCAACTAGTATCCTCGATCGGGCCCGGGATCGTGACCCTTTTGGGAGTCGCCCGCGGCGACACCGAAGCGAGCGCCCAGAAGCTGATCCGAAAAATCCTCGAGCTGCGGATTTTCGAGGACGAGCACGGCAAAATGAATCGCTCCTTACTGGACATCAATGGACAACATTTAATTATTTCCCAGTTCACGCTCTGCGCCGAAACTTCCTCGGGAAGACGGCCGTCCTTCATGAACGCCGAAAGCCCGGAGCTTGCAAAAAAACTATGGGAATACTCGATAAAAACCAGCCAGCTCGCGAAGGTAATGACAGTCGGAGGAATTTTTCAGGCTGACATGCAAGTCAATTTGATCAACAATGGACCAGTAACCTTCGTATTAGAATCTTGATAAATGGAGAATTAGAATGCCAGCGCTCAGCGAGTTACGCTTCTTGGTTGTCGACGACATGTTAACGATGCGAAAAATCATTTCGCAATCGCTGCGCGGTTTGGGCGTTACGCAGATCCAGGAGGCCAACGACGGCACGACGGCCTGGGCCATTCTCGAAAAGGGGCTCGACTCCCCGACTGCCCCGAATTTCATCGTGAGCGACTGGAATATGCCCCAGATGACCGGTCTGGAGCTGCTCAAAAAATGCCGCGCGCATGAAAAGCTCAAATCCATCGCTTTTCTGCTGGTTACCGCCGAAGCCGAGGCCGCCCAGGTCAAGGAAGCCATCCTGGCCGGGGTCGATAACTACGTGGTAAAACCCTTTACCCCCGCGGCCCTTCAAGAAAAGCTGAACGCGGTTATGGCTAAGCGCTTCCCAAAATAGCCGAGGCTGTGTTAGGAAGACCGTAATCCGGCGGATTTCAATCCGCCACCGAGTTCGAAAACACTCGGTGCTGAAGTGCCCAGGTGGTGGAATTGGTAGACACACTCGTTTCAGGGGCGAGCGCCAAAAGCATGCTGGTTCGAGTCCAGTCCTGGGCACCAAATTTTCACGTGAAGTGAAAATTTCCGAAGCGGCTCGGTCGCGGCGACGATCGGCGGTACAGTGAGCGGAAGCACCTCCAGCGGGACCATGGCGAAATTCGCCCCACGCGGTTCGTTCGACTCGATTCTGGAATTCCTCAGCCCGGATGCGTACGCATCGACCGCTTGCCCCACCTACAGCGCATCGCTTTTGGGCGCGGGAGAGCAAACTTACAATAACTGCAGCTTCTCCGGCTCGGAGGCGACGTGGAACGGCGGGCGTAACCGTCAATCGCCTCGTCGCCAATGGCACAACCCGGACCGCGGCGTCCGGAGTCGTCGTGACCATCAATACCTCTGGATCTCCCTTGACCCCGTTCAACAGCAATAGCGCCCCCTCGGGCGGAAGCACCTGGACTCCCACAAGCCTAGCCATCAATGGGGTGAATCTCGCCGCCGCGACCTCCGATGGAACGGCGATCTTTAATCACGTGATCACTACCAACTCGAATGATGGCGGCTTCGATCTGACGCTCTCGGGAAATACGGCGACCGGAAGGGTCATCGTTTACCATCAGCTCGCCCACGTCAAAGCGACCTCGACGATCAATGTAACTTTCAGCTCGGGATGCTGCTTGCCCACGAGCGGATTGATCACCACCCAATTCGACACCAGTGATGCGAGAGCACTCGCTAAATATAACGGCGCAACCGAAAACCTGTCTTTCACGGGTTGCGGAACCGCGACTTACACAGGCCCTGAAGGAAACACCGGCAACGTGACCCTCAGCCACTGCATTTGAAACCCACCCCGAACAAGCGGTGCCGGGCCCGCCCCTGGCACCGCCCTATTTCTCGAAAATAAAGCTGAAAAAATGAAAAGAGCCCTGGAACTCCTTATAGCTCTTCGACCAGGGAGCAAAAATCCAGGCCTGGGTTTTTTTGGCGGCCCGAACCAGAAAGAGCACGCTAAGCCCTCCCTGGAAGGTCTGAAAAATTCCGAGACCGTGCTTCATCGAATACTCGGCGTTCTGATAATCGCGCGTGAAATGATATTGAACGTCCTTTCTCGAAAGCGATCCGAAATGGTCGCAAACCGAGATCGCGAAAAAATCAGGATGATTGATGAACTCGAGTTCCACCGACTCCTGGCCAACCAGAGCATGATCTTCGTTCTCGAGCGTCGAGGCATCCGCCCGATAAGCGCGACCCGATGAGTCGCGGGGAGCGCGGTAAAGGGCGTTCATCAGGAGCTCGTCGGTCCCTTTCGCCACCTTCTTGCAGATTCGGTCCGGAACCTCTTTTTTTTCCAGAATGTTCTCAATCGCCTGAATGGCGGCCTTTCTCTGGTTCGTGCTCTTCAGCTCGATCTTCTTAACGCTCGCGCCATCCGCAAGGGCAGCATAAATTTCCGCGATCTTCGTATTGTAACAGGCGAATATCAGGCGGGCGATCGTCCGGGGGAAATTCTCGTCCTCGGTCCTAAGAAAAAAATGGCCGAAGACGTTCGAGCCCACCAACGCGGAACCCGTCACGATCTGCTTTGAACTGAACAGGAAAACCTGCTCTGGCGCGAGATATTGCGCGATCAATCTCGTCTGAGTGGAAGCTTCATCCTGCCCCTGGCCATCGATGCTCCAAAGAAGAACCGTTTGAAGGCTGGAGGCGAAAAGATTGGTCAGCTCCTTCAAGCTCGCGCAGCTCGCAACCTCGACCCGGGCCTTCGCGGAGCAAATCTCCGCGACCTTTTTCCCCAGTTCGTGATCACCGGGTTGATCCGAAAATACGACAAGTCTCAACGGCATTCATTGAGTTTGAATTAAATCGTACTGCCGGTCAACGCACGAGTCTGGATGCGGATCTCGAGTTCCAGAAAGCCGACGGTATCGCGATCGGCATAAAGGCTTTCCCAGAAGCGGACATCATCCGCTCCCAATTTGCCTTGAGCTCGCATCGCGAAAAGGCATTGATCCACGGCAAAAAAGGAAAGCCGCCGGGACACCGCCGACCAGGGAAGCGAAGAAAGCTCGGCCCGCAGCGCTCCCAAATTCTGGATGAGCTGTTGGCGCTGTTCGTCGGTCACGTCCTGCCGAAACTCTGACCGAAGCGTCTCGGAATTGAGGCTATCGGCTAGTTCCCGGTCTGACCGGTCAACCCACTGGTTTATCGAATCGATCGACGACACAAGCGAGACGCCCAGGAACACCAAGGAAGCGACCGCGATCACCCGGGACGCCCGGCTCTTGGGATGCCGCAAGAAATAAGCAGCCGACGCCAATGGCCCGGTGATCACGATCGCGATGATCCAGATCGCGCGAAGGATCGATGGCAAAGGCTTGTTTTTCGCGCAGCTATAAATCGCCGCGATCGGATAGATCAGAAGAAAATACAGGGACCCAACGAGCGCGATAAGGCCCAAGCCCCAGCTTAATGCCACGATTTAGGACTCGTCTCCGCGCAAAAGAGCGGCTGCGTATTCACGCTTCATCGTCGCGATATTGTCGATCGAGATTTCCTTAGGGCATGCGGCGCGACATTCGCCGATGTTCGTGCAGTTGCCGAACCCTTCGGCATCCATTTGACGAACCATGCGGAAAACGCGACGACCGCGCTCGACCTGGCCCTGCGGCAGAACGGCGAGCTGGGAAATTTTAGCGGCCGTGAAGAGCGATGCCGATGCGTTCGGGCAAGCCGCGACGCAAGCGCCGCAACCGATACAGGTCGCCGATTCCATCGCGCTGTCGGCGACCGGCTTGGAAATCAAAATGGCGTTGCCGTCGGGATGCGGGCCCGACTTAGCCGAGGTATAGCCCCCCGCCGCAATGATTCGGTCAAACGCCGTGCGATCCACGCAAAGATCGCGAAGCACCGGAAAAGCCTTAGCTCTCCAAGGCTCGATCACGATCGTATCGCCGTCCTGGAAATGGCGCATGTAAAGCTCGCAGGTCGTAGTCGCCATTTCTTTGCCATGCGCCTGGCCATTGATGACCAGCCCGCACGAGCCGCAAATCCCTTCGCGACAGTCGCTGTCGAATTCTACGGGAGCCTCGCCTTTTTTGATGAGTTGTTCGTTCAAGAGATCGAGCATTTCCAGGAACGACATGTCCGGAGTGATTCCCGAAAGCTGATAAGTCGCGAAACGACCCGAGTCTTGAGAGTTCTTTTGCCGCCAGATTTCCAGGTTGAGCGTCATCATAATCTTTTCTCTGTCCTCACTTGTAGCTGCGCTGAGCCAGATGAATGTTTTCGAAGGCCAGGGGCTCGACGTGACGGACCTCCTCCTGGTTCTCGCCCTTCCACTCCCAAGCCGCGACATGGCAGAACTTGTCGTCGTTTCTAAGCGCCTCGCCTTCCGGCGTCTGATACTCTTCGCGGAAGTGGCCACCGCAGGACTCTTCGCGAATGAGCGCGTCTTTTGCCATGAGCTCGCCCAGCTGGAGGAAGTCCTCCACGCGGCCGGCGACTTCTAGATTTTTATTGATGCCATCGGTATCGGCCGGAATTCGGAGATTTTCCTTAAATTCCTCGCGAAGCTTACGAATCATGTCGACCGCCGACTTCAGCCCTTTTTCATTGCGGGCCATTCCGACATGCTCCCACATGACGTGTCCCAGCTCCCGATAGATTTCGAGCGCGGTTTTCTGGCCCTTTTTGCCCGTGGCGACGAGCCGATCGATCGATGCGCGCACGCCCGCCTCGGCTTCCGCGAAGGCCGGGTGCTGCGTATCGACCTTAGACAGAGTGGTCGAAGCGATATAATGACCGAGCGTGTACGGAATCACGAAATAACCGTCGCACAACCCCTGCATCAACGCCGAGGCGCCGAGACGATTCGCTCCGTGATCCGAGAAATTGGCTTCACCCAGGACGTGCAAGCCCGGAATGTTCGACATCAAGTTGTAATCGACCCAAAGCCCGCCCATCGTGTAGTGGACGGCCGGAAAGATGCGCATCGGGACCTTCCAGGGGCTTTCGTCGGTGATCTTTTCGTACATATCGAAAAGATTTCCGTACTTGTCGCTGATGACCTTGTGGCCGTCGCGGGTGATCGCGTCTTTGAAGTCGAGATAAACAGCGAGTCCGCTCGCGCCGACCCCCAAGCCCTTATCGCAGGCTTCCTTGGCGTTTCTCGAAGCGACGTCACGTGGAACGAGGTTGCCGAAGCTCGGATACTTGCGCTCCAAGAAGTAGTCGCGCTTGTCGTCCGGAATAGTGCTCGGATCCTTTTTGCGATCCACCGGATCCTTGGGCACCCAGACGCGACCGTCGTTTCGCAAGCTTTCGGACATCAACGTCAGCTTGGATTGGTGGTCGCCCGAAACCGGGATACAAGTCGGATGAATCTGCGTGAAGCAAGGGTTCGCGAATGCCGCGCCCTTCTTGTGCGCACGCCAGATCGCGGTCGCATTCGAGTTGAATGCGTTGGTCGAAAGAAAAAACACGCGTCCGTAACCGCCGGTCGCGAGCAAAACGGAATCGCCCGCGTAGCGCTCGATAGCGCCCGTGGTTAAGTTGCGGCAGATAATTCCCCGGGCCTTGCCGTCGACCAGAACGAGATCAAGCATTTCGCGACGGTCGAATACCTGAACCTTGCCCGCGTCGACTTGCCGCATGAGCGCTTGATACGCTCCGAGCAAGAGCTGTTGACCGGTTTGGCCGCGGGCGTAAAACGTGCGTGAAACCTGCGTACCGCCGAAGGAGCGGTTCGCGAGCTCGCCGCTGTACTCGCGAGCGAACGGAACCCCTTGGGCCACACATTGATCGATAATGTTCGGGCTCATCTGCGCGAGACGATAAACATTGGCCTCGCGGGAGCGGAAATCGCCGCCTTTTACGGTGTCGTAAAATAGGCGATAAACGCTGTCGCCGTCGTTAGGGTAATTTTTGGCGGCATTGATTCCGCCCTGAGCGGCGATGCTATGCGCCCGGCGGGGAGAATCCTGAATGCAGAAAACCTGGACCTTATAGCCGAGCTCGGCAAGGGATGCGGCGGCGGAGGCGCCCGCAAGACCGGTGCCTACGACCAAAACCGTGTGCTTTCTTTTGTTGGTGGGATTCACCAACTTGATATCGCCCTTATGCTTGGACCATTTTTCTTCCAACGGACCCGAAGGAATTTTCGCATCAAGATTCATTGTAGTCGCTCCTCAGAAGGCGAAATAAATATAAACCGGAATAAAAAGGAAACCCACGGTCAGGGCCGCCGCGAGCAAGCCCCCGAAAATCCGCAGCTTCACTGTGGTATTGTGGCGCGTCAGGCCCGCCGATTGGAACGCGCTCCAAAAGCCATGACGCAGGTGCAGTCCCAGAAAAAGCATCGCGGCGACATAGACCGCGACCCAAGCCGGATTCTTGAAAGTTTCAACGATCAGGCGATGAAGATCCCGCGCCTGCTCGCCGTGCATAGTCGTGACATAGCCCGCCTCGATCGCGGGGCCGAACCGAAACTGCCAGACATGCAAAAGCACGAAAGCAAGCAAGATTGATCCCGAAATCGCCATATTGCGCGACGAGATATTGCTCGGCGTCTCGCCGCCTTTGGAGCGCCAAACGCGGTATCCCTTGGGACGGGCGCTCAAGCTCGTTTTTTTAGCCGTCAAACCATAGACAATATGGGTCAAAAAAATCGCGACCAGGCCGACTTCCGCGACCAGAAGCAGCGATCCAAAGCTGTGCAGCTTGAAGGCATACGCATTGAAAGGTTCGTCTGTATGGCTATAGAGAGTCAAATTTCCCAACAAATGAGTAATGACAAAACCTACAAGCGCCAAACCGGACAGCGCCATAATGAATTTCTTTGCAACGGTAGTCATGAGTCGAAGGTCCACCTCTTGAGTTCGCTTATGCTAGTTCGCTTGTACTCGCGCTTTCGCGAAATCAGATCTATATTAAGTTTCAGTCAACATACCAGAAGGAGCCCTTTTATGCTACGTCGTCGAATTTTATTCATCGCAACCGCATCGATTTCAGCCTGCATCGCCATTGGCGCAACGTCTTGCACGAAGTCTGAGACGCCCCAAGCCCCAACGACGTCTCCGGCTCAACCCGCCGCTCAAACCTCAGTCGCTCAAACAGCCGCTGCCGCACAGCATGCCGCACCCGGAAAGGTGGAGCAGGAAATCACGATCAGCCCGGATGGAGATAACCTCTACTGGGCAACCAAGAAATTGGAAGTCAAAGCCGGCTCAACCGTGAAGCTCACGCTGAAGAACACGGCCTCGACCACGGCTGGCATGCCGCACAATTGGGTTTTGACGAAGCCCGGAACCGACCAACAGGTCGCCACAGACGGAATGCAGGCCGGCGAAGACCATAACTGGGTCGCTGAAGGACCGAACGTCATCGCCCATACCGCCCTGGCTAAACCCGGAACCGAAGCATCCGTCACTTTCGTAGCGCCCCCGGCAGGTGAGTACACCTACATCTGCACCTATCCGGGCCATGCAACGACGATGAACGGCAAACTCATCTCGAAGTAACTTGATCTTCTTGATTGGCGCCGGTCAATCCAGTATAGAATTGGAACATATGCTTACTCCAAAACGCCTTATTCCTGTTGCGATTGTTGGACTGTTCGTTCTTGCTGGAGCCGGCGCCGTCGTTGGCAACTGGGTCGAAGGCATCTGGGATAGCTCAGTTCGCGTTGAAGGCCAGTACGCAGACAAACTCAAAACACCGGTCGCACGGACCTATCTGCCTAAAGATAGCTACATTTGCGATCCAAAGCAGCAGAAGCCGTGGCTCGGCTGCAGCATTCGTTAAATCCAAGCTCAAACGAGCGTTATCTCAACTTCCATCAGTTCGCAGCCGCGGGTCTGATCCTTAATCTTTTTGTCATTCTCTGGGGCGCCTATGTCCGCGCCAGCGGTTCGGGCGCGGGCTGCGGCCAACATTGGCCTCTTTGCAACGGCCAAATTCTTCCGCAATCACCCCAGCTTCACACGATTATCGAGTTCATTCATCGTCTGAGCTCGGGAATGTGCCTGGTTTTCGCCGTCATACTTTACGGCTGGAGCCGCCGCAGGTTTCCCAAGGGCCACCTGGCCCGCAACGCCTCGGGGGCAACACTGGCATTTACGTTGAGCGAAGCCATCGTCGGCGCAGGCCTTGTGCTTTTCGCGCTCGTCGCGCACGACCAATCCGCCGCGCGCGCCTTTTCGATCTCGATTCATCTCGTCAACACGCTCATTCTGCTGGCATGCCTCACGCTTGCGTATCGATGGTCCCACATAAAGCCCGATGATCGAAACACACGTCTCTCAATGCCGGCAAAACTAGGACCCTGGCTAATCGGTTCACTTGTCTCGCTGACTTTGCTTGGCATCACGGGCGCGCTGACGGCGCTTGGCGACACGCTTTTCAAATCCAAGTCGCTCTCCGCCGGGATGGCTCAAGACTTCGCGAAGGGAAGCCACTTTCTCATTAAGCTCCGGATCCTGCACCCGGCGCTTGCCGTAGTGACGGCGGCCCTTCTCCTTCTCTTGCCCGAAATCTGCGAACGAACCCAACCCGGCCTCACGCGGCTTCATCGGCCGGCAAAAATTCTTCAGGCTCTCGTGCTCGTGCAATTGGCGTTCGGCGCGCTGAACTTGACCTTCCTGGCGCCGACGTGGATGCAGCTCACGCACCTTCTGCTGGCCGATACGGTGTGGATTTGCCTCGTTTTGCTCGCGGCCAGCGCCTTCGAGACCACCGCTGAAACCGCATAAATTTTGCATCGTTTCTACCCGGGTGGACATAAATGCCCGGAAGAAAAAAGATAAACAAGAAAGCGCTTTTGACTTTAAGCGCGGTCGGTGCGCTGGCTGTGGTCGCCACACCGTCGCCAAACCCGATTGAGCGTTATAAAACGCATTTGCCGCCTCCCTTTTCCAGCTCGAACTCTGGCTTGATGAACGAGCAGCAGCCGGGCCAAGCCCCTTCGGAGAGGGAGAAAGAACTCAACCCACTGCTTTCGCCCCAAATGCAAATGCAGCAGGAAAACGAGAACCGCAACCGTTCGGTCGCCAAGCCGAACCAAGGAATCGCGGGTTGGGCTGATACGAGCAAGTGGAGCGCGCCGGCTAACTCGGAGCCGGGCAGCCCCAGTAACGCCCCGGGATCAAGCAACACCTCGCCCGAAAGTCGCGATCGCGATTTCGAAACTTTCGGACGAGCAATACCGTTTACTGGATCTTAGAAAAGGTACCGGTCAAATAAACCGGGACGTAGTCCGTCCAGCAATTTTGAATCGGAACCCCGCCCGGGTAGCCACCGGCCGCCGAGCATTGCGGGACCGGCTCATAGGTCTGCAACAGGCGAGCATGCACGACCCCGTTGCTTTGAAAGAAGAGTTCAAGCGAACGTCCGCTGAAGGAGACACAATCGTTCGGATCGAAATCGAAAGCAGCGCTAGTGATATGCGGATTCTGCTGGCCGTCTTTGGTTACGCCCACGGTCTTCAAACTGCCGATATGGGACTGGCAGCGTGGATCGAGCAGGTCCTGCTGGGCAGTCAGGCTTACGTAATTGCCCGAAAGTTGAGCCGTCAATACGTTCGAGTTATCGTCGAATATACCGGAATAGCTTCCCATCACGGCTTGAGCTTCCGGCAGGTACTGGGCGGGAATTTTCCCGTCGATGATTTGGATTTCCTTTTCACAGGCCGACGCCCCGAACACGGCCAGCATTAGGACTAAATACTTTACTGATTTCTTGACTGATTTCATGCGCTTCTCCTTTTTCATTCCAATCTGTTTTTTATCGGAAACAGAGAAGTATAGCAAGCCGGCTGCTTGAAAAGCGAACTAAGTTCGTTTATGCTCTGAGGCATGCCGCAGTACCAAAAAGAAGAAGTTCGCGACGCGATTTTAAGCACGGCCAAGCAGGAATTTTTGCGCAAAGGATTCCGCGACGCCAATCTGCGCGAAATCTCGCGGAAAGCAAAAGTCCCGGTCGGCAATCTATACAATTATTTCGACGATAAGAACCAACTCTTCGAGGAAGTGCTGCGCCCGCAGATAGAGGCCATTAAAAAAGCGCTTCAAGCGGGAAAGGCCCATGGCGCCGAGTCATCCGATGCGCCGACACATAGCTCAGCATGGCCTCTTGCCGAAGATGTCAGCCACGGCGTCAGCTACGTTATCGCCCACCGCGCGGAACTCGACCTCCTGATCAATCAGGCGCGCGGATCCTCGCTCGAAGACTTCCTGGAACAAATCGCTACCGACTATCAAAGAATCTGCATCGAATACTTTGAAGGCCTCGCGCGGAGCAATCCGCAGCGGCGCATTCAGCGGCCGTCGGAATTTTTTCTTCATTCGCTTTCCCACTTTTACATCAAAGCCGTGGCCGAGATGCTCGATCACGAGCTGAGCGATTCAGAGTTACGCGAGCAGGTAGAGGAGCTTCTGAACTTCAGTTGGAACGGGCTTGCCGCGCTGCTGGAGCCCCCAAAATCCAAAGACGTGCCCGCGAAAGGCGGAAAATCATGACCATTTCGACTTTGGGAAAATTGCGGCGCGGACAATCCGGCATGATCGTTTCCGTCAAAACCCTCGAGACGCGCCTGCTCGAGATCGGTTTTCTCGAAGGCTCCCATGTCGAGATCGTGCACGAAGCCCCCTGGGGCAAAGACCCGATCGTGGTTCGG
The DNA here is from genome assembly GCA_031292385.1 of Oligoflexia bacterium. GTDB lineage: Bacteria > Bdellovibrionota > UBA1018 > UBA1018 > UBA1018 > JARLHE01. Next base: position 153,716 of record JARLHE010000006.1, read on the forward strand.
GTACGAGGCGCCCTGATCGCGTTGCGAAGACAGGAAGCGGATTTGGTCGAAGTGGAGATCCAGTCATGACGACGATCGCGCTTGCCGGAAATCCCAACTGCGGCAAAACGGTACTTTTCAATATGCTGACGGGAAGCCGGCAAAAAGTCGGCAACTATCCGGGCGTCACGGTCGAAAAAAAGGAAGGTCCCGCGAAATGCCCTTCCGGGCGCACGGTCAACATTCTTGACCTGCCCGGAACCTGCAGCCTGAACGCCCGAACACCGGACGAGGAAATCACCCGCAAAGTCCTGCTGGGCCAGCAAAAAGACGTGCCGATTCCCGACGCGCTGATCGCGGTCGTCGATGCGACCAACCTCGAACGCAATCTGGGTCTGGTTCTCGAACTGCGCGAGCTGGGCCTACCGATGGTCCTGGCCGTGAACATGATGGATCTGGCCGATCGACGCGGGCTCGAGCTCGACCTGAAGGAGTTATCGCGGAAACTCGGAGTGCCGGTGGTTCCCTCCGTCGCTGTGAAGAAAAAAGGCATCTCCGAGATTTTAGCGAAAATCGAGGAACTGCTCGCGAGCGAAAAACAATGCCGGCCCGCCGCGCTTGCCGAGCCGACTGCTGAGAAGGTTCGGGCGCGCTTCGCGGAGGTCGACGCCATCCTCAGGGCGGCCACCCATAAGCGATCACGGCCCACCGAATGGACCGACCGTATCGATCGAATTGTTTTGCACCCGGTATGGGGCACGCTTTTGCTGATCGTCGTGCTGTCCCTGATGTTCCAAGCAATCTTCAGCTGGGCAAACATGCCTCAGGATTGGATCAAGGCCGGAATAAGCCGGCTAGCGGCGGCCGTCGGCCAGCTTCTCGGCGAAGGCCCCCTGAAAAGCCTCATCACGAACGGGGTGATCGCCGGCGTGGGCGCGGTATTGGTATTCCTGCCGCAGATCCTCCTATTGTTCCTTTTCATTCTTTTTCTCGAAGACTCCGGCTATATGGCGCGCGCCGCGTTTCTCATGGACAAACTGATGGGAAAAGTAGGCCTGCACGGACGCGCGTTTATTCCGCTTCTCTCGTCCCATGCCTGCGCGATTCCGGGAATCATGGCCACGCGCACGATCGAGAACCGGCGTGATCGCCTCACCACGATCCTGGTCGCGCCGCTCACGACCTGCTCGGCGCGATTGCCGGTCTATACGCTTTTGATCTCGGCATTCATACCGAACCGCGTCCTTTTCGGGCCGATCCGCCTTCAAGGCATCGTGATGTTCGGCCTTTACGCCGCGGGACTGATTTCCGCGCTTATCATGGCGATGGTATTCCGGGCGACCTTGCTGAAGGGAAAGAAGCCCCCGCTGCTGCTCGAGCTTCCGACCTATAAATGGCCGAGCTTTCGCAGCATTTTGCTGGGATTATGGGAAAGATGCTCACTTTTCCTGCATCGAGCGGGCACGGTCATTCTCACTTTGTCGGTGATTCTGTGGTTTCTGGTTTCTTATCCCAAACCGCCCGCCAATCTTCCAACGGATCCCGCGCATCCGCCTATTTCCTACAGTTTCGCAGGAAAGATCGGGCAGACGCTCGAGCCCCTGGTTCGTCCCCTGGGTTTCGACTGGAGAATCGCGGTTGCGCTGATTCCGGGCTTCGCCGCGCGCGAAGTCATGATCAGCGCGCTGGGCACCGTGTACGCCGTCGAGGGCGATCATTCTCAAACGAATGCGAATGAAGAAGGCGCCACAGAGGCACTGGCCTACAAGTTGGCCAAGAGCTGGTCCCTGGCCACCGCGCTCAGTCTTCTGGTCTGGTACATTCTCGCCTGCCAATGCCTCTCGACTCTCGCCGTGACAAGAAGAGAGACCAATTCCTGGCGCTGGCCCGCCCTCATGCTGGGCTATATGACCGCGCTTGCGTATGCCGGATCTTTTTTAACATTCCATTTCGCCAGCTGGCTCGGCTGGGGATAAACTGAGAATAACCGTGCTTTCCGTCGAGACCCAGAACAACGTCGTTTTTTTGGTAGCGGCCTTCGTCGTGGGCCTTCTGCTGCGGCGATTCTTCAAGAAGCAACTGGCTCCGGCGCTCTCCCGCTATTTTTTGAAGCGAGGCCGCGTCCGATGGGCTATGTGGTTCCGTTCGAAAAGCACCCATCATCCAGGCTGTAGGAACTGTCCATGAACCTTCTAAAATCGTTACGACTATCTAAAGTCACCCTCGGGCATGAAATGCTCTTTTTCGCAGGGCTCGTGGGGCTGGCCTCTGGCTTCGCCGCGATCGGCTTTTACTGGCTGCTCGATTATTCGACCCACGCGTTTCTGATCGCACGCCCGCAAGGCGTCAGTGTTTTAAGCGGCACCGCGATCGTGCTCTTCCCCGCGCTTGGTGGGTTGCTTTGCGGCCTGCTCCTTTTTTATTTCGCGCCCGACGCGAGCGGCGGCGTTCCGGAGGTCATTGATGCCTTCCACAATCGCGAAGGCGTGATCCGTAAACGCGTCTGGGTCATGAAATCGATCGCCTCTTCTTTGTGCGTCGGCTCGGGCGGTTCCGCCGGGCGCGAAGGCCCCGTCGTGCAAATCGGGGCATCGGTCGGCAGCACGCTCGCGAGGATTTTCATGATTCCCCAAAGCCGGGCACGTCTTCTGACCGCCTGCGGGGCGGCGGGCGGCATTTCGGCGGTTTTCAACGCGCCCATCGCGGGCGTTTTTTTCGCGGCTGAAATCGTCATGGGCGAATTCGAGATGAGCGACATGACTCTTCTATTCACCTCATCGGCGATGGCTTGCGCCATCTCCCGCACTTTCCTAAAAAACAACGCGGCATTCGATGTACCCACCTATGAGCTGCACTCCGGTTGGGAGCTAGGCCTTCAGATCCTTCTGGGTGTTCTTTGCGCGGTCGTCGGAAAGGCTTTCATCGCATCCCTGCACAAATCCGAAATGACCTTCGCGCGGCTTAAAATCCACCCGGTACTCAAGCCGGCCCTGGGCGGATTGCTGGTCGGCATCATCGGATTGCTGGTGCCTGAGGTCTTCGGGACCAGCAGTGAAGTCTTGGAGAATATTTTTAACTCACCCGCGATACCCGTCTGGCTTCTCACCTGGATGGCGGCAAAAATCATCGCGACCAGTTTGACCTTGGGCTCCGGCGGCTCCGGGGGAGATCTCATGCCCTCACTCTTCATCGGAGGAGCGTTGGGTGCCACGCTCGGAAGCTTTGTTCACAGCGCTTTTCCCGCGTTGACGATGGCACCCGGTGCGTACGGGCTCATCGGCGCCGCCGCGCTTTTCTCGGCGATAGCGCAAGCGCCGATGACCTCCATCATTTTGGGCTTCGAAATGGGCAATAACTACGAGCTGATTTTACCGCTCATGGTCGCCTGTTCGATCAGCGCCGTGATTTCGAGACATATCCACGAGGGCTCGATTTATACGATCAAGCTGAAAGAGCGCGGCATCGATATCGCCCAGTTCCGCCATGTCAGCGCCCGCCGCGTGACCGCGGTCTTGCTGATCGTGATCGGCTCGTCGTTCATCTCACGACCGCTGCTTTCCGCCGAGGTGGAAACCAACGCGATCGTGACTTCGAACGCGCCGGCGTGGGCGGATGCCGCCCGCTTCGAGAAAGTGACCGCGAAGATTCAGCGCGCGCTCGAATGGGATATCCGGCGCGTGCACGTTTTCTGGTACACCGATCAGGCCGTCTTCGAGAAATCCCACGGCTACGGGCCGAGCGTGCTCGCCTACTCCTCGCATAAGGACAATTCGGTTCACATCGGGCCCAAAGTCACCGCCGGTAATTTCGACGGAGTTTTTGGCCACGAATTGGTCCACGTCATTATCTTCCAAAAGTACAAGGACGCGATCCCCAAGTGGCTCGAGGAGGGCCTTGCCAACTATGTCGCCGGCTTCGACACGGTCGATTACTCCTGGCTGAAAACCAGAGTGGCGCAGGAAGGCGACGTAAGAGCGCTCATCCATCCTTTTAAGGGCGTCGCTCAACTGGGGGGACCGGAACACGCGCGCTACCACTACATGGCCTCAAAAGCGCTGGTCGAGATGATCGTCGCCAATTGCAGCCTCAACGACCTGCTGCAATTATCCGTGGGAAAAAAACTTGAAACTTACTTGGACACCTTTTGCGGGATCCCGGACGTGAACTCATCCTTTAAGGCATGGGTCGAATCGAAAGGCCGAGCGATTAAGCCTTAGGTGCGGCCGCTGAAGCAGGCGCCGGCGATGTCGGCGGCGGTGTCGCCAAGAACTCCTGGATCTTCGCCTCCAAATTCCGGATTTTCGCCAGGTAAACCGCCTCGTTCGGCGGCGCTCGGCGCGCGATGGTCGTTCTCACCACTTGTTCCTCGAGCAATTTGTTCCGACGCTCAAGCTCAGCCACCCGCTCTCGCAGGTTCGAAAAATCGGCTTGCAGCTTGAGCTCCGACTCGGCCGGTTTCGACTCTTCGGGCCCGACCTCTGGCTTCGGCGGAGCGGTCAAGAACTCGATGGCCTGCGCTCGCGTCTCGAAGCAAAGAATCGTGGGCGGTTGGGCGAAGGCGTCGATCCTGGTCCTCAGTCCCGGCGTGATTCCAGCAAGCACGATTCGTCCCGAGAGCTCACGGGCGATCAAGTCGATGCTTGCGATCGTCCTCAAAACCTCGGCGGGCACGCTCTCGCTTTGCACGAGCTCCAAAACTATCTTATTTTTTCCCGTCTTCAGGATTTTTTGAATGCCCGCGCGCAGGACATTGACGTCGTGGGCGACGATCGGCCCAGTGACGCTGAGGATCTCCGCGTTTTTTTCGGACGAAAGAGCGAGTTTCACGTCAGCCGCGCTCGGTAATAATACATACGGATGATGTCGCGTCGGGTGATGATGCCGACGAGTTTGTTTTGCTCGTCCACCACCGGCAACCGGCGAAACTTCTGATCCAGCATCTGGTGCACGACCTCGTCCAAATCCGTGCCCGTCGAGATCGTCCGCGCGCCCTTGGTGTATTCGAAAGGCGCGCTCAGATCGACCTTGTTCGCGGAGTCGACCTTGGCGATCTGGGCCATTAAATCGTATTCGGACACCACGCCGACCATTTCCCGTTTCGCGTTTACGACCGGAATTCCGGTAATCCGGTGATTGATCAGCAGTTTGAGCACATCCTCGACCGGAGCGCCTTCCTGAATCGTGAGAACTTCCGTAGACATGATTTCTTGTGCGGTGGTCTTCATCATGTTTAAATATAAAGTGCGATTGGAACAAATGGAAGCAGACTCGCTTACCACGCCCTTCCCTAGGCTTTTGGATGAATTCTTGAGGCCGGCGGCTCCGGACACGGTCCTGTTGCGCGTTCTCGCCGCCGCCGGCGACGAAACCGTGCGGGCAAGCGAGCTTCGCCCCTTAATCGACTCGGACACCGGCTATCGAAACTACCTCTTTGCTCAGGCATTCCTTTCGACCCGGATATCCGATTGGTTTGAAGAGAACGCCAACAGCGCCGAGCGCGATAGAATCGCGCTGGAGCGCACGCTGGGGCTTTTGGGCAAGGCCCCCATTCGGAATATCCTGGCCTGCGCCAGGATCGAACGAATCCTGGGTACCTCAACCGACCGCGACCTTCATGATGATCCCGAGCTGAAAATCAGCACACAGCCATCGACCCTGATACCGTATGCGCTCGAGGCGGAGAAAACCTGCCAAGACCGGCTTTGGCTCTCTCCTGAAACGGCGTTTTCCGCCGGCATCCACTACGACTGGATTGCCGCGGCCATCAAAAAGCGAGCGGGATCGGCGGAGGAGAAATCGGCGGTTGCGAACGCATTCACAGAAGGCATCCTCACCGCCAAGATGGCCTACGCGCTCGGGGAGCGAACCAAGGAAATCAAAACCGGAAAGTATCTATTCGCGACGGGACTGCTTCTTCCGATCGGAAAAGCCCTGATGATCTGTCTTTACCCCAAGGGCAAGGCCGCGGCTTCCTGGGCGGAATTTCTTGCCGACGCCGACCGGGCGGCCGATCGCCGTTTTGACTACCTCCGTTTTCTCGAGCCCAAGAAATTTCCAGCCACTCATGCCGAGCTGAGCAGCCTCTTCGTGAATTTCGGCGGTGTTTTGAGCTCGCTCGAAAAGTCGCTTTGCTTTTATCAGGACCCGGAAGTTCTAAACAAGGTCAACCCGGACGATTATGATCTTGCCGTTCTGCTTTCGTTGGCGACCCGGATGGCCGCGACCAAAAGCGGCGGCTTCAAAATCGAGCCCTTTCAAGATCGCTGGATGAAGGCCAACCAAATCACGGCCGGCGCGCTTCAGGCGGCCGCGGCCGATGCGTTAAGCGCAAAAAAATAGCGCCCGCCTAATCCTTCCAGCGGCATTCGTCGCCCTGGAACATCACGGAAAAGATGCGGCCGTCCCGGATATCAAAATACGTGGCGCATTTGATGTATTCCGGCTTGTTGCCTTGCACGCTCGCCAGCGCGCGCGGCGTTTCGCCGGAGCTGTACGGCTCATGCTTAAGTCGGGCGTAAACCAGAATCTGATCACCGCTACTCATCCGCTCCGTCGAGTCCGGCGCGCCCCATGCCTGAATCAGCTGCTCGGACCTTTGGCCTTGCCACGAGGTCACGCGTCTCTGATAGTTTCCGCCGGTCGCGCAGCCGGTTGCCGCCACCAACGCCAAAAGGACCGCCATTTTTTCAATAGGCTTCATATATACAGCATAATGAAAAACTTGGCCGAACTCCAGGGCACCGAGGGCGTAAAATTTTTGGCGGCAACCGCTCCCCCGCCATAGCAGATTCGTCTTTAAATACAACATATTAACTTTGCCGCTCGAATTCGTGATACCCTTATAGAAGCAGCTGAGTTTCGCAACAAAAGGGATTGCACAATGAAAAGGATTTTCTCTGCTTTCTTGATCGTTACCGCCTCAATTTCAGGATCCGTCGACTCCCGCGCTGACGGCGTCTCAGCCGACTGGAACGCCCTGGTCTCGAAAGCCCAATACAACGTGAGCCAGCTGCGAGCGTACGCATTGGAAGGAGATCACAGCTGCGATCAGGTGGATTGCAATGCCGTCGGAGAAGGCATGGTGGAAATCGGAATCGTTCCGGGAACTATCGGGCTTGCCTCCGCCAGGAGCGGGAGCTCGCTCATGTCCATATCCGGCCTCATGGCCGGAGGATCCATGGTGCTATGGGGAACCATTCTGATGACTTTTTATCCCGATCGCGCGGACGCAGAGACGCCGGCGCAATACTATGAAACCAAAACCGGGTTCGCCAAGTTCCTTGCGATGCCGGCGACCGAGCAAAACGACTTCATCGCTCACCACCTCGATTTCGCGAACTGGATCAATTCGCAGCATTTTGAATTATTGCCGAAGGTGAGATCCAATGTCGCCGCTTCGGCCGATCCGCGGATTTCAGAGCGTAAGACCCCCGGCGAAGACGTTGCCTCCCTGAGCTCAAGCGCCGTGAACGCGCCGGAACAATCCAATGGAAAATCGGCGCAATAAGAGTGTTCGCCGATACCTCTATGTTTTTTTGAGCCTGTGCGCGTCGATTACGCTGCCCAAGCCCGCTCTTGCCGAAGTTACCGGACTATTGATGTGGACGCCCGACCCGAAGGGCATCACATACCTATTCCCGAAGATCAAAGGCAAGGATGCCGTCCAAGTGGCGGCGGATTATCTTCGCCGCTTGAAATCAAGTCCCGTCTACGGCCCCATGGAAGACACCCAAGAGATCCGGCTGCAAGCGCCGCCACAATCCTTCCGCAATTTGCCCGAGGCAAGCTTCGATCATCCGCGAGTCGCGGTCCTGATCAACCGCCCCAAACAGATGACCGCTAAAAGCGCCTACATGAAGCTGGTTTTTAGTGCGTTCCAGCGCCGAGGCTCGCGCCTTTTCACGATACCGCTCGGGCTCGAAACGGTTCTTAGCCCTAAGGAAATGAAACAGGTCGAAGATTTGGTCGCGCGGGATTTCAACGGGTTTCTGGGTGTCGGCGGAGACGACGTGCATCCCGCGCTCTACAACCAGTCGGACACCCGGCTTGCGACAGGCGATATCAGCTTGGAGAGAGACAGCCTGCAGCTTTCCATGATCAAAAATTATCTCAGTAAATCCAAAGGACGTCTTTTTCTGATCTGTCGATCCACTCAGCTCGGTGCCGTGGCGACTGGACGGACCTTATACCCCGACATTCACGCGGCCGGCCTGACCCAGGTTCCGCAACGCATGGATCAGGCGAAAACGTCCGTCGTCTTGCGCGAAGTCGTGACGGACCCCAACAGCGAGCTCGCTCAAGCCGCCGGTTCAAGCCACTTCATTACCTCGAACTCCCACCACGCAGCGGTGAATCCGAACCGATCCCTGGTCACTTCGCCGAGTTCCAGTATTTCGGCTTACAACATCGAAGCCGATGGGACCCGCGGAAAGGTCGTCAAAGCGATCGATCTCCCGGCAAACGCAGGCATGGGAGTTCAGTTCCATCCCGAATTCGAGAACAGCCCTGAAGAAAGCCGGATTCTCGATTACGTGACGCAGGGATGGAAACTCGGGCGCGTCTCCCCGAAGCAGATCGTAAACTGCCTCGTAAAGAGCATGGCAAAAGCCCGGTAACTGCTGCAAAAGCGCTGCTGCAAAAGCGCTGCTGCAAAAGCGCTACTGCAAAAGCGTATCGACCGTCGACCCGAAGTCCGTCGTCCAATACCAACCGTAAGTGGAAGATGCGCTGTACGCGCGCCCCACCCCGATCACCGCGTAGCCCGAATCGAGCATGTTCGCATTATGCGCGGCGGAGTTTTTCCACTGAGTGAAAGTGCTTTGCGCGTCCGCGTTTCCGGCCGCGACGTTCTCCCCTGCGGCGCTGTAATTTCCGTAACCGAACGCCGCCATGCGGGTGAAAGGATCGCGCCCCAGGCTGTCGGTGTGGCCTAGATAATTGTTCGCGGCCATGTCCTGGCTCATCCACTTGCTGGATATCGTCAGATCCAACGAGACCTGCAGCTCCGCCAACCCCTGCGACACGCGGTACTGATTGATCAACACGACGAATGCCGCCTCTTCCGAGTCGAGGCTCACTGATCCGGAAACCGTCGGCGAGCCGCTCGCTACCGGGCTTGCGGTGGCCGCGCCCTGGGACTGACACCCCGTTTGTGTAATTACAATGTAAGCAACAACCACGATCAAGATCGCTCTTTGGATTTTATTCACTCGTTGTTGTACGAAGCCAGCGATGAAAAAGTCGCGCTGAAAACAAAATTTGCCCTACTCCGATTTTTGAACTTATACTTCACTCATGGTTGAGAAAGTTTTTTTGAAACTCTACCCTTCGCTCTACAAAAAATACCAGAAGCCGATCGCTCAGTACGTGCAATCGAAAGTGGACAATCCGGAAACCGCGGCTGAAATCACGCAAGAAGTTTTCCTGAAATTTTTCCGGTTCCGATCCAGCTATCAAGAAAAGTATGCGTTTTCGACCTGGCTTTGGACAATCGCGAAGAACACCGTCTCCGATCACCTGCGGTCGCAGTCGCGCAGCGCCCGATCCAGCGAGCTGATGAACCCAGAAGAACTGGCGTCAAAGGAGAAGTCCCCGGAGACTCTCACCTTAAGACGCGACCAGATTCGCAAATTTCTGGGCGCCATCCGGCATCTCACGCGGCTCCAGCGTCGCGTGCTCTGGATGAGAGTCATTCGGCAGCTATCTTATGAAGAGATCGCCAAGAAACTCGGAATGAGCTTGAGCGCGGCTAAGAATCTCGCCTATCGCGCACGCCTCAATTTGGACATGAACGGATTAACTATCGCCGCCTGGTAAGACCTTTCCATTACTCGTTCGTATAACTCTTTGACTGAAAGGAGTCTGCAAATGAGAATCAAGAAAGAATCGAACAATCGGGCGCACATGGGTCGAATTCGCATTCGATGCAATTTGTGCGGTAAACCGTTTCGCTGCAATTCACGGCATATGAGGTTCTGCAGAACCTGCCGCACGGAAGACGAGATCTTCCTGTTCTCCGAGTGGATGGTCGGCTAAGCACCAAGTCCGTGAAAGGGGTATCGAGGGCCTTGTGCCCTCGACCCTCCCTCCGAGAGCCTAAAAACCATCATCTCAGTGACGATCCAGTGGAAAGCGCGCAGTGGGAACTTTATAGTTACTCCAGGAGACATCCCATGCGATCAAGCCGAAAAGGAACGCCGCGAACCGCGTTTACGCCGAATCAGTTAACGAAGCGCTTGGCGACTCTGTTAAGACAACCGTTTTTCTGGTTTATCACGTTCTGGGGTCACGCGTGTATTCTGGCCGGAACCGCAGCGATTCATTATTTTGAGCACGCCTCCAACCCAAAGCTCGCTTCCTGGCTCGACACTTTGTTTTGGTCGATCGCAACGGTAACGACCGTGGGATACGGCGACGCCTCCCCGGTCACCACGGGCGGAAAAATCATCGGGATTTTCATGATGATCTCGGGCTCTCTCTTTCTCGTTTCCTATACCGCGCTGCTTGCCGGCGCTCTGATCACCCCAGAGCTGCAAGCGGTCGAAAGCGAGGTCACGGAGCTCGAAAGGGAATTCCAAAGCACGGACCTCCAGACGCATCTGGATAAGAAGTCCGTCGATCTTTTACGAGAGGAAATCCAGTCGCTTAAGGCTATGATTCGCGAAAGTCGCGTTTAACGCCGAAACGCATGTTTTCTCGGTGTTGACCCCTGTGGAAACCTAGTTTCGCGGCTCCTACTGAAGCAGTGATTCAAGCTTAGGCTTGTTTATTTTGTAGACCAATTTTTTACCGCTCTTCGATTCTTCAACCAGGGCGGCGTCTGTCAGGGCCTTGAGTTCCTGGCGGGCCACCTCTCGAGACATGCCGATCTGTTTTGCATATTCTTCGATGCTGACGGTTCTAAAGCGATGCAAAGCCATTCGCTGAAGAAGGCCGATTTGATTCGCAGACAGCGTGATTTTATTCCTGAGCGCATTAATTCGAAGCAGGTAATCAACTTTCTTAGATACCGCCGTCAGTGCCGAGTGAATTGAGTCTAAACAGAAGTCGATAAAATACGTTACGTCGTAGTCATTCGTCACCACTTTCTCGAATGACTTCTCATACTGTTTTCCGTGCTCTTTCAGATATGCGGAAACCGACAGAAGCTGAATGTAGTCCAGGTTATTTTTCATCGCCTTGAAATAAAACAGGGCCCTCGCGGTTCGGCCATTTCCGTCGAAGAACGGGTGGATATAGGCGATGAAATAATGAACCAAGATCCCTCGAATCAGCGGGTGGATATACCTGGGATTCGCCGTTATCAGTCCAATTGTTTCGGCAATCGCCTCTCGGATCGACGCATGTGAAATCCCTTCATGCGGGCCAATAAAAACTTTGCCATTACGAAATTTTCCCGAAAAATTCGCATCATCCCCGTCCATCGTATTTTCTGTCACGATCCGATGTAGCTGCAATATAAGATTCTCGGAAACAGGCTCGGCTCGGTGCTCTTGAACCCAGTTCATCGCTTTGAAGTTATTGAGCAGCATCCACTCGTCTTTGTTTTTTGGCTTCACTCCTGACGCAATCAACTGTTGCGCTTGTGCACGAGTGCTGTGCGCGCCTTCGTAGATCGCGGAAGTGATCGCTTCTTCGACCGTCGAATTTAGAAAGAAGGCTTCGCGAAAAAGCGCCTGCTGATTAATCCGGTTGTAAAGGTCCAAACCAAGACGCTCAATATCGTTGAGCTTGCGGGTTAGACTATCCGAAGGAAAAAACCAGAATTTCTTATCTATGCAGGGCATGAAAAGCGGTATGGAACCCACTTTTCTATTGATCACTATTTTCCGGGCAATCTCCGTCCAGTCGGACGGAAGCCAGTCTTGCTGCTGAATTCGATATTTTGTCTCGTCGGGAGAGAGATACCGTTCTTGTGTGTACTTCAGCCATGTCGCTGAGTTTAGAAACTCGAACTCGTCTTTCACCCGCATATTACAAATTAATCTGCCATATTTGCAGCAATTATTGTGATTATTTTTGTAGTAAAATGTGGTCGCTATAATAATTGCTTTATTTCCAATGGGTTACAACTATGAGAAATTGACTCAGAGCAGGTCGCCAGCTTGCTACAGAAATATAGAAGAAAATTGTAGAAACTAGGCGAGAAGATACTTAACTCAATATTTATAGATACTTACATCTGCAGCGAGCTTGTAGATAATAGCAGCTAGCGGCAACCTGCCCCAACCCGCGATTCGCGACGACAGCCCAATGAGACGCAATAAATCACAGCAGAACCAATGGCTCTGCGGAAAGAGGTTTTCCCACTACGCTCGCGCGCACCAATAAGGCCGCGCCGCCGCCCACATGTTCAATTCTTTATACCCGCGTTCTGCTTCACATTCGATTCGGAAGCAAGTCCACGAACTTTCGAATCAAGATCATACTCGCGCTCGAATTCCTTTAGGCTCGCGTTATCAATCTCTCTTTTAGCTGCCCGGTAGTCGGTTTCGGCTATTTTGCCACGATCGCGCATGTCCTCAAGCTTGCCTAAGGCCATCTTTCTGTTTTTCTCAAGGTCCTCGACATAAAAGCTGGAAGCCTCCCAATTCTTCACCTTTGCTCCCTGATAGCCGGCGGAGGTGTCCCAGCAAATCGAAAGCGGCCACGTCAAGAGGTCGACGACACCCAACCCGATCTGTCCCGTATAAAATGACCCCACGCCGGGCAGAATCCCGAGCAAAGCGCCGGTCGTCGGATCCTTGGCATGTACCGCTATGCCTTCCCGCTCCCACTTATCCAAATCACGCTCCTGGATGCTATTGAGCGATGCACAACCAGAGAACACCGCCAGTAACACCGCCACAGCCAACACCTTTTTCATTACGTCCTCCAGGGGGCGCGAATAACAAGAGCCTGGACGCACAACTTAAGAAGGAGGGGATCGAATACTTTGGCTATCTCCTTCTGGAAAGTCAGCCCATTAACGGCGTTGAACTCCGGAACAAAGACGGAATTGTTGAAAGAAAGCCCCTCAAGGGCAAAAGAGTCATTTCTTCACAAAATAGCCGGACGATCCCTATTCTCGACAAGGAGTGCTTCAACATCCTCGCGGAGCTTTGGCTTCAGAAAAAGGAACTGTTGAACAAGCGCGTCTATGGCACTGACCCGAAGAATTACCTGCTCTTCGAGGGTCTGAATAAGTTCACCTTCGGAAATCTTCTCAGATCGGTTTGTCGTCGTCATAAAATCGGCCCGTATACGCCACATTGTTGCCGTCATACGTTTGCTACAGAATTTACGGGAATGGTCATGGGGAATATTTTCTTGTGCCAGCTCGTGCTAGGTCATGCGGATACGAGCACTACGAGAAAATACATCCATCTTTGGGAGCAGGTTCAAAAGGATCTGAAGAGCGAGGCGCAGTTGAGAGAAGGGATCTCACTGATTGAGTGATCATTTTCAATCTGGGTTTTCCTTTACTAAAAATACAATCACCCAATAAGCTTCAACCATGACGTGCAATCGAAGTGACATTCTTAGAATTCTAAATAACTCTAGGGCTCTTCTAGAGGAGGCTCAGCACCTTTTCGATCATGGGTTTGAGCGCCGAGCGGGCTTTCTAGCTCTCGCGTCTCTCGAAGAGCTTTTAAAAGCCATGTCTATCGAGCAATCCCAAGGCGATCATCTTTTAACCTCTCACAAACACAAGCTGCGGCTAATGAATGATGGAATGGCTTCGGTGTTTTCTGAGTTACTTAAAACCAAATTCACTGAATTGGCCTCAGCGAACAACGAAGAGACTTTATTTTCCCCTGAACAGGCTCAAATTATCGACGAATATTGGCACAAGCTGATGACAGATCTCAGTAAGATCTTCCAATTTGATAAGCTAAGACAGCACTTCTTGTATGAAGATCTTTCACCACCTAAAGAGGTCATTCAATTCAGAGACTCTATCAATAGCAGCCTAGCGAAGTTCGTTCTCCAAGCGGCTCATGTACTTCACAAAGCAGCGGAAGAATGAGTTTGCCCTGTTAAACAATTACAGAAAAGCGCCCCGTCAATCACGCGCTCGATGCCATAGCCAAAATTGACGTTATTACAAATGGCAAAGATCAAACCTGATTTAGCGCTCTGTGAAATTGCAAACTTCACCGTCATGCGCTATTTTGACTTGGGGCTTGTTTCAAAATAATTTATTCTTGCTGTTGAAACTGCGGCACTTGAAGACGCTGGTAGGGGGCTTTTTACCTTACAGTAACACCTTACATCCTTTCGGCTATTGGCGATTTGGATGTCCTCGGCTTCGGGTAGGATAGAATTGAACGGAACAAGCCCCAACCTATGCCAAGCGAGAAACCTTTCAGAACAAACTACATGCAACAAAAGCTCAGCGACTTGGAAGACCTGAGCGACATTGCCAAACTGCTCTCAACAACACCTCAAAAAATTGGGTTCATTTTATATCGCAGCCCCAATATTCGTGAAAGCCAATACACGGAATATACAATTCCAAAGAAGACGGGCGGTCAAAGAACAATAGCTGCTCCAGATAAGGCACTACTAATTTTACAGAGCCGCCTAAATCGAATTCTTCAGAAAGCCTACATTTCCCGCCCGTCAGCGCACGCCTTTGTTGAAGACAGGTCCATAAAGACCAACGCTCTTGTTCACCAACGGAGAAGGTTCGTCCTAAA
>JARLHE010000058.1 GCA_031292385.1 Oligoflexia bacterium
CATGCCGGCACGAGCCAGCGCCTGGCGCGCGGCCCCTGCCGGGCCGATCCCCATGATCTTGGTATCACAACCGACGATGCCGTAGGAAACAAAACGCCCCAATGGCTTCGCCCCTCGCCGTTTGGCTTCACTTTCGGTAGCCACAACCAGCGCCGCCGCGCCGTCGACAATGCCGCTCGCATTGGCGGCGGTCACGACCCCGTCCTTTTTGAAAACGGGTTTGAGCTTCGCCAAAGCTTCCGGAGTGGAATCCGGCTTCGGATGCTCGTCGTGCGAAAGCGTCATTAAATTGCCCTTGCGATCTTTCGTCTGAAACGGGGTGATTTCGTCGTTGAAGCGCCCCTGCGCGATCGCTTCCGCGCAAAGCCGCTGGCTGCGAAGCGCGAAAGCATCGGCTTCGACTCGCGAAATCTTGTATTGGACCGCCAGGTTCTCGGCGGTGATCGCCATCGGCATTTCCGCGTAAGTGTCGTGAAGGGCTTCCATCAAAAGGTCGGTGAACTGCGCGTTACCCATGCGCATGCCCCAGCGCGCCCCGCGGGACATATAAGGGGTCATCGACATGTTTTCCACGCCGCCGACGAGAGCGATCTTGGTTTCGCCCGCCAGCATCTGCTGATAGGCCTCGACGATGACCTGAAAGCCGCTTCCACAAAGGCGATTGATTCCTAACGCCGGAATGCTTTGCGGAATTCCCAGCTTCAAGCCGACATGGCGAGGAGTATAAGCCGCATCCCCGGTCGCGGGAATCACGTTGCCGATAATGACATGATCGATTTCATTAGGCGAAACCTTCGCCTGCTCGAGCGCGGCCTGCGCGGCGCTGACGGTGAGATCGACCGGATGAACGTCTTTGAGTGTGCCTCCGAACGATCCAAAGGGCGTGCGCTTACCAGACAAAAATACAAGAGATTCAGTCATAAAATTAGGTCTCCGGCTTTACACTATAGTCTCGGTTTTGTGGGAAAAGCCAGAGGGAGCCGCGCCTTCACCCGGCAAAAGCTGCCTCTTTGCCGCAAGCCGTCGTCCGGTCATAATCTTTTATAAGATGTCGTCCGAAATCAAGGCTTCGACCACCGAAGAGCTGCAGTTGAGAAATTATCGAACTCAGCTCCAAAACCGCCAGGAGGCGGACCTTCACGACATGGAGGCTCGCCATGAGGACGCGGTGGAACGACTCACCGAAAGAGACACCCAACAACTCGACAATCTTCGCAAGGGCTACGACGTCCAGATCTCACAGGAAGCCGAAAGCCTCGAAGACCGGCTTCATCAGGTTCGGATCAACAACGAAGAGCGCGTAAACGCCGAAAAACGCCAAGGCGACGAACAGGTGCAGAAATACCGCAACCAGGCGCAGCTGCGCATCGCCGAATACAAAAAGAACGAAGAAGCCCAGCTTCAGGTGCTTAAAAAACAATATCAGGCCTCGACCGAGGCTTTGCATGAGCGGGCTAAAAAACAAGCCCAGAAAGAGGCCAACTCCGTATGACCCCTACTCAGAATCCGAAAAACGCCGACAATCCGGCAAACACAAATGAAGAGCGCATTCCGGTCAACGGCTTCAGCCAGGTGCTGGAAATGCTCAAGGTCGCGGACCCCGCATTCCGCGAGTCGCTCCTTCGCCGAATCGCGATCAAAGATCGAAGCCTCGCCCAGTCTCTTAGGAAAGACCTCGCCTTTCTGGGACTTTAATAACAGCTTAGGTCAGCGCGCCGTAACGTAAGCCGCGCGTGCTGATCCGGCATTGCGAAAAACCAAGCAGCTCCATCGCGCGCCAGAGAATCAAAGCTCCGGCAAGCAAAACATCCGCGCGCTTGGGCTCCATGCCGGGAAGACGGGTACGCTCGGCTACGGTCCGCCATTTGAGCTCCTCGACCATGCGGTGAATATCCCCGCGGGTGATCGTCAGCTGATCCAGCTTGCCGGCATCGAATTTTTCGAGCCCTAAATACCACGCGCCCAGAGTAGCGGCGGTTCCGGCTACCGCGATCAGCTGGGTATCGCCCGGCAAGCCGTGGCGCCAATTTTCAAGGGGCTTGAGCGCGCTGTCGATGGCGTCCTGGCATGCCCAAAACTCGGCGTCCGTCACCGGATCGCTTTTCAAATATCGCTCCGTGTAGCGTACGGAGCCGATATCCACGCTTTGCCCGCCACGCGAGGAGATGATTTCCGTGCTCCCGCCGCCGATATCGATGACCGCCGAATGTTCGGCACTGAGGCCCGGAAGCAGGCCGCCTTTGAAGGTGAGCTTCGCCTCTTCATCGCCCGAGATGATCCGAAAGCGAAAGCCGGTTTCGCGCTCCACCCGAGCGAAAAATTCGGCGCCGTTGCGGGCATCCCGAGCCTGGCTCGTCGCCACCGCGATGGTGGCGGCGGGATCCAAGCCTCGAGCCCGCACCGCGGCCGCATATTTCACCAGGCAAGCAAGGGTCCGCTCGATCGCTTGAGGCTGAAGCGCACGATGCTGGTCAACCCCTTCGCCCAAACGGACAATCGTCGAATGATCCTCGACCGCGCGCAGGATCCGCGTGCCTTCCGGATTCAACTCGGCGATCAGGAGCAGACAGGTATTCGTTCCCAAATCGATCGACGAACGTAAATTCAAGGCTTTTTCACCTCGGGAGCCGCGGGCGTCGCAGGAACTGGAGCCGCCGGTACCGGCGCCGGCGGGGCGACAGACGCAGGCGCTACCGGAGGAGACTGGGGAACCGGAATCGTTGCCCCCGTACCGCCGGTCGCTACGCTCATTTGAACTTTCAACCGGTAGTTCTCTTTCTCCAGCGTGTCGGTGCGCTCTTTCCAATACTTCACTTCCTGCTCGAGCTCAGCAATATGCTTTTCGCGCTCATGAGCCAAAGAGTAATAACCTTCGGAGAAGGTCTCCGTGTCCGGATTAAAAACGCCCACGCGCGTTTCGCCGTCGACAATACCTTTGACGCGATAACCGCCGTCGGTCTTCTCGGCTTCGATCACCTGCACGTCAAACGATTTGCCCGGATAAGCTTTGTCCTGCCAATAGCGGGCGGCGGCTTCCTTGGCCTGATTTTTGGCGCGATCGCTCGCGCAACTGCTGACGATAATCGCAACCGCAAGGGTCGCGAGGAACGCGCGGACAATCCGAATATTTCCGTACTTCATGACTTTCCTCTCTCTCTCTTCTTATCTCTCTTCTTAAAAGGATATCACTGTCCGAGCAGACCCTTCAGGGCATTTTGAACCGACGGGGGAGCCTGCTTGAGCAGCCCCTGGGCGGCCGACCGGGTGGTATTCTTAAGGGCGATTGTAACGAGGGACTCGGTCGCCGCGCCATAGCCATATTGAGGCGCCGACAAAGTCCCGCTGACATCGACCGGGAAATGAACCGGATTGTTGCCATCGGCCAGCAAGTGATTCCCGATATCGCGGGCACGGGTCAAATTATAGGTGTCGATCACGTCGAAATGAGCGCGAAGGGACTTGTCCAAGAGCCCGACCGTGGCGGAGCCCTTGAGATCGATTCCCCGGTTGGGGGACGCTTTGGCGACGAAATCGGGCGCGTTGAAGGCGCCTTGAGCGATCGTGAAGCTCGTCGAAATCGAATCGTAGCGCGAGCCTCCGGAAGGAAGCTTTTGCGGCAAGGCCTTACCCTTGAGAAGCGGAACTTTGTCCTCTATCCGAGCGATGGCGCCGTTGATGCCATCAACGACCATTTTCGAGACATCCAGGGTCGTGAAGGTAGCATCCGTCACGCGAAGCTTTCCCTTCGCGTTCAGGTTACGGGTCGCAGGCTCGGCATTTAAGCTTTTTCCGGTACCGCTCATGTCGAGATTGGCCTTGCCGAGCACCGTGTTTCGGAAAAGCTGCAGCTCCGAATCGACCGCCTGCTTGAGATCCAGCTGCGCGACGGCGAGCTTCAGATGATAATCCGGCATTTTGGGCTTCAGATCGACGGACGCGCTCGATTTGACCTGTCCGCCGAAAACCTTCAGCTCAAGGCTGTCGATCGAGGCGATCAGGCTCTGGAGCGAGGCCTTCGAGTTCAAATCAGTGATCGTGATGCCTTTGCATTTCAACGAGTGAATGGCCACCGTCAGATGCGCGGTCGCGAGCGCGAACGCTTTGTTTTCCCGAAGCGGAGCCACCATCGCGTCGTAATCGGTTCCCGCGCCTTCGTGGGGCGCGCCGCCAGTCGTTGCGGTGGCCGGAGGCGCCGCCGGGGCCGCCTTGGCTGGAAACGCAATCAGCTGATCCAGATCCATTCCCGGCGAGTTGACGCTCATGCGAATTTGCGGATGGGTGAATGAAACGACATCGCCCGCAATCGACAGATCGTTGCCAGGCGCTTTCATCGTCGCCTTCAGATCGGCCTTATCGGGCACGACATCGATTTCGGCATTGATGCGGGGCTGCGATTTCAACTGCGGCGCTTTGGCGGTCAATCCGGCGACTTTCGCCTTTCCCTGATAAACAAGCTTATTGGCGGGCCCGTTGGCTTCCACCGCCAAATTGACGGTGCCGCCCAGCTCATAATCCTTCAACATTGGCACCAGCTCGACCCACGGCTTCAGCTCAACCGAGTTGGACTTCGCCTGATAAGCGATCACCGGCTGTTCGGCTTCTCCGAGATGCGAGATTTTTCCCGAAGAGTCGATGCTGGCGTTGAAAAACTTCAAATCGAGACGACTGATCACCGCCTCCATCGGCGAGATCGAGGCGGTCAGATCGGCATGCGCGTCGATGCCAGGCTTTTTATGCAAAACACCCGGAAGATCGATTTCAAGCCGATCCAGATCCACATGCATGACCAAATCCACCCGCTCGAAACGTCCGGCGCTCACGGTTGGGTTCGCGGTCCCCGTGATCTTCGCCGGCCCCTTGACCCACAGCCCTCCGGCGCCTTCATGAGCACCTTTTAGGCGCGTATTGAGATCGGCGGAAATCTCGAGGCTCGTCTTCTGGGAGAGCGATAGATTCTCGAGCCTCATATCGAGATCCTTCACGTTGGTTTTCATGCCGGTGGCTTCGTCCTGGTACGCGACCTGCGCATGATTGAACTCCACGCCGAGTCTCGCCCGGCTCGCGATTCCAGGAAAGGTGAAACCGCCCTCGCCTTCACGAGCGGCCGGCGCCTTCGCGGAAGGAGCGGGGCTCGGGACCGCGGCCGGCGCGGAGGACTTCACGAGCGTCAGCACGTTCAGGCGGCCCTTCTTGTCTTTGACCACATTCAACTCAGGCTCCTGCATGCGAAGCACTAACTCGGGGGTTCCGGATAAAAGCGAGGAGAACGGTATGCGGAAAAAAACGTTCTTCACTTGAACCACCGGGCGGCCTTCCGAGTCGCTGAGCTTCAGGCCTTCGATATCGATCCGGACCTGACCCCAAAGCGAAAGCGAGAGCTTGCCGAGCTCCAGCTTGCCGTTGATCGAACGATCAGCCTCTTGCACGATTTGGGGCCGATATTTATCGACATCGACAAAAAGCGGGACAAGCAGGGCGGCGATCAGTAAAAGCGCGACGATTCCACCGAAAATTACGAATAACTTTTTCATTACTGAGAGTCTCCGGAGAGCATTTTCTTCAAAAATTCGTTCACAAGGCCGGGATTGGCCTTGCCCTTCATTTCTTTCATGACTTGGCCGACAAAAAAGCCGAATACCTTTTCCTTGCCCGAGCGGTACTCGGCCACCTGACCGGCGTTCGCGGCGAGAATTTTCTTGATCGCCGCCTCGAGCGCCCCGGTGTCGCTGACTTGCTTAAGGCCTTCGCGCTCCACGATCGTCTCGATGGCCTCCCCGTTGCCCCAAGCGAGCGAAAGCGCTTGCTTTGCGCCGGTATTCGAAATGACCTGCTCGACCGTCAGCTTCACCAGGCCCGCCAGATGACGGGGCCTGATTTTTCCGGATTGCGGCTGGACGCCGGCTTCATTGGCCAGACGAGAAAGCTCGCCGGTGATCCAGTTCGCGAGCGGTTTGGCGCCCGCCTGCGGAGAAAGCCCTAAAGCATCCAGCTCGGCGAGCGATTCCTCGAAAAACCGGGCCAACGCGGCCGAGGCCGTCAGCGCACTCGCGTCGGCATGGGACAAGCCGAGCTCGGCGATGTAACGGTCGCGCCTTTTCGCCGGCAGCTCGGGCAGGTTTTTTCTGACCCGCTCGATCCAGGTCGGATCCACTTGGACCGCCATCAGATCAGGGTCGGGAAAATATCGGTAATCCATGGCCTCTTCTTTCGAGCGCATAGAGCTCGTCAGGCCCCGATCGGCATCATAAAGACGGGTTTCCTGCACTACGGCCCCGCCGCCTTGGATCAAGCTGATCTGGCGGGCGATTTCAAAGTCGATGGCTTTTTCCACGTAACGAAACGAGTTCACGTTTTTGATTTCAACGCGCGTGCCAAATTCCTTCCGGCCGCGCGGACGCACGCTCACGTTCGCGTCACAGCGAAAATTGCCTTCCTGCATATTGCCGTCGGTCACGCCGATATGCGTGACGATCGCGTGAACCGCGCGCATATAGGCGCCCGCTTCCTCGGCACTGCGCATATCGGGGCCGCTCACGATCTCGATGAGCGGCACGCCGGCGCGGTTCAGATTAACGACCGAAAACCCGGAAAGATGGATACTCTTGCCCGCATCCTCCTCCATGTGAATTCGCTGAATGATAACGCGTTTGTTTTCACCCGGCCTCACCTCGACTTCGAGGTGCCCATCCTCACAGATCGGAAGCTCGTATTGGCTGAGCTGATAGCCTTTCGGCGAATCGGGATAAAAATAGTTCTTTCGGGCGAAAACATTCCGCTGCCGGATCCGGCAATTCATCGCCAGGCCCGCGAGAATCGCGTAATCCACCACTTTGCGATTTAAAACCGGAAGCGCGCCGGGGTGCCCGGTGCAGACCGGACACGTATTGATGTTGGGCTGGAGATCGGCGACCGAGACACCCTCCGCCGTGCGCGCGGGGCAAGCGCAAAAAATTTTCGTTTCCGTCGCCAGCTGGCAATGGATTTCGAGCCCGATGACGGCTTCCCAATTGCCGAGAGTCATGCGCGCCTCCCCTGCTCAAAAGCATTCGCGGCTTGAAGCAGCGCCGCTTCGGCAAAAGGCGGGGCGATCAAATGCAACCCGATCGGAAGGCCCGCTCCGTCCTGCCCGCACGGCATGCTCAAGGCCGGCAAGCCCGCAAGATTGGCGGGAATCGTGAGGATATCGTTCAGATACATCTGAAGCGGATCGCTTTTTTCCCCGAAGCGGAACGCGGTAGTCGGCGAGACCGGGCCGGCGATGAGATCGACCTTCGTGAAGGCTTCGTCGAAATCCTGCCGAATGAGCCTTCGCACCTGGCAAGCGCGGCGGAAATAAGCATCGGCGTAACCGCTCGAAAGCGTGAAGGTGCCCAAGATAATCCGGCGCTTCACCTCCGGGCCGAAAAGCGCACGGGCCTTGCGGTAAAAATCGGCGAGATCGGTCGCCTCCCGCGCGCCGGGCGGCCTGACCCCGAAGCGCACGCCATCAATGCGAGCCAGGTTGCTCGAGGCTTCGCTGACCGCGACGATGTAATAAACAGCCACCGAATAACGGGTATGCGGAAGCGAAACCGGGACGAGCTTCGCGCCCTTCGATTCGAACCACTGAAGGGCCGCGCGCACCGAAGCTTCCACTTCCGGAGCCAAACCTTCCACGAAATATTCCGCGGGCACGCCGATTTTCAAATTTTTCCAATCGATCTCCTCGGTAAGTGCCGCTGCCGTTTTCGCGCTCGGCGGGACATTCGCCGAGGTCGAGTCGCGAGGGTCGTGCCCGTTCATGGCATCGAAAAGAATCGCCGCATCCCGCACTGAAGTCGTCATCGGGCCCGCCTGATCGAGCGAAGAAGCGAACGCGACCATGCCGTAGCGACTCACGCTCCCGTAAGTCGGCTTCAAACCGACAAGGCCGCAATAATGCGCGGGTAAGCGAATGGAGCCGCCAGTGTCGGTCCCGATGGAAGCGACGCAAAGCCCTCCTCCCACCGCTGCCGCCGAACCGCCGCTCGAGCCGCCCGGCACCCGGTCGGGATGGGTGGGATGCAAGACGTTTCCGTAAGCGGAATTTTCGTTCGAGCCCCCCATCGCGAACTCGTCCATATTGGTTTTTCCGAGCGTGACGGCGCCCTTGGCTTCCAATCGCTCGACCAGCGTCGCCGTATAGGGCGGCACGTAATTATCGAGCATCTTCGAGGCGCAGGTCGTACGCACGCCCTCGATCGTGAAGATATCTTTGATGCCAAGCGGAATCCCCAAGAGCGGGTGTGAATCCCGGGGCACTCTTCCATGACTTGCGATTTTTTCGTCGGCAGCGCGGGCTTGCCCGAGCGCCCGCTCTTCGCAAAGGGTAATGAAAGAATTGAGCCGGCTCGCGCGCGCGGCCTCGAGATATTTTTTGGTCAGCTGGACGGCGGTGATTTCGCGCCGATCGAAGGCACCGTGAATTTCATCGATTTTCTGAATCATACGATTTGAGGCACCTTGAAACCGCTGTCCTGAACATCGGGGGCCGAAGCCAGCGTTTTAGGCTGCCCATTCGAGTCCACCCCGAACGGATGGGCGACATCGACCCGAAACGCGGTCGGCAGATCATGAGGTTGAAACAACGGCTCCACGCCTTCAAGCTTCAGCTCGCCCAAGACATCCATGTAGCGAAGGACCTGATCGATCTGCTCCGTGAAGGCGAGATCCTCCTCCGCGGTCAGCTCGAGGCGAGCCAATTGAGCTATTTGACGCATATTGATGGGTTGCGTAAGGGCCATGGGCCCGAGCTTATGCAAACCGCTCGAAATTGAAAAGGACCTAAACGATATACGAAGCGACGTAACGCAGCATGAACTTGCGCTGCTGCCGCCCACGGAATTCAACCGTCACTTTGCGGTCGTCCCCGGCCCCGTCCACGGCGATGATCGTCCCCGGGCCGTAATCCGCATGGCTCATTTGCCGCCCCACCAGATCATTCTGGATCGTGCCGGGCATTTTCGAAAACGTCGCGGTTCGACGGCTCACGCTCGAATCACTCGGGGCCTCTTGAGAGTACTCATCTCGCAGATACCGCGAGCTGGATCCCACGAAACTCGAGCGGGCGCTCCCCTGCCCCAGCCGATTCGAGTAATCTTTGTAATCGAGAAGCTCGGAAGGCATCTCCAGGAAAAACCGCGAAGGCTCGTTGCAGTGAGTATCGCCCCAGATTCGGCGCATGACCGCGTTCATGAGATAAAGCTTTTCGCGCGCGCGCGTCATACCGACGTAGCAAAGACGCCTTTCTTCTTCGATGTCCTCGACGGGGGTTTCCTCCCAGTTTTTGATCGAAGGGAAAAGACCGTCTTCCATTCCGGCCAAAAAGACGACCGGGAACTCCAGCCCCTTCGACGAATGCAAAGTCATGAGCTTGACCGTGGCCGAGCGGTCATCGAGCTTATCGACATCCGAGGCCAGCGACGTCTGCTCGATGAAAAGCGCCAGGAGATCGGCCTTTTGCGGTGGTTTCGTCTCCGCGCCTGCCGGAGCCTCCGCATGGGAAAAAAAATTATCCTCGTCGAACTCCTGCAGGAGGGTATCGAATTCCTCCAAATTCTCGATCCGGGCCAGCGCTTCTTCCGTTCCCTCCTTGCGAAGGTCGACCACATACGCCGTCTCATCCAAAATCAGATGATAGAGCTCGGAAAGCGTGAGCTTCGGCTGCTCGATGATAAAGCGCTCCATGAGCTGGATGAATGCCGCGAGCTTTTTGCCCGTACCAGCCGAGACCAACGACGTATCGCTCGATGCTTTGGCGAGCGCGTCCCAAAAAGTGCGGGCATGGTTTTCAGGAAGCGCCAGCCAATCGTCTAGCTTATCCAGCGTCGTCTTGCCGATCCCGCGGGCGGGAGTGTTGATGATGCGCTTGATGCTCACCGAATCGCTCGGATTCAAGATCGCCTTGAAATAAGAAAGAATATCCTTGATCTCTTTACGGTCGTAAAACCGCAGGCCGCCGACGATCTGATAGGGTATTTTTTCACGCCTCAAAACGTCTTCGAACTGCCGGCTCTGGGCGTTGGTCCGGTAAAAAATGGAAAAATCGCCGTACGGGCGGTTCTCGCCTTGAGCGACGCGCTTGATCTCGGAAACCGTGAACTCGGCTTCGGCGCGCTCGTCGGGAACTTGCGCGCGAATGATTTTTACGCCCTCGGGATTATCGGTCCAGAGCGTCTTGTCCCGGCGCGCGGTGTTGTTTTTGATCACCTCTCCCGCGGCCCTGATGATCGTTTTCGACGAACGGTAATTCTGCTCGAGCTTCACGATCCGGGCGCCCGGATATTCGCGTTCGAAATCCAGGATGTTGCGGATATCGGCGCCCCGCCATTTGTAGATCGACTGGTCCTCGTCGCCGACGACGCAGATGTTTCCGTGCCCGCCGTTCATCGGTGCCGCCAGCATCGACAGCAGCAAGCATTGCGCGCGATTGGTGTCTTGGTATTCGTCGACGTGAATATAACGGAAACGCCGCTGATAGCTTGAGCGCAGATCCGGATGATCGCGAAGCAGGCGATAGGTCAGGCAGATGATCTCCCCGAAATCGATCGCGTTATTGGCGAACATGTCTTTTTGATACTGCTCGTAAATGCGCTTGAACTGCCGCTCGAAAAAATTATGGGCCGAAGGCTCGACGTCCTCCGGCTGGAGCGCGTCGCACTTGGCCCGATTGATCGCGCTTTGCACGCCCTTGGGGCTCACCGATTTTTCATCGATGGCGAGCTTGTTCATCGCGCCCTTGATCAACGTCAGCTGATCGGCGTCGTCATAGATCACGAACGGTTTCGTAAAAGGCGTGCGATGGATCTCGCGCCGCAGGATCCGAATACAAACGGAGTGAAACGTGCCGATTTCAGGCGCGCCAAGATGGCCGGAACCCGATTCCCGCAGAACTTTTTCGACCCGCTCGCGCATTTCCCCCGCGGCCTTATTGGTGAACGTCACCCCCAAGACTTGCCAGGGCGCGACCCCTCGGCCTTCGATCAGATAGGCGATTCGAGCGGTGAGCATTTTCGTTTTTCCCGAGCCGGCACCAGCCAGCACGATGAGCGGCCCCTCCGTGGTCAGAGCCGCTTCCCGCTGCCGATCATTTAAGCTATTGATAAATGCGGGGATTCTTCCAGCAACGCCCGGCTGAGGGGAACCTACCGAAAAGCCATCAGGGGCATCGTTAAAATCGATCATTCTGTCCTTCGGGTTACGCTAAATCGCGGAACTGTGCAAGGACCGGCGGGAGACTTCCCGATCATAAATCAGCCGGACGTTCTGGCCATAAAGGAGCCCTTGAACTTTTCCATCCTTGCCCACCACCGGCACGCAGGGAATATCGTGAAAAAGACCAATCGTCACGGTCAGGGGATCATCCTGCTCAACCTGCGGAGTCCGAAATCCCGACCGATAGAGAAGATCTTTCACTTCCAAAAGCTTGGCCAGCGAGGATTGCCCGTGAGCGCCCTCAGCCACGCTTTCGTGAACCATATCGATGGTCAGAAGGCCGGAATAAGTCCCGTCCGCGCGAACGACGGGCAAGAAGGGATGGGTCGCGCGCAATAATTTCTGCCGGGCTTCCGCGACCGGCTCCTCTTCACGGGAACATTCAAAATCGACCACCATCGCATCGCTCACCTTGAGCGTCGCCAGGATCGACTCGAGCCTGCCCTCGCTCAAACGAAGCCCGCGCGCCCCGAGATCCCGCTCGAACAAAGTTCTGGCTCCCAAACGTTGCGCCAGTTCGCGCGCGATGAGACCGGCCACGAGACAGGGAAAAAGAAACTTCATGCTGTCAGTGAGCTCGCACGCGAGCACCGCGCCCGTTACCGGCGCACCCAGCATCGAACCCCAGAAAGCGGAGGCGCCCGCCAGAGCCGCGAGCGGCGCGAAAGCCGCGAGGTCCGGAAAAAAACCGTGCAAAACTCCCTGCGAAAACACGAACCCGAAAAGGCCCCCCAACGCGAAAATCGGCCAGAACGCGCCGGCCGTTCCGAAAGCTCCCAAGATGATCGCGAAAGACAGGGCTTTCGAAAAAAACAAGATCCCCGAGTCGCCGAGCGAAACGCGGCCCCAGAACAAATCCTCGAGAACGCCGTAAGGCAGCCTCGCCGCGGGCGGATAAATCGCGAATACCGCGACCAAAAGGCCACCGCCCAGCGCGATTCGCGCCCAACCCGTTTGGCCGGAAGAATGGCCCACGGCCTTTCGCAGGCTTTTCCCGAAATAATCGATAAAGCCCGCGAGCACGATGCCGCAAAACCCGCAGACCACGGCGGTCAGAACGAGCGCGATCCATTCCTTCGCGCCGGCGAGCGAAACCTCATAGAAAGAACCCGCCACCTCGAACTTGTGCAGGGAAAAAAACGCGATCAGAAAACGCGAGCTCAAATACGCCGAAAGGGCGCAAACCGCCGACGAAATCGCGCGCCCGCCAGTGCCGAGCTCGATCGGAGCAAGGATGGCCGCGAACGGTGCCCCGAAAGAGGCCGCGATCCCCGCCGCCAAGGTGCTTGAAGCTTCCGTGCGGCGCCGCTGCTCGAACCACCGGGCCGAACGAGGGCGGAAGCGCAGAAACGCCCCGTAAACCAGCTCCATCGCCGGCCCTTCCGAGCCGACGTTGCCTGAAAAGATGCTGAAAAACGCCGAAATGGCCGATCTTCCCAGCCACCGGGAGGGAACATCCGGGCTTGCTGATTGGTGGATATGAATCAGCATGTCGGAAATGCCATGATAATCGCTGGAAAGATCGCGGCGCCGACGGAACGCAAAACAAAAAAACAAAGCGATCGCGGTTCCGATCAGGGCGCCGGCGTAAGCCGGAACGCCCGCCAGCGAATTTCCGTCCTGCATCCGCATCTGCAACCAAAGAACCGCTTGAGCGACGACTGCCGAAAGGATGCCCGTTACGATCGGACCCAGCATCACTCGACCGTCACGCTCTTCGCCAAATTGCGTGGCTTATCGACATCGGTGCCCTTCAGGAGCGCAAGCTCGTAACTCAGGAGCTGCACGACCGGAGAGAGGAAAAACGGGGCCCAGCATTCATCGAGCTCGCGCGCGCCCTCGGGGAGCGCGATCCAGTGATGAGAAGCCTGCTTCAGCGCCTCGTCCGAAGGGTCTCCGATCGCCAGGACCACCGCACCGCGCGCTTTCACTTCCTCGAGGTTCGACAAGGTTTTTTCGCGCCAGGAATCGCGAGGCGCGAGCACGACGACCACCATATTCGGGTCGATCATCGCGATGGGCCCGTGCTTGAGCTCGCCGCCGGCGTAACCTTCGGCGTGAACGTAAGCGATTTCCTTCAGCTTGAGCGCGCCCTCGAGCGCGATCGGGAACGAATAGCCGCGCCCGATGAAAAAGAAGCCTTTATAACCCGCGATCGCCTTCGCCACGGCATGGGCGCGCGAGGCAAGGGTTCCGGCCAGCTCTCCGGCGAGCAGATGCGGGACCCGAAGCAGCTCATCGAAAACCGGCTCGAGCTTCCGGCCTTTTTTGGAGCCGAGATGGCCGGCGATGATCAAAAGCGAAAGCAGCTGCGCGCTGAATGTCTTGGTCGCGGCCACTCCGATCTCGGGCCCGGCGGAAGTGTAAAGTACGGCCGTCGCCTCGCGCGACAAGGTCGAGCCGCGCACGTTGGTGATGCCCATGGTTTTATTTCCCAGGCCGTTCACCTGACGAACCACCGCGAGCGTGTCAGCGGTCTCACCGCTTTGCGAGAGCGCGATGACCAGGCTCTGGGGAGCCAGAACCGGCTGCCGATAACGGAATTCGCTCGCGAGCTCGACGCTCACGCGCACCCCCGCCCAGCGCTCGATCCAATACTTTCCTAAAAGGGCCGCGTGCCAGGAAGTGCCGCACGCGATCAAAACGATATCGGAAGCGGATTCCAGCAACTTCGCCACTTCGCGGTCCGCGAACGGGAAAGGATCGGGGTCTCCCCGCTTCGCCAAATCCAGAAGCCCGTTGAAGGTGTCGACAAGCGCGGTCGGCTGCTCGTGGATCTCTTTGAGCATGTAGTGGGCAAAGCCCTGCTTGCTCAGGGTTTCAACCGACCAGTCGAGCCGCGTGGTCTTGCGCTGGATCGGCGCGCCGCTCTTGAGATCGAAAAAATGAACGCCCTTGCTGTCGCCGACGACGACATCGCCTTGTTCGACGAAAATCACCTCACGAGTGATATCGATCAAAGGCTGCGCGTCGCTCGCGAGAATCGCGCCTCCCTCGGGATCGATCGCCGCGACCAGAGGAGAACCGCCGCGACGGGCGCCGACCAGCACGCCCAGCTCCCGTTCGGACATCACGACGACGCTGCAAGCGCCTTCGACGCTATCGAACGCGAGTCGCACCCCGTTCATCAGGGAAGCACCCTTTTCCATCTCCTCGAGCACCAAAAAACCGAAAAGCTCGCTATCAGTCTCGGACTGCGGCTGATGGCCGCGGGCGACGAGCTTCTTTTTCAGCTCCTGATAATTTTCGATGATGCCGTTGTGCACCAAAACCACATGCCCCGTCCGATGCGGATGGGCGTTTTGCGTCGTGGGCTTCCCGTGCGTCGCCCAACGCGTATGCCCGATACCGAAATGCACGTCGTTCAAGTTTCCGCCGGGCGATGTTTCGGCGAACTTCGCGGCCATTTTTTCGACATTATCGATCCGGCCCTCGGACTTGATGATTTCGATGCGATCGCCCCGCACGAAGGCGATCCCCGACGAATCATAACCGCGGTACTCAAGCCGTTTGAGGCCACGGATCAAAATATCGACCGCGGCGCGCTTGCCTGCATAACCCACAATTCCGCACATCTTAAGACTTCCTCGATTTCAGTTTCGCGGCATAGCCCGGCTTATTGACCTGCCGGGAGCGCGCGATCGCGAGCGCCCCGGGCTCGACGTCTTCGGTAATCGTCGAACCGGAGGCGACATAAGCGCCCGCTCCGACCGTGACCGGAGCGACCGTCTGGCAGTCGCTGCCGAGAAAAACCCCGTCTCCGATCACCGTCCGGTGCTTGCGCTGCCCGTCGATCACCCGCCCGTCGAAATTGCAGGTGACGAAGCCGCAGCCGATATTGACGTCGCGCCCGACTTCCGCGTCCCCCAAATAAGATAAGTGCGCGATGCTCGTGTTCGCGCCGATCCGAGATTTCTTGAGCTCGACGAAATTGCCGATCTTGGCGCCCGGACCGACCTCGCTCTCGGGCCTCAAATGAGCATAGGGCCCTACTTGCGCTCCTTTACCGATGCGCGAAGCCTCGGCCACCGTGCCGGTCTTGATGTGAGCGCCCTCATCGGCCTCCACGTTTTTCAAAACGCAGCCAGGGCCCACGATGACGTTCGGACCGACGCGGGTCTTACCGCTCAAAACCACGCCGCGATGAATTTCCGCGCCCTCGCCGATTTCGACTTCTACATCCAGCTGCACACTCCAGGGATCGGTAAAGCGCACGCCCTTGAGCGCCCAATTCTTGACGTTCCGCTCGTTCAAGATCCGGGTGGCCTGCGCGAGCTCCCACGGATCGTTCACGCCCCGGAGATCCTCGGCTGATGGCCAGCTGAGCACGTCGATTTTTCGCTTGCCTCGCGAAGCCGCGGAGATGAGGTCGGTCAGGTAATACTCCTTTTGCGCGTTGCGATTGGAAAGGCGCTCGGTGGCGTGCTTCAAAAACACGGCTTGAAAGCTGTAAATCGAAACCGCTACTTCGCGAATCGCCTTCTCGCGCGCGCTCGCATCGCGCTCCTCGACGATTCTCAGCACTGCACCCGCTTTTCCGCGTCTCACCACGCGGCCGTAGCCGGTCGGATCGGGAAGCTCGCAGGTCATCAGGCGAATCGCGTCCGTTCGCCCGAGGGGCGCTGTCATCTGCTCAACCAGATTCCGGGGAACGAGCGGAAGATCTCCCGGCAAAACCAGGATCGCCCCCCCCGCCTTAACGAGCGAGGCCCCCCATGGATGCTCCATCGCACAGCGAGCGGCGTGACCGGTACCCAACTGCTCCGGCTGAAAAACAAATTCAATGGAAAGATCCGAAAACTCCGCCTCGGCCCGTACCGCTTCTTCGACCTTTTCGCGTCCGTGACCGACCACGATCGCGATTGAAGCCTTGGGAGCGGCTTCTTTCACGCGCCTTAAAATATGAAACAAAATGGGTTGCCCACAGACCGGATGAAGAACTTTCGGCAGCGACGACCGCATGCGCTTTCCTTGCCCGGCCGCGAGAATGAGAATGCCGGCCGCTTTGGAAATCCGCTCCACGGCACGTCTTCGAGCGCTATCTGACATATGATTTTGGGTTACCGGAAATGAAGCCGCGAGGCAAGCCCACGCACAGGATAAGAACAGGAGGTGCGTCGCCGCTGACATATTCTTGGCAGGACACATCCGACAAACACAGGGTATTTTGGTCGCCAGAAAATTCTAGGGGTTGACTTCCTTAGAAGTTCTTATATTTTTCGTTGTCAACGCTGAGAAGTACTGTAACATAATGAGACCAGGGGCCGAGAAAGACAATCCAATCAGCCCCGGGTTGTGTGTGGGGAGAATGTCACATGGACGCGAAGAACCTGACGAAGTACAAAAGGCTGTTACTGGAAGAAAAACAGAGAATCATGAACAACTCGAAGAACGCGCTGAAGCACGAGTTGTCCCTGTCTCCGGACGATCTTCCGGACGAAACCGATCTCGCCGCGAGCGAGGTCAACCAAAACCTCGTATTCAAGCTCCGCGATCGCGAGCGTCAGCTTCTTTCCAAGATTGACGAAGCGCTGGCCCGGATCGAAGACAGCACCTTCGGAACTTGCGCCGACTGCGAAGAGCCGATCGAGGTCCGCCGACTGGAAGCCCGCCCTGTCTCCACTCTTTGCATCGCTTGCAAAGAAAAGCAGGAACACCGCGAAAAGATTTACGCCTAGAGCCTAGCTTTCCTCTCAGCGCGTGGCGCCGCCTATCCGTTTCGGATCGACGTCACGCGCGGTTTTTTTATCCATCATTTTACGGAGCCGCGACGCAGCTTTCGATGTTGCTCACGTAAGCCTGGGTTTCGGCCGGCATTCGGTAGAATGAGCGCTCCAAGCTAGGAACGGAAGCGGACGTACCCTCGATTATCTTGAGGCATTCATCCGCATCAGCGACCGGGATGCCGCACCGGGTTTTGATTTTTCCCGGACCCCAATTATAAGCCGCCGCCAGGATTTTCAGCTGCGACATCGATAAATTCATCGCTCCCGCTTCCCCGAAATACGTCATCGCGTTCTGCATATTGTACAGTGCCGCAGCGGCAATCATCTCCGAAGGGTTGCTCATCGAAGCGGCCCTCGGGGGCGCCTGCCCGATCTGCTGCCAATACTGCTGCCAGTTGTTATAAAGGATCGCGTCCGTCGAACACACCGTTTGAGAGTCGGAGACCCTGCCCGCGATCACGTAATTCATCGTTCTCAACGTGCTCGGCTCGAACTGAGCGATGCTTCGAGCTCCGGTCCTCGAAACTCCCGAGCTCATAAAATGGTTTTCCTGATCCAGCATGCACGCAAGAAAGGCGGGAGGGATGTGAAACGTTTGCGCGGCCTGATCGACCTGCTGCTCATAAGAAGACGCCCCTAGCCGCCGAGGCTGAGTATAACGCTCGAAGTCACCGTCATGATTCGGGGTGTTTTGGAAATAAGCTTCGATCTGTTGGTCATTCTTGAATTGGCTGGCAGAAACCCGTTCCAAGACCGGGCTCGTCGACTGAAGAGCCGAGCAAACCTGGGTCGGGTCGATGCCCGATGGACTGACCACGCAGTGAGCGCCCTCCTGCGGCGCCGGAGCCTCTCTAACAAAGAATCCATGCGCGTGCGCCGCGGAAGACAAAGAGGACAATGCGACAAAACCGGAAACTAACGAAAGCACCCCAATATTCATTCACTATTGATTTTATCGCACGGAACCGGGCAGGCAAGCTAATATTGGGGCGCGTCAATTCCTCAACGAATTCCTGGGCAATGGAGGCGTGTCGTCAAGGCCACATCTAACCCATTACGAATATTGGGTTAGTCTTTCGGGTTCGCCTGGGCGTGTCAGCGTTTCTTTCTCAAGTGTCCCTCCGATATCGCCGAACCAATTTATAGCAACAATTAACAACCTGGCAGCACTTACAACGTGCTGCCGGCACCGGAGGCAGCGGAATGGTCACCAACTACGACGGCGAACAAGTGGAAATCCCAGAAAATCTCCCCATGTTGCCCGTCCGCGATATTGTAGTCTTCCCCTATATGATTATCCCATTGTTCGTGGGACGCGATTCTTCTATCAAAAGTGTAGAAGAAAGCTTGGCGCGCTCGGATCGCTTGATTCTGCTCGCCTCGCAACGGGACATCAGTGACGAGCATCCGGCGCCTGAAGCCATTTATCGTACCGGTACCGTCGCGATGATCATGCGCATGCGCAAGCTGCCCGACGGCCGGGTGAAGATCCTCACCCAGGGTCTTTGCAAGGCCAACATCCAGGATTTCACCCAGGTACAACCGTACTTCGAGTGCAAGATCGAAAGAATCAACGAACCTGCCGCGGAAACGGGCCCTGAAGCCGAAGCCGTGATGAGAAACGTCCGCGAACAGCTTGAAAAAGTGATTTCGCTGGGCAAAGTTCTCTCCCCCGATATCCTGATGGTCCTCGACGACATCACCGATCCGGGACGCTTGGCCGATCTGGTCGCCTCGAATCTCGGCCTCAAAGTCAGCGAAGCCCAGCAGATCCTCGAGACTTTCGATTCGATGACAAGACTGCGCGCCGTGAACGAGATCCTCACCAAGGAAATCGAAGTCCTCTCCCTCCAGGCCAAGATCCGTTCCCAGGCCAAGGACGAGATGACCAAGAGCCAGAAAGAGTACTTCCTTCGCGAGCAGATCCGCGCCATCAAGAACGAGCTCGGCGACAACGACTCCAAGAGCGAGGAAATCAACGAACTCAAGCAGAAAATCGCGGCCTGCAAAATGCCGGCGGAAGTCGACCAGGAAGCGCAAAAGCAGCTCAGCCGCCTGGAGCGCATGCATCCGGACGCTTCTGAAGCCTCCATGCTTCGCACCTACATCGATTGGCTGATCGAAACTCCCTGGAGCAAGCACACCGTCGACAATCTCGACCTTGCGCGCGCCAAGCAGATTTTGGACGAGGACCATTACAACCTCTCCAAGATCAAGGAGCGCATCATCGAGTACCTGGCGGTTCGCAAGCTGAAGGACAAGATGAAAGGCCCGATCCTCTGTTACGCCGGCCCTCCGGGCGTCGGCAAGACCTCGCTCGGCCGCTCGATCGCGCGGGCCCTGGGACGCGAATTCGTTCGCATCTCGCTCGGCGGAGTGAAAGACGAAGCCGAAATCCGTGGTCACCGCCGCACTTACGTGGGCGCGCTCCCCGGACGCGTGATCCAAGGCCTGAAGCAAGCGCAGTCGAACAACCCGGTTTTCGTCCTGGACGAAATCGACAAGCTCGGCAGCGACTTCCGCGGCGACCCCTCGGCGGCGCTTCTCGAAGTGCTCGATCCGGAGCAGAATTTCTCGTTCCGCGATCACTACCTCAACGTTCCGTTCGATCTCTCGAACGTGATGTTCGTGGCGACCTGCAACTCGCTTGATACCATCCCTTCCGCGCTCCGCGACCGCATGGAAATCATCCAGCTTTCGGGTTACACCGAGGAAGAGAAGTTCTTCATCACGAAGCGCTACCTGGTTCCCAAGCAGATCAACGAGAACGGCCTCAAGCCCGAGCAGATCGACTTCACGGAAGCCGGCATGAAAACGGTCATCTCGCAGTACACCCGCGAAGCGGGCCTGCGTAACCTCGAGCGCAATGTGGCCACCGTCTGCCGCAAGACGGCCCGCATGGTCGCGGAAGGCAAAAAAGAGAAGACCACGATCACCCCGGAAGTTGTGAACAAGTTCCTGGGCCCCGCTCCCTACATCCGCGAGGAAGAGCAGGAGCGCGATGAAGTGGGTATCGCCACCGGACTCGCCTGGACCTCGGTAGGAGGGGAAATCCTCTACGTCGAGACCACGACGATGAAGGGCAAAGGCGGCATGATTCTCACCGGCCAGCTCGGTGACGTCATGAAGGAGTCCGGCCACGCGGCCATCGGCCTGATCCGCTCGCGAGCCAAAGACTTCGGCATCGACGAGGACGTGTTCCAGAACATCGACATCCACGTGCACTTTCCGCAAGGCGCCATCCCGAAAGACGGCCCTTCGGCAGGCATCACGATGGCCTCGGCGATCGTCTCCAAACTCACCGGAGTGCCGGTCCGCAAGGACGTGGCCATGACGGGCGAGATCACCCTGACCGGGCGCGTGCTCCCGATCGGCGGCCTCAAGGAGAAAGCGCTCGCGGCGATGCGACACGGCATCAAGACGATCATCATCCCGGACAAGAACAAGAAGGACCTCGAGGACATTCCGGAAGAATACCGCAATGCACTCACCTTCATCCCGGTGAAGACCTTCGATGATGTTCTCGACGTGGCTCTGACGCAAAAGATCGTCGCCAACCGCCCGACATCGAGCGGCGCCACGAGCAAGGACGAAAAGGCCAAAACTCCGCGCCGCAAGCCGGCCCCCGGCTACGATCGCGCGGCGTAACGGACCGATCTACTGAAAACCGGGAGAATCCCCAAATGACTCGCCGATTGACTAGGCGAAGGAATTTGGGGATTCTCATTTTCACGTGACCTCGCTTCAGCTTTCCGCCTGCATTTTCTTCGTGCTCGTTTCCGGATACATCTCGGCGTCCGAAGTCGCGCTCTTCAGCCTCTCCCGCTTCCAGCTCCGCTCGCTCAAGGAACGGGTGAAGCCCGTCACCTACCGCAACATCAAAAGATTGCTTCAGGATCCCGGCGGGCTGTTGGTGACGCTGCTGGCGGTGAGCGAAATCGTCAACATCGCGCTTTCGACCCTCGTGGCCCAGGCGGTCGCGCGCGCGACTCCGCAGCTTTCATTTCTCGCCGGCCATTGGCTCGCGGATTTTCTCCTGGGCATTCTGATCACGACCCCGATCCTGCTGCTTTTCTGCGAAATCACGCCGAAGGCCATCGGAACGCGCGCCAACGCGCTCGCCTCCACGCTCAACGCCGGCGCGCTCGCCCTGATCTACGACGCCCTCAAGCCGATCCGCTTTTTGCTGACGAGAATCATCTCCACCTTCGGCCGGCAAAGCCGTGCCCCCAAAGAGCCCGCGATCCTGCGCGAGGCCGAATTCATGGAGATGGTCGAAGAAGGCCAGAAGCAAGGAGCCATTCACCAGAGCGAAGTCGATCTCATCAAGAATGTCTTCGAGCTCGATGACTCGACCGTCGAGGACGTGCTCACCCCCATCTCCGAAGTCACGTCGCTTTCGACCAAAACGACTTACCGGCAAGCACTCACGGCGATGCGCACGGTGAGCTATTCCCGCATTCCGGTCACCGGGCCCGATCGTCGCGAGTTCGTCGGCATTCTCTACACGAAAGACCTGCTCCGGGCGAAGCTGGATCCGACCCTTCTCGACGAACCCATTTCCCAAATCCTGCGCAAGCCGCCCGTCGTGCTCCCTTCGATGCAGCTCAACGCGCTCTTTCGCAAATTCAAGGCGCAAAGATCGCATATGGCCATCGTCAAGCGGAGCAGCGGAGAGACCCTTGGCATCGTCACGATGAGCGACGTCCTGGAGTCGCTTTTCGAAGATCTTTTCGAGGACGAGCACCCATGAACGTCAGAATCTCGATTGCCGCCCTGCTGGGCTTGCTGCCTCCGTTGATCCTGATCGAAGGGCTGTTCTCGGGATCCGAAATCGCGCTTCTCGCGGCGGACGTGCTCACCCTGAAACGCAACTCGCGCTCCGGCAGCAAAGGCGCGAAGCTCGCGCTCGAGCTCGCGAGCCATCCCGAACGCGTCCTTTCCACGACCTTGTTCGTCACCTGCCTTTGCGTCACCGCGATCTCGGCGCTGATCGCGCTGTATTGTTTCGAGCGCTTCGGCGAGCACTCAAATTGGATCGCGGTCGCCATCAGCTCGCCCCTGATCGTCCTTCTGGGCGAGCTCATCCCAAAAACGCTTTACCAGCGGAATGCCACCCGCATCGCCCCGTGGGCGGCTTATCCGGTGTCTTTCACGTACACTCTTTTTTACCCTGTCACCCGCGCTCTCTCTTCTTACACCTCGCGAGTCTCCCGCCTGGTGAGCCCGCTCGAAGAGCTTTTGTCCGGAAAACATCACACCACCCGCGAGGAGCTTCGCGCGCTCATGAGCTACAGCAAGCGCGAGACCGAAATCAAGTCGAGCGAGAAACGGATGATCAAGCGCATTTTCGACTTCACCGATTCGGAGGCCAAGCACGCGCTGATCCCCCTGGTGAAAGTCGAAGCGATCGAAGATACCGCGACCGTTCGCGAAGCGATCGAGCAGTTCGAACGCCATCGCCACTCGCGCGTGCCCGTCTATTCCGAGCGCGTCGATAACATCATCGGCGTGCTGGAAAGCGCGGACCTATTCACGGCCGATCCCTCTCAATCCATCAGCAACTCCATGTCGTCAGCCCACTATATCGCCGAGACCCAGTCGCTCGACGATCTGCTGGCCGATATGCACCGGGAAGACATCGAAATGGTCGTCGTCGTCGACGAGCACGGCGGCGCCGTCGGAATTTTGACGTTCGAAGACATCGTCGAAGAAATCGTCGGCGAGATCCGCGACGAATACGACCAGGAGTCGAGCCTCTTCAAAGAGCTGGGCGAAGACCACTGGGTGGTGCAATCCCGCATGGAAATCGACGCGATCAACGACCAACTCAAACTCAATCTTCCCCACGGAGATTACGAAACTCTCAGCGGATTTTTACTTCAGCAGTTTGGTCGGATACCGGAACCACGCGACGAGCTTTTCTTCAACACCGCGGGCGGACAATATAAATTCACCATCCGCCAAGCCACGGAAAGAGCCATACAAAGCGTCGAAATCGAAAAAACCGAGTAATTTCCTTTTTTCGCCGCTTGTCGATAGAATTGAACAATGACTGCCTTAGCTCAGAAAAAAATCCTGATCGTCGACGATGTGACCTTTGTCCGGAACACGCTTCGTGAAATTCTCACCGGAGCCGGCTACCAAGTGGTGGGCGAAGCCGCGGACGGCGCCGAGGCCGTTCAACTCTACTCGCAGCTCCGCCCCGACCTGGTCACCATGGACGTCGTCATGCCGAATATGAGCGGCATCGATGCCACTCGCAAAATCCTGAAAGGCCACCCCGGCGCGCGTGTCGTGATCATTTCCGCCATGGGGCAGGAAAACCTCGTCATGGAAGCGGTGAACGTGGGCGCCAGAGATTATATCTTAAAGCCGTTTACTTCGGCCGAAGTGCTGACCACCATCGACCGGGCGCTGAACAGCGAAGCCATCGGCGCCGCTCACGTTGGAACGGAGGCCCAACATGGACTTTCTTGAAACCCTGGGAAAATCGCTTCCCGAAAAATTCCCATTTTATCACCTGGGAGAAGTTGCCGTCGCTGAAACGCCCGGCGCCGGCCTGATCCTGGCCGACGCGGCGGAAATCGAGATCGCCGACCGCTCGGCCCTTGGAATCCGCCTGCAAGGCGACGTCCGGGCGACGCTCCTGGTTTTGATCGACGAAGAATTGGATTTATCGATTTATTCCGAGATCGCCAACATCCTCGCCAGCCGGCTCGCCACCGAGCTTTCGGCGAATCATGATCTGGATTTGATGATCTCCGCGCCATCCGCGGTTTCGCCGGCGCGGCTTGCCAGCATTTTGCAACCCGGCCGCAACGTCTTCAAAAAACACTACCTGCATCGCTACTCCGGCTTGACGCTCCCCGTGGACGCGGTCGTGATCATCGATGCGCCATCAGGAGAGGTCCGTGCTTAAACTGATCGGATGGCTGATCAAAGCCTCGCTTTTCGCAGCGGTCGTCTTAGTTTTGGGAAATTTGATCCATTGGAGAGGACAGACGGTTTCAGATCAGGTCAAAACGCAGCTCACTCGGGCGGAGAAATCCCCAACCGCGCGGAAAATAGCCAAAGAGGCGAAAGACGTCACGCTGGGCTACACCAACGACATCAACACCAAAACCAAATCCGTTTGGCCGCGCTCGGCGGTCGAGCGCTATCACGCGTCCAGCGGCAGCCCGGAAAGAGCTGAGGCGGCCAGGAAACAGGATCCGTCTCCTGAGCGCATCGCGCCTTCCGAGCGCCAGAAATTGCGTTCTTTGATTCACGACCTCAATAACGGTCGCGACGCGGATATCTCCGCTTATTGAGCGCTATAGCCACGAACCGGATTCAAGCTCGAATCGGTGGAGCTTTCCGCGGAAGCAATAGCGGCTTTCGCCTCGGCAATCGACTTCGCGTACTTGCACTGAGTTCCCCGATGATCGGTATGGCTGGAGGAATTCTCGCCCACCGGCGGACTCATCGGATTATAACCGTTGTCGGCCAAAGCAGGCGAAACAAACGACAGCACGACAACCGACATCAACAAATGCTTTTTCATAACAACTCCCTCTCTCTTCACTCACTCAACAAGGTGACACCGTGTCACCGTCGACATGGATCAAGTGCAACACAGGTGCCAGGGAGGTCAAAAAGGACACACGCTGAAAAAGGCCTGATTTTACGGAGAAAATTAGGGGTGCCCAAAGTTTGGACACCCCTCAAGGAAAGCGCGAAACAGAAAAACCTGTTCAAGAACTCGACAGCTGGATAGCTTTGAAAGCGCGATCGCGTCGTGTTTTAAGACTCGCGAACGATGCGAAGATGCTCGATCTTCACGTCTTGGACCGGGCGATCCCGCGGGCCGGTCGCAACCGAGCCCAGCTTTTTCAGGACATCCTCGCCCTTCACCAAATGACCGAAAACGGAATGGCGATTATTCAGATGCGGAGTCGCGGCCAGCGTGATGAAAAACTGGCTGCCGTTCGTACCCGGGCCCGCGTTGGCCATGGAAAGAATGCCAAGTCCCGAGTGTTTTAACTCGGGATGAAACTCGTCTTTAAAGCGGTAACCCGGACCCCCGGTGCCTTGGCCCAAACGATCGCCGCCCTGGACCATGAAACCTTCGATGATGCGGTGAAAGATCGTGCCGTCATAAAACGGCTCGTTCGATTGCTTGCCCGTGCGCGGATCCGTGTATTCCTTTTCGCCGGTAGCGAGGCCGACGAAGTTGCTCACCGTTTCCGGCGTCTTTTCTTCTTCGAGACGGGCGATCATTTGACCGAGCGTCGTGTCGAAGATCGCGTAGAGGCCGGGGCCGAAACCGAGTTTTTCCTGGGAGATTTTTTTGTATTGAAGCATGGTTTTCTTTTAATCGCTTGAGCCACAAGATCCAAGAGTTTCCGGTTCGAGGGAAAGCGAATTTTATGACGCGCGGCACTAACACTCACCCATCGCGACTTCACATGTTCATGCGGGTCAATTCGAACCGGGGGCGCGATACGGCCTTCACCCTGTAGATCAATCCAGTAGCCACGCTCCGTGACTTCATTCCCCCAGCGTGAATGATAGCGAAACGAATATCGAAGAGCTTGGGGCCTAGGCAGGCGACCGATGCCTGTTTCCTCGCGCGCCTCCCGCAAAGCGCCGGCTAAGGACGTCTCCCCGGCCTCGACGCTTCCGGTAACGGGCTGCCAAAAGCCGCCACGGTCGGCGCGAGTCTTCAAAATCAGCACCTGCACCTCTCGGCCCGAGCGATAGACCACCCAGACTTGGACTTTACGTTTCATCATCTATTTGCTTGGTAACTCCCGATTTCTACGGTACTAGAATTTTTCGCAATCTAGGCTATTCTATTTTAGGAAGCCTCGCAGCGTTCCTGGGGTTCCGCAACGCAGGCGCCGCGATATAGGTGCCGATGTAGCTCAGTGGTAGAGCAACGCTTTCGTAAAGCGTAGGTCGTCCGTTCAATCCGGATCATCGGCTCCATTTTTCTTAAATCAATTCCGCAGATTACAAGATGACTCCACTGCACCTTTTGGTGGAGTTCTTTCAAAATGTCGGTGTCCCGACACCAACCTCTTTGTCACCGATTCGCTTTCCTGAGCGCTGCTGACTTTTATGTTGAATGCAAATTTACGCATAGCTCACGCCATTTCTCGCACGGAAAATTCCGGCTAAGCATTGCTCCACCCGGATCTTCTTGGTGGCATGCGCCCCAGGACTACCAACCGACTCATATCGGTCGCAAAGCTCTTGGCAAACGCATATTCGTCGAGTCTAATATCGCCGCCATCGTGGTTAATCTCGTGGCAAGATATACAGTCGGGTACAAAATGAGCGCGTGAAGCGTGCTATTTAGCCCCTTCAATCGTGAATTTGTAAGAGCCTTCGGTGTGATGGCCCTCCAAGCACAGACCTTGCCAACGCACCAGGTAGGTCCCCGGGGCAAGCTCTGGAACCGATACTATTAACAAGGTCGGATCGGCCTTATCCTGACGGTCGTCCTTTAAATCGATTTCCTTGCCGCCAGAATTAAATACTTGCACAGTTGTTCCGCTCGGATCGAACTCGTCGGTGAACCATATTTTCACTTCAGTCGGAGCCGCAGTGATATCCGACCCGACTTTCGGGTCAGCGTGCTTTAAAAAGACGTGAGCAAATGCCGGAAGACTATTGAAAATCAGTACTGCACAAAAGAAAAGCAGAGCTTTCGAGAATTTTTTCATAATTTACCTTTAGAAATTTTAAGCGTTAGATGTCGAGTTCGATTTGCTGAGTTTCTTCCGAGCCGTCTGGCCCCGTGAGCGTGATGCGGACATCCCACCGGCCAACCATCATAAAATAGATGTTTCGCACAAGATATTTTCCAAGCACCGGGTTGCCCTGGTTGTCCACGACTCTCTCCAACTGAGTAGGCGCGTTATACATAGACGGCATAGACGGCATGAATAAACTGACGTCGAAGCTGCCAGCGGGGTCGACGGCGGCGTGGTTCGCGGCGTTCATCCACTGAATCTGCAAGGTCGCTCCAGAATCTACGCTCGGCTTTTGCGTCCAGACGCAGTCCGCGTTAAGCGTAGTCCGAGGATCCTGACTAAAGATCAACATGGTCGAGCCAGGCACGGTCGAAGCTTGCTCAGTTGAAGACGGAGCAGCGCAAACAGAGAACGACAAAAGCAGCAGTATTGACGAATAAATCAGCTTCTTCATAAATCCCTACTTCAATAAAAGTTGTGCTCGATTGATCGCCAAGGGTTTAAAACGATAAAACCCATTATTATCCGAAGGGCTGGACGGGGTGAATGCGTAACAGGTGTAGATATATTTATCGTCCATGGCCGGGAACGACCCATGGGCCGGGTGACCATCGACGGGCCACACCCAGACGCGCTTGACGGGATCAGGGGTTTTGGTTCCTCGCAGCGAACTTCGGTCGAATTTCCACATGAGCTGTCCGGTGAACTGAATCAGAATGTCGTTCGCGTCGGACAGGATGGATTGAGTGCCTGCCGTCATTCCTCCGAACTGGCTAACGACCGTTTGGGTGTCCATATTGACGATGATCACTCCTTCAAATGGATCTGGATCACCATCCGGAACCAACGAAAAACTATCCACTCCTAAATAAGCGAGATTGCCCTGAATGGTCACCGACGTGACCATGGATTCGAGAGGCAGCTGAAAACCCAGGACGTGATATTGGTTCGTGATCCGCTTGGATCCCAGATCAAAGTAAGATACGCCGAGCCTTCCGTGAGCGATGATCAGGGTGTTGCCGTACTTCGCGAACGCCGCCGGAGCCTGTTCGAAATCATAGGCATCGGCCGTGTCGTAGGTCGCGTATTCTCCCACTCGGGTGCTCGTCGAAAGGTCCCACTCCTCGATGGCGGAGTAAGTGAGAATGAAAGCGTGTCCATTTACCGTGACGATGTCAGCCGCGCCGTCTTGAGTAGCGAGCTCCCGGGAAGGAGACCCGTCGAGCGGCACTACCCGGACTTTTCCGGGGACAGGACTTCTTGGCCAAATGAACGTTTGATACCGGCCGAAACCTAAATAAATGTTTTGCTCATCGTATCGGACAAAAGTGCCGCAAGAAGTCTGCGCTTCGAGCACCGCCTTGATAGTTTCCGAATTGGGTTGTGCCGATGCCACCCCACCGAGAAGAGCTACCAGGCCGAGTGAGCTTAAAAAGTAGGCGAATAAAAATTTAATTTTAAACAAGATAGAGACCTCTTAAATGACGAAAGTACTTCGTTACCGGTATTCGGACACGCGAATCAGGCTTTGCTTAAAGCTTAAAAAATCGGTCAAATCAATCTATATTCGGTTGTTTCGGCCCGCAAAAAAGCACGGGTGCAACAATTTGCTGCATCGCCAAGAGGCGCGAGGCGATGCAGGCGTATTGGCGATTATGAGCTATTTCACAACGCTCCGCGATTGGCCGAATCCAAGATGTAATTCGCGATTTCCAAAAGATCGGAATCCGAGAACATCGGCGACATCGCGGGCATTTGAGGAAAATCCGGCCGCTTCTTTCCCGGGGCTTTCGCCCAAGCGACGATCCCGGAAGGGTTCCCGGCGTAGATCCTCGCGATCTCGAACAGAGGCGGCCCCACGACGCGGTGGTCGAGCGCATGGCACGCGGAACAGGTCTGAAAGAGCTTCTTGCCGCGGCCCGCGGACGCGCCCGCATCCAATGCCGCGAAAGAGGGCTTCGCCTTTTTCGCCGACTCGACGGCAGCCTGATACTGCTCCGTCTTTATTCTCATCGCTTCTTGATGCGGTCGAAGTGCGGTTTCGCGGTAAAGATGCCTGCCGCTCGCCATAAAGAGCACGGTTCCGAAAAGCAGCAAAACGATCGATGCGTACCTTCCTTTGGAAAACGTTTCGGGCCGTTGGATTTCTTTCCAAATCAAAAGAAGAGCCGGAATCGCGAGCGCGACCCCGCAGGATATCGAAATGAGCAGCCCGAAGCTCAAGCCTTGGCTGGGAAGAGTCATCAGAACGACCGGCCCGATCAGAAACTGCGCGGCCGAAGCGACCAGGCATATCGAGTAAAACTCTTTTCGAAGCAGGCCGCCCTGATCTTCCACGAGAACATGCAACCCGCAGCCTTTCCTGGATGCCCAGCCCACCAGGAAAATAGCCGTCACCGCGATGGAGGCCAGCAAAAAGTGAAAGTACCGGGGGAAGACATTGGGCAACGCCAAAGCGGAGAAAAAACCATGAACCTCGAGCCATCGCTCCGGGAAAAGCATCAGGTTGATGTTGACGAGAAAAATGAGCGGAACCATAAGAAAAAGCGCCGCCGCCCCGGCGACGATCGAGAGGTGAATCGCCTTATGATCCCTCAACCGCTCCCAGCTGTACTGATGAAGATAGGTCAATAAGAACGCGGCAATGACCAGCGGGATGATCATGATCCAGGCCGTGCCGGTCAAGGCATTCGATGAGTAGAACCAGACGGTATAGAGAACGTTGATCAAAAGCAACGGCGCGACGCCCAAGACCACGGCGAGGCTTTTGTTCACCGTCACTGTCCGGGCGATTTCGAACGCGACACGATCCCATTTCCGATTCGCGCGCCCTCTCCACTCATAGAACAGAGTGAGAAGCGTGCCTCCCACCATCAAGTTAACGAAAAGGATATGAGCGATGAACGAGACCACCA
This sequence comes from Oligoflexia bacterium, assembly GCA_031292385.1. Taxonomy (GTDB): domain Bacteria; phylum Bdellovibrionota; class UBA1018; order UBA1018; family UBA1018; genus JARLHE01. The sequence continues at coordinate 29,617 of JARLHE010000058.1, forward strand.
GCAGAACCTTCAGGAAGGCCGCCGGAGCCGGCAAAGGCAAAGGAATATCATGCGAAACGGGAGCATTCATCATTGTGTTAGTCCTGGGTTGATACCTATAGTCTGCGCGCCTTGGATGAAATCGCCGCGGGTTTGAAGCGAAACAAGATAACTCGCGAGCGCCTTTCGTTCCGCTTCATTGCCTGGAAACGGAGGCATGAAGCTTCTCGCCTGGTGGATCGAAGCGAGATAACTAGAGATCGCGTCTTCGTTCCAAGGACAGGCTCCGTACATCGTCTTCAATTTACTCACGATACTGTTCACGCCGCCCACCGTATGGCAGCGGGTACAAGCCAAAACGAAAACCTCTCTTCCGGCGAGAACGCGATTCTCCGGAGTCACGGAGTGGATCGACGCGAACGTCGCGTACTTGAGTATCCCCTCGCTCTGAAGAAGAGGATAATCATCCTTTCTAAAACCGTTCGCATAGAGATAATTGGCGATCGCGTAAGGCTTGCGAATGAACTCCCGGGCGCGCTCGAAGTCGGCGAGAAGCGCCGCCAGCACGAAGAACGGAATGATCATCGCCGGACGCCAGACCCACTTCGGCTTCCATGCCCCAAGCCCGGCAAAAGCAACGAGAAACGCTATCGACCAAAGAAGAATGAAAAGAACCAAATCGTACCAGGCCGTGAACGCCTGTGTCGTCAAGGCGGTGCTCATATTGGCGACCATGGATTTCGGGATCACCCGCCAATACCAATAGGACCCTGCCGCCAAAAACGGGCTCCACGCCAGCATCCATCGGCAAACCAGCTTGACCGCTTCGTCTCGCAGCGGGTTTTTCCGGCTTTCAAACGCCAAGATAAAGAGCGCGGCGGCGCCCGCCATCACCATGGCGAGAGGTGTCCGGAAGGAAAGTTGCGGAAGATAGACTGGATTGAGAACCGCGCTCAAAAGCGAGCGATCGGTGAGCCAGTTGCCCGTGTCCATCATGAAACTCAGGATGGCGACAATGATCGCCATCGTGGCCCAGGAGGCCCCCGCCAGAAGAAATCCGAAGCGAATGTGGCGCCCCTTCAATATCCCGCTCCAGCGGTCCCACGTCAGGTAGTAAGCCAGGATCAGGCAGACTTCGGTGACAAAAACGATCCACTCGGTGAACCAAGCCCAAAAGAAAACCCGGATCAAGCTCCCGATCGCCGTCGGGTTGACCAGCGACGTGGAAAGCCAGATTCCCACTCCCGTCAAAGCCCCGAACGAGGTGGTGATGATGAAAAAAACAAAGAGAATCTTTTTCGCCGTCCGGTCCCAACGAGGATCGTCCTTGCGGTGCCCCCACCATTCCATCAGCGCGATCAACGGGAGGCCGCCCACGGCGAGCGGATGATTGATAACAGTATGAAGGATCGCGATCAAGGCGATCAGAAGCCGGTTGCCCAGGAAATCGAGGTGAAAAACGGGAAAGTCCATGCAGTGCCTATCGCCCGGATCACGGCAAAAGAAAAATGCAGCAAATTGTTGCGCTCCGCAGGCTCTTCTTTATCTGCTATGTATGTTAAAACGCGGACGGTACGACTATGCTCTTCAGGAATTTGCAGAACTATTTCTTGCCCAAAGGGTGGCAACACATCGACCCGGCCCGCGCCAAGATCGAGTGGCTCATCCGGCTGAGATGGATCGCCGTGTTCGCCCAGAGCCTCTGCGTGGTACCCGCGCTTTATTTGGGCTATCTTGAGCCGAAATTCTTTTTCAAATATACGGGTACCGTCGCCCTGCTCGTCGTCTTCAACGTCGTGTCCTCGCTGATTTACCGCAAAAAGAAGACAGTTTCGGAAACCGATCTTCTTTGCCAGCTAGTCGCGGACATCACCGCCCTGACTATCCTCCTCATGCTGACGGGAGGAGCGTGGAACCCGCTTTTGGCCCTGATTTTCCTTCACGCCGGCTTCGGCGCGCTTCTTCTGACGAAGATCCGGGGATACGTTTTTTTCCTATGCCTGACATTGTGCCTGATCGCTCTTCAATGGGTGCCGGACTTGCCAAGCGCGTTGCATAACGGACTGACGCCACCACTGATCTTGTTTTCCTCCTACCTCCTCGTCGCCTTCGTTACTTGGCGCCTCACCGCCTGGCTGTCCAGGACACTGGTTTCACTGCAAGAGTACGTCGGGCAGCTCCAGGACCGCGAGCTGCGAATGGACCGGCTGCGCGCGGTAGGGGCGCTCGCCTCGGGATTCAGCCATGAATTCGCGACGCCGCTCGGGACCATCAAGATGCGCCTCGAAAGGGCCGCGAGACGATCTCCCGCCGGCACGGATCCGGATATCCAAGTTGCCCTGGAAGCCGTGGACCAATGCGAGATCGCGCTCAAGAGCCTGAACGATAACCGGGTTCAGGCCGAACATCTCTCGCTCACTCCGGTCAGTCTCCGAAAAACGGTCGAAAGAGTCGTTGAAACCTGGCAAAAAGACCGGCCGAACATCCACATCGAAATCACGAACGCTCTCTGCCATGACGATACTTTGCTTTTGCCGCAAGTCGCGTTCTCGCAAATCGTCCTCAATCTGCTGGACAACGCCGTTGAAGCCGGAGCGGAAAATCCGGCGATCAAAATCGAGTTTCTCGAGAAGGGGGATTATCTCTGCCTTCAGCTCACCGACAATGGAATCGGCTTCTCCGACGTAGTTTTCAGGCAATGGGGTGAACCGTTCGTCACCACTAAATCCGATGGAACCGGCCTCGGCATCTTCAATGCGATTTCGCTGGCCCAAGCGCTCGGAGGGTCGTTTCAAGGAAAAAACATCAAGGGAGGCGCTTGCGTGAAATTCTGCCTACCCCGTCCCGAGGTCAGTTATGGAAAATGAGAAGCCTAGCCTCCTCGTGATCGAGGACGATCGCAAATTTCAGGACACGCTGAAAATCGAGTTTGAAGAGAGGGGATACGAAGTCACGACCGCAGCGTCCCTTGAAGAGGTCAGGAATCTGAGTCCTTCGCGACCCTTTCGTTTCGCGACCGTCGATCTCCGGCTGGAAACCGAGTTCGGCCTTCCGATCGTGGAATATCTGATAAGCCTTTACCCCGAATGCAGAATCGTGGTTCTGACCGGTTACGGAAGCATAGCAACCGCAGTGGAAGCGATGAGAAGAGGCGCTTCGCAGTATATCACCAAGCCGATTCAAGTGGATAAACTGGAGCGCCTTCTTTGGACCGACTCGCCGCCGACGGAAGAGCCGGAAACGTCCCTGACGGTTCCGTCCCTCGCCCGTCATGAGCGGGAGTATATCGAATGGGTGCTTGTACAAACGAACGGAAACATCACCGAGGCGGCGCGACGGCTCGGGATCCACAGGCAAAGCCTCCAGAGGAAAATAAGAAAATTTATCCCGAAATAAGCCGCATAGATCGCCGAACCCTATCGCGCCGGATGGCGAAACCTTAGGCGCCCTTCAAATTCCAGGAATTGCACCAGCCCCCAGATGCGACGAGCCCCGATTGAATGACCTGGCAATGGCCCCATTTATCGTCCTTCGCGGTGTAGTACGAGCAAGTACGGCAGAACTGTTTTGCCCCAGCCTCCCCTTTTCGAGTCGGGAACTTGGCCGTATCCACCTGATTCGCGTCCGCCACGTACCCGAGGGACTTGGCGATCGTGTCGGTATCCGGATCAACTGGCTTTTCCGCCGCAGCGGCAGCCGGAGTTTGAGGAGCAGCCGGTGCCGCGGCATTGCCGCCGCCGCTTTCACCCGTGCCCGACTTCTGCGTGCAAGCTCCCAATAAGGGAACCAACGGAAGACTGGCCATCACGACCGCCATTTTTCGAATCATGGAGCGTCGACTGTGGTCCACGCTCTGAGTTTCCTGGCTTTTAGATTCATCGCTCACTTTATGTTCCCTCCAAGCGTAGAAGGCTACCATGATCAGGGAAAACCCGTGGGCGCAGCAAATTGTTGCATCCACCGCTCTAGTCCGAGTTGCCGGAATCCGATCCGACGATGGCGGGAACCGGCAACTCCGAGCCCGAACGGATCGCCTTTTCCACCAGTCCGAGCACCTCCGAGATTTTGAGCCCAAACGAACGCTCGTTTCGCACCAGGCTCATATGGGGGTGCTTCGCCCAGAGCTGCTGCGTTTGGCGGTCGAGCCTTTGCGCTTCTTCCCAGGTCTCAGTGCGATTCGGGTTGTTTTTGACATGAGCCAGGTAATCGGCCTCGGCAGCGCTTTCCAAGTACAACACGCGATCGTAGCGAGTCAGCTCGCGGGTCAGGGTCGTCCCCAGGGAGCGGAAATAGTCCTGCGTTCCTTCCGTCCAATAGGCCGCGCCGTCCACGGTGCCGCGATCGAGAATAAGAACTTTATCGGGATAGCGCGCGGAAAAGGCCGCCTCGAGCTCGCACTGCACATGGTAGATCGCGCGCTGGACCGCCCTCCTCGCCTCCGGCTCCCGCCACCTTGGAAAACCGCCGGAAAACAGCAGGGACGCGGCCTCGGGAACCACCACCACGTCTTCGTGGAAAACACGCTCGATCACCTGGGTTAAGGTTGTTTTCCCCGCGCACGGCCCGCCCGTCAGAACGATTTTTCGGATTTGGCTCATATCGGTGATCTAGGCGGTGGCTGATTTTCCGGCGCTCTCTTGCGCCCGATCCTTGCCTTCAAGCGCTTTGGGCCCGTAGATCCAAACCGGGTACTGGTTGGCGCGAAACACTTCCCGCGCCACGCTTCCCATGACAAACGAACTCAATGCGCCGCTCATGGAGGCCATCACGATCGCGCCCACGCTCTCTTGTTTGGCGAACTTGATGATCGTATCGGCCGTGTGAGGCGCGAAGCCTTCGTCCTTCACGAGAAATTTCGCGGGAACGCCGTACGATTCCGCCAGTTTGATCCACCCGGTGGCCTCGACTTTGGCCCATTCGACTTGCTCCTGAAAGTAGTTTTCAGGAACCACGACCGGTGCTCCGTCTCCCGACGAGCAGACGGATGCCGGCAACGAAACCGAATGAAAAAGACTCACTTCGAGCCCGAAGCGCTTGGCATCGGCTAGAAAAAGCCGAAACGCGTGCTTCGAGTAATCCGAGAAATCGGTCGCGAAAAGAACGCGCTTGATCTTGTTCTGCTCGAACCTGGCATGGGTCAGGAAAAGCACCGGGCAGCCGCACCTCAACAGCAGGTTTTCCGCGAAACTGCCCATCACGAGCCTCTGCACGCCGGAGCGCCCCTGGGACGTGACGATCACCCAGGGCGCACGCTGCGCTTCGATATAGTCGACCAGGGTTTTGACCTCGTCGTGGCGCGATGCTCCTGCCACGAGAACCTTGACCGGACGCGCGCCGGTCATGCCGAGATGCTCGACATAACGCTCAGCCATTTTTTCAACTGTCTCGATATATCGCGAGAGCCCGACTCCCGCCAGCGGCCGGCCTTCATTGTCTTTCGGGGTCGAAAGAACATGGACCGGCTGGATTTCGGCGCCCGCGACCCTCAGGCGATTCAGCACTTCCTGAACCAGCGCCGGGCTCGGCATCGCCTCGGCTTCCAGCGGATCAATCGCCCAAACCGCTACTGTTGCTTGGGATTTAGGCTGAGTGCTGGCGTTTTCCATAAGAAGCTCCTTTTATTCACCCTGAACAAAGACCTAATAGAGCAAGAGCCAAACCAGAATTCAACCCGATGAAACCTGAGTCATTTTCCCTAATTAACGAGCCGTGACCCTTGCCGCTTGGGACAGATTATCCCAAATCAAGACCAAATTGTCTCGTGACACAGCCCACTAAGTAGTTAAACTGCCTGACATTTGCCTGGCAACGATTTTGCTAGTCCCATGCCAATAAGGAGAACGAGAACCATGGCTGAGAAAATCACGGGCACGATGAAGGCACTGACCTTTGTGAGCCCCGGAAAGATCGAGCTTGTGAACAAACCGATCCCGCAACCGGGATACGGCGAGGCGCTCATGCGCATTACCACGACCACGATTTGCGGAACCGACGTACACATCCTGAGGGGCGAGTTTCCGGTCAAGTCCGGCCTCACCATCGGGCACGAGCCGGTAGGAACCATCGCAGCCCTGGGCCCCGGAGTCACCGGATACAAGATCGGCCAACGCGTGATCGCCGGCGCGATCACCCCTTGCGGGCATTGCGACTCATGCCTGGAGCATCACTCTTCCCAATGCGGCGGCAAGGCGATGGGCGGCTGGCGCTTCGGGAACACGATCGACGGGGCGCAAGCCGAATACCTCATCGTTCCGGACGCGATGGTCAATCTCGCACCGATTCCGGATCACCTCACCGATGAGCAGGTTCTCATGTGTCCCGACATCATGAGCACGGGCTTCAGCGGCGCCGAAAGCGGAAACATTCAAATCGGCGATACCGTGGTGATCTTCGCGCAAGGCCCCATCGGTCTTTGTGCCGCGGCGGGGGCGAGGCTCAAAGGCGCGACCCAGATCATCACTGTCGACGCGGTCGAAAACCGGCTCCAGATGTCCCGCAAAGTGGGCGCGGATGTCACCTTGAATCTCAAAAACGGGAATCCGGTCGAGGAGATCATGCGCCTGACCGGCAATCGCGGCGTCGACGTCGCGATCGAAGCCTTGGGGACCCAACAGACTTTCGAGAGCTGCCTGAAAGTGCTCAAACCGGGCGGAACGCTTTCGAGCCTGGGAGTTTACTCAAAAGGGTTGACGATTCCGCTCGATGCCTTCGCTGCCGGGCTGGGCGATCATAAGATCGTGACCACGCTCTGTCCCGGCGGCAAAGAGCGGATGAGACGCCTGATGAACGTCGTCGCCTCCGGAAAAGTCGACCTGAAGCCGATGGTCACCCATCGCTTCAAACTGAGCGAGATCATCGACGCGTACGAGCTTTTTTCGAGCGCGCGCGACGGCGTCCTGAAAGTCGCGATCACGCCCTAAAAAAAGCAACCCTCGTCAGGACAGCTCATTTATGTCAGGCTAGACGATGAACGAACGACTCGTCGGCTAGCCTGACTTCACTTTCCAGACTTCACATTGATGAGAAAACACCGAATTTACACCGTTACCGCCAACCCCGCCCTCGATCTCTCGGGACATGTCCCGAAAATCATTCCGAACGAAAAGAATTACGTCCGCAACTCGCGGTTGGATCCGGGAGGCAATGGGATCAACGCCGCGCGCATCGCCAGACGGCTCGGGGCCGATCCCGTTTTGCTGGGCTTCATTGGCGGCGGCGCCGGCGAGCAACTCAAAGGCCTCCTCGATAAAGAAGGGCTCTCCTATCGCTTCACGCCGATTCAAGGCATGACCCGAACCAATGTGACGGTGACTAACGACGAAGACCATCTGCAAACGCGTCTCACCTTTCCCGGCCCGAAAATTCGCAACATCGAAATCCGTGCGCTCTTTTCCGCGGTTCGGAAGCTCAAAGCGCCCGGGGTCATAGTCCTGGGCGGAAGCGCCCCGAGCGGGCACCCCTCTACCTTTTATCCCTCGTTGATCCGGGCCGCCCAAAGCCGCGGGCTGGGAGTCATGGTCGATGTGCCGGTTCCGTTTCTCAAAGGCGTTTTTAAAGCACGCCTTAAGAAGCTGCTTTTCATCAAACCCAACCAAACTGAATTCGAAGGCCTTACCGGAAAAAAATTCACGAACGACCTCGAAATCGCCAGAGAAGCCTGCCGGCTGCTGAAGAGCTGCGAGATGATTTGCGTCTCGCTTGCCGATAGAGGCGCCATCCTCGCTTGGCGTGGACAGGCTTGGTTTTTCAAGGCTCCCCGAGTTCGTGCCCGGGGAACGGTGGGCTCGGGCGATTCCATGGTCGGCGCGGTCGCGGTCGCGCTCGCGAAGAAAGGACTCACGCTTGCCGGTCAAATCGCCCACACGGAGCGCGAATCGGTTCTCGATTCCATTTGCTGGGGTATCGCGGCGGGAGCGGCGACGGCTACGACCGAGGGCACGTCGCTCGGAGACGCGTCTTTGATCCGAAGACTCCACTCGAAGTGCTCGGTCCAACTGATCTACACGGAGAAATCTCGATGAGCCTAAGTCTGACTTTCCTCGGCGGCGCGGGAACCGTCACCGGTTCAAAACATCTTTTAAGCATGGGGGAAAACGGGTCGATGAAAATCCTCATCGACTGCGGCTTGTTTCAAGGCGCCAAAGAACTCCGGACGATGAATTGGCAACCACTTGCCGTCGATGCCCGGACGATTGAAGCGGTGATTTTGACTCATGCCCATCTGGATCATACGGGTTATCTCCCCCTGCTGGTGAAACAGGGGTTTCGCGGGCCGATTTACTGCTCCGAGCCAACCGCCGAAATCGCCAAACTCGTTTTGCTCGATACCGCGAAGATCCAGGAAGAAGACGCGGAGCACGCCAACCGGGTAGGCTATTCACGGCACAAGCCAGCCTTGCCCCTTTACGATACCACGGACGCTCTCGCCGCTTTCAGCTTGTTTGAAACTCTGGCTCCCGACCAGTGGCACCCCATTTTGTCCAAGACCGCGAAAGTGCGGCTCACCAACAGCGGGCACATCCTCGGCTCCACTTTCGTGGAGATTCAGACAGAGGGTAAGCTTTTTGTTTTTTCCGGAGACCTGGGCCGAGAAAATCCGATTACGCTGAAGCCGCGCGTGAATCCGAGGGAAGCCGATTATCTGATCATCGAATCCACTTACGGCGATCGCTGTCACCCTCAGGAGCACCCGCTCGAGACTCTGGCGCGCCTGATCCATGAAACGATCCATCGCGGCGGCCAGGTCTTGATCCCCGCCTTCGCGGTTGGCCGGACCCAGGAAGTCCTGCATCTCATCGCGATTTTGAAAACGACTCACCGAATCCCCGATGTGCCGGTCTATCTGGATAGCCCGATGGCCGACAAAGTCACCGAGGTGTTCGACCGCTTTGCCTCCTGGCATCGCCTCTCGTCTCCGGATTTAAAACGATTGTCCGCGACATTCCGACATGTGCCGAGCCTCAATGAGTCCACGGCGATCATGCAAAGCGGTAAGCCCGCCATCATCATGGCCGGAAGCGGAATGCTGACGGGCGGGCGCATCCTCCGCCACCTGGAAGCCAGGTTGCCGGACGAAAAAAACACGGTCATTCTCACCGGCTTTCAGGCCGCCGGCACCTTGGGAAGATTCCTGAAGGAAGGCGTGGAAGAAGCCAAAATTTACGGAAAATACGTGCCTGTTCGCGCACGAATCGCGGAAATCTCATCTCTCTCCGCGCATGCCGATCAGCGCGAGATTTTGAACTGGATATCAGGATTTTCCGCCCGGCCCCCGAAGCGGATTTTCATCGTTCATGGCGAAACCAATGCTTCGGAAGGCCTGAGAGTTCGGATTACCGACCGGTTCAATATCGCCCCGCATATCGCCAAACTGGGAGAAACCATCGAGCTCCGCGACTAATGCGGATAGTTGACGTCCATCATCTCGAACATCATTTGATCGAAAAAATCTTCGTTTTGGCGCTCGCTCCGGGACGGCCAGCGCCCGAGGATCGTATTGGCGTTGCGGACCGTATCGAAAAAGAGGGCAAGACGCTCTTGTTCCGTATCCCTGATCCGCTTCTTCAGAAGATCGATTTCGGCCGGATCGGTGTCGGCATCCAGAACCTTCCTCAAAAGAAGGCCTTCCTCCTTGAACAGCTTTTGCCGGAGCCGATCCGATACGACCTGAGTTGAATCGCGAAGCTTGATCAGCCTGGCCCGTTGGTCATTGCTCAGGCCCGGAGCGGTCGCAATCAAGCGACCGGACTCCGACAAAAGCCTCGCGCGCTCGGTCACCGCCGGCTCTTTCGCGAGCTTTTCATCCAGCTGCCGCTCAACATCCACATGCGCGCAGCCTTGAAAAGCCAGCGCCATAAAGGCAAAGCCAAAAACGAACCGCCTATTCATACTCGCACTCCCGCTGTCCCTGATTATTCGCGGCTTGCGCGACCGCCCCAAAAGTCTTCAACCAGCTTGCGATGAGACTGAGCGTCGCGACCCAGGATCTTGTTCGCCTGCTCGACGGCGTTAAAGGTCACCGTCAGGCGCTTATTTTCGTTGTCCTTGATCCTTTTCTTGATGAGCTCGACTTCATCTTCGTTGTAGTTCGTCGTGATGAGGTCCTTGATCAAAACCGCTCTCAGCTTGAGCGATTGCGAATACAACGAATCAAGATCGGCACGGGTCGCATCCCGCAGCGCCACGAGTTTCACGCGCTGGTCGGCCGTCAAGCCGGGTGTGCTTTCGATCAACTGGCCGGATTCAGTCCGCAGTTCAGCGTGAGTCTTGACATCCTCCTGGGCGACCTCCGCGTCCACTTTCTTATCCAGCGCACTGGTGGCGCACCCTTGGAGTTGAATTCCCAGGGCCGATCCGATCGCAACCAATAAAACCAACTTTTTGTTCTTCATCTCTCTCATTCCTTTCAAGCTCATTCGTTTGCCCATTATTTTTCCATTCGCCCGGACAATCAAGCGATGGATTTCATTTTATGCTTCTTTTTGACGACGATCTCGAGGACCCCTCCCCGATAGCGGGTCGTGATTGAGTTCAAAAGCGCCTCGGCGGGCACGCCGAAAACCCAGAAAAAACCTCGCTTAACCCCATTTGCCTCTTTCCGGGCAAGCACGATGATCTCGCGTTTCTCGGAGTTTACCCGAATGTTGATATCATTCTCATCAATACCAAGAAGATTCATGACAATCGAATAGCTTGACGGATTTTCGACCATGGTGTGCGGAGGGTTCACACCGGCGCCTCCGGTCGTCATCGCCGATCCGCGGAAGCGTTCCGGGAACAAAGGCGGAAGGGATTGAAGCAGGGCGAGATCCAGGTATTGAGAAAAGTGACTCATCGTATTTTTTCCTTTTTTATTAGACGTGAAGAACCCAAACCGGACACGGTGCCGAACGAATCACCTGCCGGGTAACGCTACCGATCAATGCCGCCGGAACCGCGCTGGTTTGCGAGGCCATCGCGATCAAATCGGCTTTCCCTGACCGAGCTCTATCGACGATTGCTTGAGCAGCGCCGCCGCGGCCGGGATTGAATTCAATTTCGAGCTCGATGCCGAGTTTTTCGGCGGCAGCCATATAACGCAGCGCCAGCCGCCGCTTTTTTTCTTCATCTTGCGTGACGAAATCGGGGAAAGAGATCACTCCCCCACCCAGAAGGAAAACCCCTGACTGAAAAAAGGGCTCAACCGCATGCGGAAGGCAGTGAAACAAAGTGATCTTGACGTGCCGGTTGGACGAAAGTCCCTTAGCGAGCGCCAAGACCTTCTTGAAGATCGAATAAGACGAAAGACCGAAGTCAGTGGAAAACAAAATATGCTCGATGCGGGAATCCGGGCGCGAGATCTCGGAGCGGGGACCGACCACCAGCACGGGAACTTTGGAATAAAGGAGCAAGGTTTCGGCGAAGCTGCCGAGAAGCAGCCGGGACGCCCCTTGTTTCGAGTGCGTTCCGACCAAAATGCTATCGGCTTTTCTTTGCTTTGCGTACGCCGTCAGCGCCTTGATCGATCGCGTGAACGACGGGCGCTTCTCGATGACCACCTGGGGCTTGCCCAGGCCCGCGACCTTTACGTCTTTCAGGTAATGAGCCAGAACTTCATCCACCGTCGGCCGCAATTTCTTCAACCAAGGCGCATTGAATGCGACATTCATATCGTATTCATCCGGACTCAAGACGTAGACGGGCTCAATGAGCGCACCCCGGCTCGATAGATCTTGGAGCATGCTCAGCACATGCGAGTGAACTTCGCCCTTCTCTTCAAACGGATCGATCGCCCATATAATTTTTTGCATTGTCATACGAGCAACAAGAGCAGGGTTCATGCCAAAGCACATATACTTGAATTCATTAGTGATTCATCGCCGACCACCTCATGACGATTTGGGACAAAATCGTTCGGGCGCGAGACAAAACGGCTCATGCCGGTTGGATCACTCGATTGAAATCTCCCTAGAAACGCGAAAAATCCGGTTATTTTCGCAAAAATGGCGCTTGGCCCGGATTCTGCTTTATCTCCTCGTCAAGGAGAAACACGATGAAACAGATTCCAATGATTGAAAAGTACATGACCCCGATGCCTCATACGGTTGGACCGGGCATTTCACTGAAAACCGCAATTCAGATGATGCGCGACCATCATATCCGCCACCTACCGGTTCTCAACGCGGGAAAACTGATCGGAGTCATTACCGATCGGGACATCAAACTGGCCAGCGCCTTCCAGGTCAACGAAGATGTCCTCGTGGATGACGTAATGACCCCTGAGCCCTATTCGACCGCGCCGCAGACCCCAATTGATCAGGTGGTCTTCGAAATGGCCGAGCACAAATACGGCTGCGCCGTGATCCAGCAGGAGAACGGGAAAGTGGTCGGGATTTTTACCGCCAACGATGGGCTTCGCGTTTTGGGCGAAATCCTTCATACTCGTTATAAAGCCGCTCAACACTAAAAAACGAAAGAGAGAATCGCATGGAATGCCTGAAAAACCGCTACGAACGATCGTCGAATCTGCTGTGGATCGCGATTATCGCAATCGTCTTCGGTTCCAGAATAGCGGTGGCTGCGGATAACTCCCCGTCCCCGATGCCAAAGGCAGGTGTTCCATGGAGCGCCAAAATGCAAGGTCTTTACAAAACCCTGGCCGAGCTGCTGACCGATGTCTCGAGCGACCGCCGGTTCAACGATCCCGCCAACAAGAAACGAATCGAACGAGAGGCCGGCCAGCTGGCCTCCCTCTCGCATGATTTGAACAAAAAGGACATGGTGAGCCTCGATGCCGATCCCACGGTACCGATGGTCGCGGGATTGCTCGCCAGGGAAACCAAGCGAGCGGTGATCGAGCTCAAGCGCGACAATCGCGCCTATGCCCGAAGCATCATCCGCTCGGTTCCCGGCTATTGCATCACCTGTCATACGAGAAACTCTTCCGGGCCCCAGTTCTCGGAGCTCCCCTTCGAGCCGACAACCCAAGCCCTTTCCCCGGTCGAGCGCGGGGAGTTTTTCGCGGCTTCGAGACAGTTCGATCGGGCTCAACAGGAATTCCTAAAGGTCATTCAAGACCCGAAAGCCGCCGCTTCTTACAACTTTGATTGGGAAAGAGCGATTCACCAAAGCCTCGCGATCGCGGTCCGGGTGAAACAAGATCCGCAGCAGGCGAAAGAAATCGTTCAAGCCGTTCTCAGCATGAAAAACGCCCCGGTTTCGGTCAAAGAAGACGCGAAAGCCTGGAAAACCTCGATCCAGGAGTGGCTGGACGAACCCGGCCATCAAGCCCTGACCGAGGAAGGGCTCCATGCCGAAGCGCTGAGACTGATGGCCAGAGCCCGGGAAACCCAAAAGTACCCGGTCGATCGCACCGCGGATATTCTGTATCTCAGGGCGTCCGCCATCACTCACGATCTTTTGCAAAAAGCGCCAAACGGCCGCTACGCGAGCGATGCGCTGCTTCTCGCGGGGATCGCATACGAGGTCTTGAGCCCGCTTAGAACCGAGGATCTGCACGATCTCTACTACGAAGCGTGTGTCCGGAAATCGCCGCATACCCCGATTGCCGATGCCTGTTACCGCCGTTACGAGCAAAGCACCATTTTCAACTACACCGGAAGCTCCGGAACGGACGTGCCCCAGGATGTCCAAGAAAAACTCATGGAGCTGAAGGAACTTGCCATGCCGCAAGTCCAGATCAATCACGGCATCCAATAGGAGTAACTATGTCTTTCACCGCAATTTGGATCGATCGGGAAAATGCCAAGCTGTTTCATTTCTCGAACAGTAAAATGGAGCGCGTGAGCCTGCGGAGCCGCCATCAGGACCATCACACGCACCCGTTCGATCAGCTGGATCATCAGCAGCAGGACCGGAAGTTTTTCGCGGAAATCGCGACTCACCTTGCGGATTCCACGCGAGTTTTGATTTTGGGACCGGGCGTCGCCAAACATCACTTCCAAAACTACCTGGTCGAGCAGCTGCCCGCCGTCGCGAAAACGATCGTGGGCTGCGAGACGGTGGACCATCCGACCGGGGCCCAGATCGCGGCCCTGGCGCAGAAATTCTTCAACCTTCCGACCACGCTTTAGGAGGCCGATTTGGGGAGAAGAATCTGAAAGCTGGCGCCCTTGCCTTCGACGCTGGACACCTGGATGGCGCCGCCCCAGGATTCGACGATGCGGTAGCTGGTGACCAAGCCAAGTCCGGTCCCCACGCCGATGTCCTTGGTGGTGAAAAACGGCTTGAAGAGGTTTTTCAGGTTTTTCTCCGAAATGCCGCAGCCGGTATCCTCGACGGTGAGCGCCCACTGGGTGCCCATGTCCTGCACCGAAACGCGAATGAAATGACCGGTGGTCCGGCCCCCTTTCATCGCGGTCTCGATGGCGTGAACCGAGTTCACCAGAAGGTTGAGCAAGACCTGATGAAGAGGGCCCGCCTCGGCCCGGACCGCGATGGGAACGCTTTGGGCTTGAACCAGCTCGTTTTTAATCTCGATTTCGTGCTTTCTCAGCTCATGAGCCATGAGCTCGATGACCTCGGCCACGATTTCGCCGAGATAAACCTGGCCGGCGGTTTTCATCTGATCGCCGCGGGCCAAATTCAAAAGCGAGCGGATCAGCTTCGAGACGCGGTCGATTTGCGCGATGATGATATCGACGTTTTTTTTGATGCCGGGATCGTTTCGAAGCTGCAGCTCGAGGTATTCGGCCCGGCCCCGAATCACTCCCAACGGAGTGCCGATCTCATGAGCCAGGCTTGAGGCGAGCAATCCGACCGAAGCCAGGCGGTCCTGCACCAGGATTTGCGCCTCGCGATCCAGGATCGCTTGCATCGCCTGCCGGCGATGAATGGAATAGCGAATGGATCTTTCGAGCAAAAGCGACGTCACTTGGTCCTTGACGAGGTAATCGGCCGCACCGACCCGCATCGCTTCCAAGTCGACCTCGTGCTCGCCATAACCGGTCAGTAAGATCATGGGGGTCTTGACGCCATCGGCGATGGCTTCTTTCAGGAGGTCCAAACCGGTCTTCGCGCCTAGACGATAGTCGAGGAAACAAACATCGTGCTCGCGCGAAAGCAGGGCCTTTTTTCCGGCCTCGTAAGAAGAAGCCCATTCAACGGCGAATTTCTGCCCGTCAACCGCCGTCAACAGATCACGAAGCATGATGCAATCATCTTCGTCATCGTCGATGAGCAATATGCGGACGCGAGAATCAGCCATGCGGGAGCTCGACGATTTCAAACCAGTAACGGCCGAGATCGCGCGTGATCGAGACCAGGGCGTCGAAAGTCACCGGTTTAGTGATGAACGAGTTCACGCCGAGATCATAAGTTCGGTAAACATCCTCTTCCGCTTTCGAGGTCGTGAGAACCACGATCGGAATGCCCTTGAGCTTCGGGTTTCCTTTGATTTCCTTCAAAGCCTCGCGCCCATCCTTCTTCGGCATGTTCAGATCAAGCAGGATCAGGCCGGGACGGGGGCTGGACTCGGGATTTTCATATTTTCCGCGGCGGAGCAGATAATCCATGAGGACTTCGCCGTCCTCCACGAATCGCAAATCGTTCGCCAGCCGGTTCTCATGAAGTGCGTCGTTGATCATCAAGCGATCGTCCGCATCATCGTCGGCTACCAGGATCGTAATGGGATTGGCCGTCTTCTGTTTCGTCATATGAATCTCTCCTGAATCTCTCGAATCAATGCTTCAGCGGCAGGGTAACATGAAAGCAGGCCCCTTCTCCAGGCGTGCTTTGAGCCGTGATCGTCCCCTCGTGGCGCTCGGCGATCCGTCGGCAGACCGCCAGGCCCACGCCGGTTCCTTCGTATTCCTGTCTTCCGTGCAGCCGTTGAAAAATCGTAAAGATCTTATCAAGATACTTCTCGTCGAAGCCAATTCCATTGTCAGCGACCGACAAAATACAGTGATTTTTAAAAAGCTTCACGCTGATTTCCACCACCGGGGAGATGTCTTTTTTATGAAATTTCAAAGCGTTAGAGATCAGATTCTGGAACAACTGCCGCATTTGTGACGGATCCGCATCCAACGTCGGGAGTGGATCCTTGTGCACCACTTTTCCTTTGACTTGCTCGATTCTCAGCTCGAGATCCGACAGCACGTCCGAGAGGACTTGATTCAAATCCGTGGCCACGAACGGCTGCGCCTTGGTCGTCACCCGCGAATAAGTCAAAAGATCATCAATCAGTTTTCTCATGCGACGTGCCGAGGAAAGCATGCGCTCCAGGTAATCCCGGCCTTCATCCGAGAGTTGGGCGTCAAACTTCGTTTTCAAGCGATCACCGAAGGCTTGAATCTTGCGCAAAGGCTCTTGCAGATCGTGCGCGGCGATCGAAGCGAAGTCCTGTAGCTCGCGATTGCTGTGCTCCAATCGGTCCGCATAAATACGAAGCTGCTCTTCGGCTACTTTGCGCTGAGTGATCTCGTAACGAATCGAAACATACTCATATGGACGCCCCTTTTCGTTCAAGAACGGAACAATCGTGGTATTCACCCAGTAAAAACTTCCGTCCTTCGCGCGGTTTTTGATTTCGCCTTCCCAGATCTTGCCGCTCGCGATCGTTTTCCACATATTCACGAAAAATTCGGGCGTATGGTAACCGGAGTTGATGATACGGTGGTTTTTTCCCAGGAGCTCTTCGCGCGAATACTTGGAAATCTCGCAAAACTTATCGTTGACGTGAATGATCGTTCCGGCCTGATCGGTGATCGCCAGAATCGCCGCCTTATCCAGCGCATGCCGGATATTCTTCAGTTCCCGTGTCGTCGACTCGAGCGTCGGCACTTCCACCGCGGCCGATGAAGTCTCGATATGTACTTGATCTTTCTTTGTTTTTTCGCTCATGGGAGCATGACAGTACAAAAATTAGGCCGGAAACTCTACTTAAATGGCATATCTCCTGCGATAGAGCTTCAAAGAGCTGAAAAAAGCTGATCCTTATGAGACAAGTTGTCTCATAAAGGGACTTAATGACGAGAACGAGAGTCTAAAAACGAAAGTCTAAATTAAATGAAAGAACCAAACGGCAGAATCGTCATCGTCGATGACGACGAAGAGATGCGATCCCTTCTCCAGGATTATCTGCAAAACAATCGGGGTTTTGAGGTGACCTGCTTTCCCGGGGCGACGGAGGCGCTCGAAGCGCTGAGCCCGGGCGGCTCGCTCGGGTCGGACCGACTCGAAGGCGATATTGATGTCATCATTTCGGATATCAAGATGCCGAAGATCGACGGCCTCGAGTTCACGGCAAGACTTCAGCAGCTGAGACCCGAGATCCCCATCATTCTCATGACCGCCTTCGGCAGCATCGAAACCGCGATCGAAGCCTTGCAGAAAGGGGCGTTTCATTACGTTGTCAAGCCGCTGAAGCTCGCGGAAATGTCGGTCAACGTCGACCGCGCGATGGAGCACCGGAAACTTCAACGCGACAACACCGCGCTCAGGCAAGAGGTCAAACGCAACTGGAGCCTCGGAAACGTCATCGGCAAAAGCGCCGGGATGAAGGCGGTATTCGACCTCGTCGGGCGCGTCTCGCAAGCGACCGCCAACGTCCTGATCACCGGCGAAAGCGGTACCGGCAAGGAAATGGTCGCCCGCGCGATCCACGAAAACGGCCCCCGCGCCCACAAGCCGTTCATCGCGATCAATTGCACGGCCATTCCCGAGAACCTTCTCGAATCCGAGCTTTTCGGCCACGCCAAAGGCTCGTTCACGGGGGCGATCCAACGAAAGCGCGGTCTCTTCGAGGAAGCCGAAGGCGGCACCCTTTTCCTGGACGAAATCGGCGACATGAACGTGTCGTTGCAATCGAAGCTTTTGCGCGTGATTCAAGAACGGAAAGTCCGCGCCGTGGGCGAAAACATCGCTCGCGACGTCGACGTGCGTATCATCGCCGCGACCCACAAAGACTTGAAAGCCGCCATGAAGGACGGCCGCTTCCGGGACGACCTCTATTACCGGTTGAGCGTCATTCCGATCGTGATTCCGCCGCTGCGCCACCGACAGGAAGACATCCCGCTTCTGGCGGAGTACTTCCTGAAAAAGTACGCCGCTACGAACAACCTGAAAATCAAAGGCTTCACTAAACGCGCGATCGCGAAACTGACATCCCTGAAATGGGAAGGCAACGTTCGCGAGCTCGAGAACGTGGTCGAGCGGGCGGTCGTTCTTTCGACCGGAACCCTGATCGACGAAAGCGATATCCCGACGCCCGAGACCGAAAGCGCGGAAGGATTTTTCGCCAACTCCGTCGGCGATTTCCCGACCGTCACGCAGCTCGAGGAGCGCTACATCAAGCTAATCCTGGAAAAAACGGGCGGGCGAAAAGACAAGGCCGCCCAGATTCTCGGAATGAACCGCAGAACCCTGTACCGCAAAGAGCGCGAGTACGGCCTCATCTCACAGGATTCGCCGGAAGAAGAGGATTTGAGCTCCTCGCACGAACACGAAAGCAGCTAAGCCGGGCTGGACAATTTGCGACCCCCGCGAGACAAATCGTCTCGCGGGGATCGCGCTGAACCCAAAAAAACCCTTAGTTTTCATTGGCATGCCTCCTGCTATCTCGATGCATTAAGAGAACAGGAGAATGTTATGCCTCAATCCAAAGTGAACCCGTTAGTCTATGTCTTGCCCGGAGCTTTGTTGCTCGGGTCTCTCGTCATGATCGGAAGCGGTTTTTACGGTCAACAATGGGTGGCCGCGCTCGGAGTCGTTTTATTCATGACCTCGCTCATCGCGATAGTCGGGCTTTCGGTTCCCCCCGCTCCCATCGCGCAGGATTCGAAACCCGCGCTTCAAAAACGATCGGCCTAAAGACGGCGTTTTATGCAAGTCGAGGCATCTGCCAGCCTAGCGGCCGCTGTCGCGGAGAAGACTTGTCTTCACTGCGGCCTTCCCTCTTCGGGGCGGTTTTGCTGCAAAGGCTGTGAGTGGGTTTACTCGCTCCTTCAGGAAAAGGGGCTTTCTGACTTTTACCGGATACGCGACCGAGGCCGCAGCATCCGGAAAAGCGGTCCGGCATTGGTTCGCGAAGACAACACCGATCTTTACGGTCACCTGGATGATCCGGCGTTCGTCGCGCTTTACGCCACGCCGGCGGAAGGCGACAGCGGCGACCGGATCATGCAATTTTATCTCGAAGGCGTGCACTGCACCGCCTGCGTTTGGCTGACCGAGAAGGTCGCAACCTGGGTTCCCGGCGCCAAGAGCGTCCGTCTCGATCTCGGGCACGCGGTTGCCACCGTACGAATGTCGGCAACCGGCTCTTTCGCGCAGGTGGCGCGCGAATTCGCCAAAATCGGGTACCGCCCCCATCCCGTGAGACAGGACGACTCGCTCCGGCTTGAAACCCGTGAAAATCGCCGGGCCCTGATCCGACTTGCGATCGCGGCCGCGGCTTCCGGCAACATCATGCTTCTGGCGATCTCGATTTACGCGGGCGCCACCGGCGCGTTCGCGAAAAGCTTCGAGTGGATCAGCTTCGGCCTTTGCTTTCCGGTCGCCACGTACTGCGCCTATCCTTTTTACCGGAGCGCCTGGGCGGCACTTCGATCGAACGCGCTTTCGATCGATATCCCGATCGCCCTTGGCCTTTTGGTCGCATTTTTCGCCAGCGTGGCGAGCTTGGCCATCGGCTCCCACCACGTTTATTTCGACACGGTTTCCGCACTGGTTTTCCTTTTGCTTTCCAGCCGCTACGTTCTGCGCAAAACCCAGCAGGAAGCCTTGCATGCCTCCCGCCTCGTGCACTTTCTCACCCCATCCTGGGCCCGGCGCAAAGTCGCGAGCCCCGATCCGTCGTCAGCCGCAGCGAATGACCGGTTCGAGGAAGTTAAAACCGACGACCTGCACGAAGGTGACCGCATCCTCGTTCTCGCCGGCGAATGCTTTCCGGTCGACGGCGTGGTTCGCCAAGGAATCAGCACGCTCAACTGCTCTCTTCTGACCGGGGAATCCCGGCACGAGCTCGCGCAACCCGGCAGCCTGATTTTCGCGGGCACGCTCAATCAGCAAAGCCCGCTCGAAATCGAAGTTCGCGCCGGCGCATCGGCCACGCGCCTGAGCCAGATTCTGCGCTCGATGGAAGAAAGCCTCACCCGCAAAGCCCCGATCGTGGCCTTTACCGATTCGATCTCGCGGATTTTCGTTCTTGTTTCGCTCGCGCTCGTCGCGGTCGCTTTCGCCGTGGGCTGGCATTTCGGCGGGGTGAACGAAGCCATCAGCCGGGCGCTCGCGATGGCGATCGTGGCCTGCCCGTGCGCCTTCGCGTTCGCGACCCCGCTCGCCCTCAGCGTCACGATGGGCCGATGCGCGAAGGAAGGCATCTTGATCAAAGGCGCCGACACCCTCGAAAAACTTGCCCGCGTGGATTCGGTGATGCTCGACAAAACCGGCACGCTCACGACGGGTGATTTTGAAGTGCTCGACTGGGCATCCAACGACCTCCCCACCCTGCAAGCGGTGCGCGCTATCGAATCCCGCTCCGCCCATCCGATCGCCCAAGCCATTTGCAGGTACCTGGCCCGACGTCAAATCACCTCCGATGAAAGTATCCGGATCGAAGATTTCCGTGAAGAGATCGGACGTGGGGTTTCGGCCCGGGTCAATGGCGATCTCTACGCACTCAGATCGGCGGGCGACTCCGGCGCCGAGAACGAAGACACCACTCAGGTCGTCATCGAGAAAAACGGGAAGCCCATCGATCGGATTTTGCTGGGCGACGCGCTCCGAAAGGACGCCCGGAAATCGGTCCTGGCCCTGAAGAGAATGGGCCTTCGCGTGGGAATCCTCTCGGGCGATCGCCGCCCGGCCGTCCTTAAAGTCGCAAAAGAAATACAAATCGATCCGGAAAACGCGATCTCTTCGGCGACGCCGGAAAGCAAGAGCGAGCTGATTCAAACCTTACCTTTCGGGCTGATGGTAGGCGACGGCGCGAACGACGCGGTGGCGCTTGCGGCGGCTTACGTCGGCGTCGCGGTCCACAGCGGCATGGAAATCTCGATGCGCGCGGCGGACGTGTATCAATGCCAGGCCGGTGTAGCGCCCATCGTCCGGCTGATCACGGTCGCGCGCGAAACCGTCCGGGTCATTCATCGCGGCTTCGCTTTTTCGCTGGTTTACAACGCGCTTGGAACCGTCGCCGCGATTTCCGGCAAGGTCAATCCGCTCTTCGCGGCGATCCTGATGCCTTTGAGCGCCCTCACGCTTTTTGCCTCTTCCACCGCCGGAACCCGGAAACTTCGGGCCGCGCTATCCGACAAGGAGGGCGATGTATGAGCGTGATTTACCTTATCATGCCGATCGCGCTGCTGATGGGACTCGGGTTCCTGTTCGCCTTCGTGAGGACCACCCTCAGCGGGCAATACGACGACCTGGAAACGCCCGCACACCGAATATTGATTGACGACGAACTTTCAACTCCGCCAACGCCAAATGACAAGAAAGGCAACGCATGAACCAACCAGAGAAAGCACAAGAGTTCGACTCATTTTCCTACGACGACGATATCGTCAAAAAATTCGTCCACGCCACCCTCATCTGGGGCTTTATCGCCATGCTCGCGGGAGTGTTCATCGCCTCCCAGCTGGCCAACTGGCGATTGAATCTGGGTTTGCCATGGATCACTTTCGGCCGTCTCCGGCCCGTGCATACCAACGGGGCGATTTTCGCTTTCGCCGGCAACGCGGTCTTCGCGGGCGTCTATTACTCGATGCAAAGATTGCTCAAGACCCGGATGTATTCGGACCTCCTGAGCCGAGTCCACTTCTGGGGCTGGCAACTCATCATCGTCGCCGCCGCGATCACTCTGCCTCTGGGCTATACGGTCGGTAAAGAATACGCCGAGCTCGAATGGCCGATCGCGTTCGCGATCAATGTCATCTGGGTGATCTTCGCTTTCAATTTCTTCAAGACCATTCAAATCCGGCGCGAGAGACACATCTACGTCGCCATCTGGTTTTACATCGCCACCATCCTGACCACCGCCCTTCTGCATGTGCTCAACACCATCCAAATCCCGGTCTCGATGTGGAAGAGCTACCCGATTTACTCCGGCGTGCAGGACGCGCTGGTTCAGTGGTGGTACGGCCACAACGCGGTCGCCTTCGTCTTGACCACCCCGTTCCTGGGCCTCATGTACTACTTTTTGCCGAAAGCCGCGGATCGCCCGGTCTACAGCTACCGCCTGTCGATCGTGCACTTCTGGTCGCTGGTTTTCATCTATATCTGGGCCGGCCCGCATCACCTTCTGTACACCGCGCTGCCGGAGTGGGCGCAAACCCTCGGCATGATCTTCAGCATCATGCTGATCGCGCCGAGCTGGGGCGGCATGATCAACGGCTTACTCACCTTGCGAGGCGCGTGGAACCGCGTACGAACCGAGCCTATCCTCAAATTCTTCGTCGCCGGCCTGACCTTTTACGGGATGGCGACCCTCGAGGGTCCCTTGCTTTCGATCAAATCGATCAGTGCGGTCGGCCATTACACCGACTGGATCATCGGTCACGTCCACGGCGGTACCTTGGGCTGGAACGGTTTTATCACCTTCGCGATGGTCTACTGGCTCGTGCCGAGACTTTGGAACACGAAACTTTACAGCGAGAAGCTGGCGAATCTGCACTTCTGGGTCGGGTTCCTGGGTACCCTGACCTATGTCATCTCGATGTGGACGGCGGGTATCACGCAAGGCTTGATGTGGCGGGCGATCGACGCGTCCGGCAAGCTCGTCTATCCGGACTTTATCGAGACGGTCACGCGGATCGTCCCGCTCTACTACGTTCGCGCCGTCGGCGGAGCGCTCTATCTCTCCGGCTTCGTGATCATGCTCTACAATATTTACCGAACGATCGCGCTGGCGCCGAAAGAGGTCGAACCGGTCGTGGTTCGTGCCCCGAAACTGCTCGAACCGACGTTCGAAATGCTGGGCCGCAAACCTCACCGGATCCTCGAAGGGCTTCCAGGCTTGTTTGCCGTGCTGAGCTTCGTAGCGGTCGCGGTGGGTACTTTCATCGAACTGACGCCCGCCGTGCTTTCCTCGGACTACGTCGCGGTGAATCCGGCGGTCAAGCCGTACTCCCCGCTGCAGCTCCAAGGCCGGGACATTTACGTTCGCGAAGGCTGTTATCTTTGCCACTCGCAAATGGTCCGTCCGCTGATTTCGGAGACTCTGCGCTATGGCAGCTACTCGCGAGCCGAGGAATCGGTCTACGATCGCCCGTTCCAATGGGGATCGAAGCGTACCGGTCCCGACCTGGCGCGAGTCGGCGGCAAATATCCCGACCTCTGGCATTATCGCCACATGATGGATCCGCGCGACGTGACGCCGGATTCGATCATGCCGATCTATCCTTGGCTCTACCGGGACAAGATCGACTTTGACGTGCTGAAGAAGAAACTTCAGGTCATGAAATCCCTGGGCGTCCCCTACACCGACGACGAGGTGGAGCATGCGAGCGACCTCGCGCATGAAGAGGCGCATCGGATCGCTTCCGGGCTCGTTGCCCAAGGCGTGCCGGCGGACACCGAAGACAAGGACATCATCGCCTTGATCGCTTATCTCCAGCGCCTCGGCGCGGACTTCAAGAAAGGACTCATCCAATGAACGTGATCCGCGATGTCTTAGCGGCGCATTACCAGCTGCCCATGCTGTCATGCGTCGGGTTGCTCTTGTTCATGGGAGTTTTCACCGGAACGATCGCCTGGATTTTCCGGTCCGGAAGCCGCGAAGTTTACTCGCGGCTGAGTGACCTGCCTCTTCAAGACCATCATCAAGACGGAGAAACCCAGTCATGACCCAGAAAGACGACGAACAAAAAAATCTGACCGATCATGAGTATGACGGAATCCGGGAATACGATTATCAGCTGCCGACTTGGTGGCTGAACCTCTTTTACGCCTCGATCGTTTTCGCGGCGGGGTATTTCATCTGGTACCAATGGATGGATGGACGATCGATCCAAGAGGAGTATCAGGCCGAGAAAGCCAAACTCGACATCATCCTCGCCAATGAGGCCAGCAAGAGCGCGACTGTTTCCGAAGCCGATCTGCTCGCGCTGGTCAAAGAGCCCGCGCAGATCAAAGCCGGCAAGGAGGTCTTCCAAAACCGCTGCGCCGTTTGCCACGGAGCCCAGGGCCAGGGGCTGATCGGCCCCAATCTGACGGATGAATATTGGTTGCATGGCGGAAAGCTCGCGCAAATCGCCCAGACCGTCACGAACGGCATACCGGAAAAGGGAATGCCGCCTTGGGGCCCCTTGCTCACGCCCCAGCAGATCCACTCGGTGGTTGCCTATATCCGTTCGATCCGCGGATCCAATCCGCCGAATGCCAAAGCCGCGCAGGGCGAGCTGTACAAGGAGTAAGTTCCCATGGCTGATCGAGAATTACCGATCGCGAGACTGGCCACAACTGACGACGACGGGCATCGCATCTGGCTTTATCCGGCCGATGTGAAGGGCTTCTTTCGCCGTCGGCGGACCGCGCTGCAAGCGATCCTAATTCTCGTTTTTCTCGCTTTGCCATGGCTTCGGATCGGAGGACACCAGGCATTGCTGCTGGATGTGCCGAACCGGAGGTTTGCGATCTTCGGCATCACCTTCTGGGCGCACGACGCCCCGATGCTGATTTTCGTCGCGGGCGGCGCCGCGATGACCCTGGCATTTGTCACGGCGATCTGGGGACGGGCCTGGTGCGGTTGGGCCTGCCCTCAGACCGTTTTCATCGATTCGGTCTTCAGAAGAATCGAAAATTGGATCGAAGGCGACGCAGTGACGAGAAGACGACTCGATGAGGCGCCGTGGAGCCTCCCGAAGTTCGCTCGAAAGGCGCTGAAGTGGTCGCTGTTCGGCTCGATTTCGTTGGTCTTGAGCCATAGTTTCCTTGCCTATTTCGTCGGCACGGCAGCGCTCGAGAAAATGGTCGCGAGCGCGCCGTCGGACAATCCCGGCAGCTTTCTTTTCATGGCGCTTTTCACCGGCGCGGTGCTTTTTGATTTCGGATGGTTTCGCGAGCAATTCTGCACCATCGTCTGCCCGTACGGCCGTTTTCAATCCGTCCTGATGGATGATCAATCGGTCGCGGTGGTGTACGACGCCCGTCGCGGGGAACCGCGCAGAGGCACATCCGCTGGAGGGCCTCAAGGCGATTGCGTGAACTGCTACCGCTGCGTGCAGGTTTGCCCCACGGGGATCGACATCAGGCGCGGCGTGCAGCTCGAATGCATCGCCTGCACCGCCTGCATCGATGCCTGCGACGAGGTCATGCGCCGGCTGAAAAAGCCCGAAGGGCTCATTCGCTACGGCACGGCCGCGGCCCTTGCCAATCCCGGTTCCGAAAAACCGAAAAGCCTGCGCCGCTGGATTTACCTGGCTCTGCTGAGCGCATGCTTGGGCGGACTCGCGTTGACGGTTCATGGACGGACAACGCTTGCGCTTCAGTTGATCCGCGCGCCGGAAGCCCCCTATCAGGAATTGCCCGGCGACACGCATGAGATTCTAAACCACTACAAAATGGAACTCCGTAACCAATCGTTCGACTCCCAGACCGTCGAAATCCGGGTTCCACCCGCGGAGGCCGGGCGCGGCGTGACGATCGTGGTTTCCAACCTTGCGCCAAGCCTCGGCGGAGGCGAATCCGAAAGAGCCGATCTCTTTATCCGCGTTCCCAGAAAACTTCTGACGCAAGGCAAGGGCTCGATCCACTTGGAATTCGTCGCTCGAGACGAACAGAGCCACTCTCAAGCCGCCGAATCAGTCACCGTGAAGGAGGTGCGCCTTGTCGGGCCTTATCTCTGAGCTGGTCAACTCACGGAGCTTCGTGCCGCTTGCGGTTATGGTCGCAAGTCTAGCCGGAAGCGGACATTGCGTGGCCATGTGCGGCGGGCTCGTTGCGGCGACGACCCGCTCCGGCAAGGACGTCATTCAGTACCATTTAGGGCGGCTGACGGGATATCTGGCCTTAGGAGCTCTCGCCGGCGAACTGGGAGCGCAGCTTTTTGTTGATACCACGTCGGGTATGCTTTCCTGGGTTCCCGCGGTTCTGATCGGGGCTTTGCTCATCAACATGGGAATCCAAACATGGCATGGGGGCGGGCGCGCTCCGCACTTCGGGTCTTTCGTATGGCTACCGAGAAGTGTTTTTATGCGCCTCTTCAATCCTGCCCTTTCGCGCACCTCAAGCGGCTCACCCTTCCAAGCCGCGCGCGCCGGGTTGCTCTCCGCTCTTTTGCCCTGCGGCTGGCTCCACGCGTTCGTTCTCGGCGCGACCACCTTGAGAAGCCCCGTTGCCGGGGCCGGTTTTCTTTTGATGTTTTGGCTTGGGACTTTGCCCGCCCTTGCCGCGGCCCCGTGGCTCGTCCGGAGATGGCTGACGCCGATTTTCACCCGCGTTCCGCGGCTTTCGTCCGCGCTTCTCATCCTTGCCGGCTTCATCTGCATCGGAATGAAGCTGGCGCCCCTCGCCGAAAATGGCCATGCCAAAGTCAGCGCGCCGGCGGACGTGATTTGTCATTAATGCCGCTTTCGAATAAAACTGTTTCATGTGGACGATTCAGTACCTTCTTTCGATCTCCAGCTTTCTTCTCGGGATCTTTCTCATTTCACAGGTTTTGCGCCAGCGCCGGGCTCCCGGAAGCACTCTGGCTTGGCTACTGACCATTATCCTGGTTCCGCATATCGGCATTCCTCTCTATATTTTCCTGGGCTTTCGAAAAATCAGATCTCCTCAATGGGAAAAACGGGCCGTCTACGCCCCGGTCCCTTACCCGCTCACTCCGTCCGCCGTCACGTCTTCGGAGCGACTCTTGCTCGCATCGGGAGTTCCCAACCCCTCCTCCGGCAATCAACTCGCCTTTTTGGACACCGGCGAAACCGCGTTTAAAGTCCTGATGGAGCTCATCCGCGGGGCGAGAAAGCAAATTCACATCACGACCTTCATTTTAAAACTCGATCCGGTCGGAAAAGAAATCATGGCCGCGCTCGAAGCCAAGGCCCGCTCGGGCGTGCAAGTTCGGCTGCTGCTCGACGGATTCGGGTCGTTTTGGACCCTGAAATTCCGGCTGAAGTCCTTCATTCGGGCCGGCGGCCGAATGTCCTTCTTCCTTCCGATCATCCATATTCCGTTCTTCGGGCACTCCAATCTGCGAAACCACCGAAAACTTGTTCTCGTGGACGGACGCGATGGGATTTTAGGCGGGATGAATCTCGCTCGTGAATACATGGGTTCCGATCACTACCGCCAGCGATGGGTCGATCTGTCCGTCCATGTTTGCGGCCCGGGCGTCCAGGATCTCGAAGCTCTCTTCATCGAGGATTGGGAGTTCGCGGCAAAAGAGAAGCTCCCCCCGCGCACCGACATTCCTCTGGACTTGCCAGGAAGCGAAACCGTCCAGGTCGTGGCGAGCGGGCCCGACGTTCCGGGCGACCCGCTCTATGACTCGATCGCCTCCGCGATCTTCGCCGCGAAAACCCGAGTCTGGATCGCGACCCCTTATTTCATCCCGGATGAGACCCTCTCCAAGGCACTGGAAATCGCCGCGAAGAAAGGAGTCGACGTGAAAATCATCCTGCCGAAACGCTCGAACCATCCTTTAACCGATCTCTGTCGGGGGAGCTATCTGCGACAAGTCGAACGCGCCGGCGGACATATCTTCTACTTCCCCGACAAAATGATGCACGGCAAGGCCATCATCATTGACGATCTCTTTGCGATCGTGGGCTCGGCCAACTTCGATATGAGAAGCCTGCTCCTGAATTACGAGCTCGGCTTATTCCTGTATTCGGCCGACAGCCTAATCAAGATCAGCCACTGGTTCGAGGCCTTACGCAAACGGTGCGTACAGGAGCCGCTCCAGCAGGGATGGTACTCGGACTTCGTCGAGGGAATCGGCCGTATCCTCGGTCCCATGCTGTAGACCGTAGGATGACGCCTTAAACGTCCTACGTTTAAGGCGTCATCCCCCACATTTGCATGCCCCCCAGCTGCAGGAATATCTTTCCGCTCCACGGGTTGCCGCCGTATGCGCCGATAAAATCTCCGGGCACAAAATCTTTCGTGACCGAGCCGCCCAATCCGAGCTCGATGCCGTCGCCCTGTTCGTCAAAATGAATCGACGCCATTCGATGCGTATAGCCCAGCGTCGCCGCGGCCACCCACTGCCCGTCATTGGGATGAAGCGCGCCCGGGATTTCGAGCTCGGCCGAAGTCCGCTGCAAAACCTCGAACCGCCCCCAAATTCTGGGACGATCGCCTTTCAACAGAAATTCCTCTCCGAACGACGACAAAACCGGTGCGGAATCGTATTGCGTCACTGCCCCGTAAATCAGGGTGTTATAGAAACTCCACTCGGCGCCGAAAGATACCTGCGAGTAAACCGACGCCGAATAACGGTTCTCGAAGAGCACGCTCGGCTGATCCGGCTCGGGCGAATCGACGCGCGCCGCCGAAACCATCGCCGACCAACCCGGAAACAAATCCTCGATCAAACGAACCGAAACCGAATCGGGTACGCCGATCGGCAGGTCCACGTTCTCGGGTTCGGGCTCCGCGCCATGGTAGGTGGAAAGCTCGATTCGCGTCTTGTCGAGCTTGATCGAAGCTCCAATTACCGTGCTCGAAATATGTCCCACATCCTGCCCGATATGGTGGCCCAGCGGAACATCCGGATTGGCCATTCCCGTCACCCGATGCATAAAAGCGACCGGTCCATCCGTCGCCTCGCCTCGAGGGGCGAAAAAAACTTTCAAGTAATTCCGATCAGCCCCCAAAGCGATCGTATCCGATAGCGTCAGCCCCATGATGGGCGAACTATGCGGATGCTGGGCATCGATGAACGGAACGCCTTGCTGATTGGTTTCGCCGATTTGCAAAAACTGCGGATAGCCTTGATCGGGAAACGTCCACTTCTCCGCCGTTGCCATCACATCCACGTTCAGATAATGGCGATCTCCGATGCTCGTTCCGAGATCGCCCATCACCATACTGGTCGAAGCATAGGCGTCACGGCCGCGCGGCCCCTCCTCCCAGATCCGGGTACCGAAAACATTCCCGTGAAGCATAGCCATGCTCATGGGCATCCCCGCCATCGGATAAGGCATGCACATTCCCATCGCCGGGTCCCAGACGCTCATTTCCGAACAGCCGGCTTGAGCCAGCCTCGCCAGCAAAAGGCCGCCAAGCAGGCCCAGACCGATTCCGCTTTTTCTCATAGGAAGGGATTACCACAGCCAGCTACCGGCCGGCCATTATTTTCCCTTTTGCAAGCAACGACTTGGACTATTTGAGTACAGAATCAATATTATAATTTTTATGTTTAAAATAAAATTTACTAAGCTTTGGGCGCCCCCAACCGAAATGATTGTCATGACCCACCCATGGAAAGTTTATTTACTCCGGCGGGAGAGCGCCCTTTCCGAAAACTCCCGCTTCTACGAGGCGGCGTACGCGGCCTGGCAGTCGGTATGGAGTCCCGTGCTCAAAGAAGTCGCCGACATGGGCCAGCTCCATTCCGACCCATTCATCCGGCAAGACGAAATTCTAACGCTATTCCGCGACGACGAAGTCGCGGCCATGACCTTTCTCACCCGCGTCGACCTGTCGAAGAAATGCTTTCAAGACGATTCCTATTTTCAGTACTGGCCTGAGCTCGCGATCCAGAGCCTCACCCGTTACGGAACCGACGTCCTGGTTTGCAGCAACTTCACCGTGATGCCCCGGTTCCGCAAGGAATGCGAACTCCCGGTGAAAGATCTCCTGGTAGGGCTGAGCGCCCGCGCGCTCCTCGACAGCGACGCCAGCGTGATGACCGGCAACATGCGCAATACCAAAGGCCTGAACGACCTCACTTACAATTGGGGCGCGATTCCGTTGATGCGAAACGTAATCGTTCACGGGGAAGAAAGCGACTTAGTGGGATTTTTCAGGAACACGATCAAGCTAGCCTCGCGGGAGGAACTGCTTGAACCCATGAACGACCTCTGGAACGGGCGGGAAATTATCGGCAAAGAACCGCGTGCCGCCGTTCGCCGGGCGGCTTAACTTTTAGGAGAGAAAAACATGACTCAGATCGAAAAAGTCCGTCAACAAGCCCGTGATTGCGTGAAGAAAATCTCCCAGGCGGTTAACGCCGCCCCATGGGACGATTTGGACTTCTATTCCAACTACATCGCCCAAACCTACTTTTATGTCTGCAACATCACGAGAGCGATCGCTTTCGCGGCATCACGCTGCTCCCTGGAAGAAGAAGCTCTACACGTCAAATTGATCGAAGGCCTCAACGAGGAAAAAGGCCATCAGCTGCTCGCGCTGAGCGACGTCCGGGCGCTGGGCTTCGATATTTCGCAGTTCGCCGAGCTAACGGAAACTTCCGCCTATTATCAGACCCTCTTTTATAAAATCCAAAAAGAAGGGCCATTCGCTCTCTTCGGCTACGCCCTTCCCCTCGAGGGCCTCGCGGCAACGGCCTTCGAAAGGCCGGCGGCGACCGTTTACAAAACTTACGGCGAAAAAGCCTCGAACTTCATCAAGGCGCATTGCACGCTCGATGTGGAGCATTTCGAGGAAGGCCTCCAGTTTTTGGATAAATTCACGCCTGCTCAATTGCAGACCGTGGAGAGGAATCTGCCGTTCTCTTCCGACATTTACATTAAAATGGTTGAACAGGTCCGCGCCCGCTGCGGCGCTCAAAAGCTCAGGAAAGCCGGTTAGCCGCGCTTCCGCTTCTTTTGCGGAAAGTAGACTTGCTTGTAAAAGTCCATCTGGAAGTTCATCACCGTCATCATGAACTCATCCTGGGGAATACGGTAAGTCTCGATCATTTTAGTTAACAAAGGAGAAGGCGGAAATGCCGCCCCGCATTCAATGTTGGAAATAAATTGGGGAGTGTAGCCTGAAATCTGGGCGACCTGAAACTGAGTCAAACCAGCTTTCTCTCGCTTGCTGTGAAGATAGCGGCCAACTGCCTTGAAGAATTCCTTACGTGCCTGTCTCTCAATCATTTCTGGGATAGCCATGACCTCATCCTACACTAATCTTATAGGATCGATCAATGGCTCACGATGTGAAACAGAATGAGACGATCCCGTGTGATTAGATTTTTCTGCATCTTTCAATAATTCCATGTTCCAAACGACCGCCAGAGCCTCGGTATATCCGTCCGCATCCAGGACGGGGGACATGGTTTTCAACTCTAACTTCCCGACATATTTCTGGTCCGAAAAAAGCTCCCGGGAAACCGCGGGTTCCAAAGACGGAAATACCGAGCATTTGACCTTCTCGCAGAAGATCTCCTCGCTCGTTTCCGCGATGTAACCCGCAAGAGCCTCATTATGTTCGAACAACTGATTCCATTTATAGCAAATCAAATCACCCAAGCTGTAGCTCGTGTATTCGTAATAATTAAAGCTTCGATACCACTGAGTATGGTTCGGCAGGTAGACTTCAACGACGCTTCCATCCGAAATGGTCGAGAACAGGTCGCTCGTGGGACGAAGGCCACGCAGCTTGAACAGATGCCACAAGGCTCGAGGCGTATCCTGAAGCGAAATCCCGCTCGCCACAACGCTTTCAACCGCTTCCAAGTAGTAGCCGAACCGCTGATAGATCGCGGCCTGGACGTCGGCCGGATAGTGGCGAAAATCCTGAATGCAACGCGCACTATAGGGACGAATCAGGATGCCTTCGGCCTTCGCAAAGGCGCAAAAAGCGTCAAGCCGGCTCATCAAGCCGATCGCTAGCTCGTCACTGACCGAAAGTTCGCCTTTCGACTTTTCCAAAAACGTCATGCAAGTCCTATCTTACATCAATGCGCGCAAAAGCGTATCAATACAAGAAGCCTGGCGAATGCGCAGCAGCTCCTCGGGAGCCAGGCTCCACGAATGCATGATCTGCTTGACCAAGGCGCGATAAAACTTCGCCGCCACATGGGCGTGGGACGAAAAATACCGATCCAGCTCCTTCCACGGAAATACGACGATCTCCGAGCGCTCCACCTCCTCCGCGTCGATCGCCCAAGGCTGGCCCGAAACGACGCCGGCCACCCCCAGAGTGGATCCCGAGCCGTAAACGGTGATCATTTCGCGCTCCCCTTGCGGATTGCTCAGATGAGCCTGAACCGAGCCAAAAAGGATCAAATAAAACTGAGACGGAGCTTCTCCACGCGAGATCAGGGAGTCACCTGGGTTAAAAACGTCGCGCTTCGTCAAATCAAGAATATCGGTCAATTCGTCGTCCGAAAAATCCGCGAAAAGTGGCGTCTTCTTGAGCTGCGTTAGGGTCGTGGATTGCATAGGTATTCTTCCGCCTTCGGCTCGGACTATAGCTTCCTCGGAGAAACCGCGCAAGACACTCCACTTCCCCTGAGTTAACTGTATTGATTTTATTAGGAATTTTAATCTTGTGATATCGTGAAACCAATATGAATAAGCTCATGCAAGATCTCACATGGATTGCCGCAACCCTTCTTTTGCTCTGCCCACCGAGCCTAGCCTCGTTGGGAGGGAGCGCGGATTCCATCGAATCGGACCGAAGCGCCATGGTCGCGACCCGCAAAGCCCTTGCCCCGTCGGCCCAAGGGACACCTTATACGGTGAGCATCCTGGACTCGGGCGCGGTCACGGTACGGGAATACATTTCAACCGCGACCGGAAAAGTTTTCGCGGTGACCTGGGAAGGACTGACCCGCCCCGACCTGGCCAAACTTTTAGGCAGCCACTACCAAGAATATCAATCCGAGGCCAAAAAAAGCCGCTCGCTGGGTCGACGACGCGCCAGCGTCGTCCAAACCGACGGCCTAGTGGTCGAATCCTCGGGCCATATGAGAAGCCAAAGAGGCCGCGCCTACTTGCCGGGCGAAATCCCCCCGGGGGTCGACATCGGTGAGATTAAATAACGAGGCTTTACTCTTATTCCTGCTCCCGCTGCTCGCCGCATGCTCCACGAAAAGCTCGACGAGCGAAACCTCCTGCACCGCGGGTTCGAACGGAGCCTCCCTATCGACGATCGGCCTGCCGAACGGTCCAAGCATCACGGCTCCCAGCGGCCCCAATGTCCTGCCGTTTACCATCAATACGTCGAACTGCGCGACGAGCGGAGGCTATTCCGGCAACACGCCTTGCGGAAGCGTGACCCTTTGCGATCCCGGCAACGCAAGCGATTGCCAAACGATTTCGAACATTCTGATCGACACGGGCAGTTACGGACTGAGGATTTTTTCCTCCGTCGTCAACAGCGGGCTTTTAGCGACGCTGACCCCCGTGACGAACGCGGCGGGAAACCCGATCGCGGAATGCGTGAGCTACGCGGATAATTCCGCCGACTGGGGCCCGGTGGTCAATGCGAACGTGATTCTGGGTTCCGAAGCCGCCGTCAAAGTCCCGATCCAGCTCATCGATCCCTCTTACGGCCAGGTCACGGTCTGCAACGGAGGCTCCGTGGACGCCAGCCCGTCCGTCACCGGATTCAACGGCGTGCTGGGCGTCGGCCTTTTCCAGCAGGACTGCGGCGAAACCTGCGCCCAGAAAATCGCCAACGGCATCTACTACAGTTGCACGAACCAGATCTGCGCCTACACGAACGTGAGTCTCGCCAATCAGGTCACCAATCCCGCTTCGCAGGAAGCGGTCGATAATAACGGCGTCATCATGGCGCTTCCCAGCCTACCTTCGCTCACGGCCGAGAGCGTGGACGGATACCTCGTTCTGGGAATCGGAACCCAATCCAACAATCAACCCAGTGGCGTAACCGCGTTCGACGCCTCTTCCAGCGGCGCCTACGCGGGAAACTTCGATATCAGCTGCAGCGGGCAGGACTACCCCGGCAGCTTTATCGATAGCGGATCCAACGGCATTTTCTTCAACGCCCCTTCCTTGAATATTCCCAACTGCGGGGGCTGGTATTGTCCAACCCAAGACCTGAGCGCGTTGATCGAAATCACCGGCACGAGCGGCAGTCCCAGCGCTTACGCCGGCTTTACGATCGGGAATTACAACACCTTCGTGACGGATTATCCGTCCAACGCCGCCTTCTCGGCCATCGCCGGATCGCTCGGCTCATCGAATACCTCGGACACCACGTTTGACCTGGGATTGCCGTTCTTTTATGGTAGGAATGTTTACGTAGGTTTCGAAAACACTTCTTCCTCGGTTGGCAATGGTACTTACTGGGCGTTTTAAGCGCGATCGCGCGGTCTTGCTTGGCATTATTCTCGTCGCTTTGATCTTTCGCCTGGCCTGGGCTGACCGCATTCCCGGAATCAACGGGGACGAGGCCGATGTCGCCTACCAGATCCGAGCCTGGATGGATGGCCTCGATTCGAACTGGATCACTCCGACCGGCCGATTTTTCAGCCCCTTCCTGGTGGCGATGATCATCCCGATCCAGAAAATTTTCGGCCCGACGTTTTTCGCGCTTCGATTGCCCGCGATGCTCTCGGGCTTCATCGAAGTGGTTCTCGCGTTCTGGCTTCTGCCCAAAGCCCTGGGACAGCGGATCGGGGTATTGCTCGCGCTTCTGATGTGCTGCATGCCCGGCTATATCGTGCAATCGAGGTTGATCTGGGACCTCAGCCATGCCGGGATCATTTCGATTTTGTCGGTCTACTGCATCTGGAAGCGAAACCTCCTCGGCGCCCTGCTCACTCTCGCCGCGGCGGTGATCATCCATAAGGTGAATATCTTCATTACCCCGATGATCCTGATTCCTTTCGCCTGGGATTGGCTTGAGAACGGCCGCGCGAGAACCGGGGTCAAAATTTCAGCCCTCTGCGCGATGGGGGTCGCGGGCGCGATCATCGCGTACCTGCTCAGCCGGAACATCCCGTCGGAATATGGCGATCTGACCCATACCGCGGTCTTGCGAGCCGTCATGCCATGGAAGTTCATTCCCTTCTTCATCCATGTCGTGCGGCTGGTAACCGGCGTGGAGTTTTTTCCCGCTCCCGCGCATATCGCATGGCTTATTCTACTTGATGCCGCCGGGATGGGACTTGCCTTTTATCTTTTATGGGCGGGAACGAAATCGCTGCTGAAAAAGAAAACCGACCCGGAAGCGCGACGAACGCTTTCCATCGTCGCGGCATGGGCGGCATCCGTAGTCGCGATTTACCTGGTGGCCGGTGAATACGGAATCGCGGGCGGCCATATCTTTTACGTCCTCGGCCTCGGGGTCCCGACGCTCTGGGTTTTCCTGCTTCTGGCCCAGGAGGTTTTGGATAACGAGGAAAAGCTCATCAGCCGCTCCGAAATGGCCGCGTCCGTCTTTCTCGCCATCACCGCGGGATTCTATTTTTTTCCGTTGCTCACGTCCGCGGACGGGACCGACCGCATGTATCTCACCTCCGCGCAAGAGCCCAAGCAAACGGCGTATGAGTGGATCCGGAGCGATTTCAAAGCGCGATCGGCGAACCGGCGCGACCCATCGCCCGCCCAGCTCGAAATCATCGCGGACGATTGGTGGGCCTACTGGCCAACCGTATACCTGGACTCGGCCTACTCGAACCGCGCCAAAGTTTATCATTACGAGCTTATCGTGCCGCGAGGACTCGATGAGAGAAACGTCGTCACTAGCGAAAACCAGCTGAAAGAAATCTTCAGCCGCGGCGGCTACGCGATCAGCATCAAAGGCGGCCTCGTGGATGACCTCATCGCGCGCACTTACCCTTCGACCGATGTGCTCATCCGGAAAGAAATCCCCGGTTTTTCCTTACCCGGCACCCCGGAGCGCACCGTGGTTTCGGTCTGGCGTCTGAAATCCAGCGGCTTTTAGCCCTAAATCGCGCCGATTTCGTCCAGACCCAAGACAATGCGATTTTCCTGCCGCGAGCGGGCAAGGTCGATCGTAAAGCGCGCGCTCCAATCATTATGTCCCTCGGGATCGACGAGGATCTGCTCGATCTGCCAGAAATCGCGATTTCCGTCCGCCCCCTCTTCCTTCACCCGCATATGAACCGGGGAGCGGGCCTTGGGGTCGGTGCAAAGGCGCTGATGCCCTGCCGAATATTCGCGGGCCATGGCTTCGATTTCGGCGACGCCCCAGCGACGCGAGCCCTCGGAAGTCATCGACACCGCTTCCTCGAAATCACCGCTGGCCAGCGCGCGAACGAAGCGAAACACCTCGTTGCGCACGAGCACGGAGAATGCCCGACGATTGCGGGTGATATCGAGAGGCAGATCGGGCGCGGCCTCCTCCGGCGATTCGGGCTTGATCCAAGCCGGATTCTTCAATTTCTCCCACTCGTCGATCAGGCTGGAGTCGATCTGCCGCAACAATGTCTCGAAATACGCCTCCATGGAGCGGATCTCGTCGTTCTTCGCCGTCTCCGGCACGCTTTGAACGAGCGTCTTATAGACTTCCGAAAGATAGCGCAAAAGGAGCCCTTCGGATCTGTGCAAATCGTATTCACGAATATACTCGCTGAAGGACATGAAAAACTCGAACATTTCCCGGGCAATCGATTTGGGCCGGATATTCTCCTGCCCCACCCAAGGATGGCGGGCGGCGAACTCATTGAAGGTCGAATAAATGAAGTCGCGATTGGGCTTCGGGTACTCGAGCTTCTCGAGCTCCTCGATCCGCTGGTCGAACTCGATGCCTTCGGCCTTCATCCGAGCCATGGCTTCTCTTTTCACGCGATCCAATTGCTTCATGAGAATCAGCTCGGGATTTTCGATGATCGACTCCACCAGCGTCAGCAAATCGAAAGCGTAATCCGGGTGCAGCGGGTCCAAAAGTTTGACCGTGTCCAGGAGATACAGGGAAAGCGCGTGATGCAGCGAAAAATCCTCTTGGAGATCGACATTGAGCCTGAGGGGCTTGAACTGCACGATGCCGCGATCGACCAACGAGCGGAAAAGCTGAAAGCCCACTTTCCGCAGGCGTTTCTTCGAGGACTCGCTTTCGTGACAGTCGCGGATCAGGCGCTGCATCGCGCGGCAGCCGTCCTCGTCTTTCCGCGAAAGCACGTTGAGAAGCATTCCGTGCGTCACCGAGAAACGCGACACCAGCGCCTCGGGCTTGCCGTTCACCAGCTTCTCGAAAGTTTCCTTGGTCCAGGGAACATAGCCCTTTTCAGGCGGCTTCTTCTTGACGATTTTTTTCGTTTTCTTCGGATCGCCCGCGGCTTTCTGCTCCATCCGCAAATTCTCGACGACGTGCTCGGGCGCCTGGGTTACGACCGTGCCCTGGTCGTCAAACCCCTTCCGACCGGCGCGGCCCGAGATCTGCTGAAAATCGCGAACGGACAGGATCGCTGTCTTGCTACCGTCGAACTTGCAAAGCCTCGTGAACAAAACCGTTCGGATGGGGACGTTCACCCCGACACCCAGCGTGTCGGTCCCGCTGATGATTTTCAGCAACCCCTTTTGAGCCAGCTTTTCGACCAAAAGCCGATAGCGCGGCAACAAACCCGCATGATGCAAGCCGATGCCGTGCCGGAGAAGGCGCTGCAGATCCTTTCCGTACGGGCTCGCGAATTGTACCCCTTCGAGCTCGGCCGCGATCGCGCGTTTTTCTTCCTTCGTGCTGAAATCAACCGACATCAGATTCTGGGCCTCGTCGGCCGCGTCGCGTTGGGTGAAGTTCACCAGGTAAATCGGCGCGCGTCCCGTGGTCACCAAACGCGAGATCGTTTCATGAAGGGGAATCTCTTCGTAACGAAATTCAAGCGGCACCGGACGGTCGGTCGAGCGCACGAGCGCGGTCTCCCGCCCGGTCAAACGGGTCAGCTCTTTTTCGAAAAACTCCGTATCGCCTAGAGTGGCCGACATCAGCAAAAACCGCGCGCGCGAAAGCGTCAGCAGCGGAATCTGCCAGGCCACGCCCCGATCGCGATCGGAGTAATAATGAAACTCGTCCATGATCACGTCATCGACGGCGGCCCGAGCGCCTTCGCGCAGCGCTCGATTGGCTAAAATCTCGGCCGTGCAGCAGATGATCGGCGCATCCGCGTTGACCGAGCCATCGCCCGTGGCCATTCCCACGCGCTCAGGACCGAACTCTTTGCAAAGAGCCAGGAATTTTTCGTTTACGAGCGCCTTGATGGGCGAAGTGTAGTACGATCGCCGGCCGTTCGCGAGCGACTCGAAGTGCAGGGCGGATGCGACCAACGATTTTCCCGAGCCCGTCGGGGTATTGAGGATGACGTTTTTCCCCGAGTAAAGCTCGAGGATCGCCTCTTCCTGGGCGGGATAAAGCTCGAGTCCCTTTTTTCGAACGAGCTCGAGAAAATCGTCGAGAGCGTTCTGGACCCGATCCCCCGACAAACTATTGTCCCATGCCCCAACCGCCGGACATGCTGTAAGCCTCTCCGGTGATTGTGGATGCCGAGTCGGAACAGAGGAACAAAACCATGTCCGCGATCTGCTCGGTCGAGGTGAATTTCTTGATGCACTGAGGAGCGAGCATGATTTTCTCGATCACCTCTTGCTCCGAAATCTTATTGAGCTCGGCTTGAGTTTTCACCTGCTTGCGCATCAACGGCGTGTCAACGAAGCCGGGGCAGATAGTGTTGACGGTGATGCCGTGCTCCGCCGTCTCGAGCGCGACGACTTTCGAAAAACCGATCACGCCGTGCTTCGCCGAAACATAGGCAGCCTTGAAGGGCGAAGCCAGCTTGCCGTGAATGGAGGAGATGTTGACGATCCGGCCGAATTTCGCCCGTTTCATGGCCGGAATCGCGGCTTTCGTGCAAAGAAACGTTCCAGTCAGCATCACGCCGATAAGCTGGTTCCATTTTTCGACCGGGAATTCGTCGACCGGAGACATGAACTGCAGCCCGGCGTTATTGACCAGTACGGACGGCTCGCCGAAACGCTTCACGGTCTCCGCGTAAGCAGCGGCGACGCTGGATTCGGAAGTGATGTCGCAAGCCACGACCGGAAGGTCGATCTCCTTTTCAACCGCCTCGCCGCCCTTCAAATCCCAAGCGACGGCGGCATAGCCCGCGCTGCGCATTTTTCTGGCGATCTCAAGCCCGATGCCGCTGGCTCCGCCGGTCACCACTGCGATTTTTTTCATATTCGATCCTTTGCTTTATTTGAGTGAAACGAGCTGGTCTTTGCCGTCCTGTTCGGCAAGCTCAGAATAGCCGCCGATCAAACGATCGCCCGCGAAAATCTGCGGCATCGTCTTCATGCCCGAGCGCTTTTCGAGCGCATCCCATTGAGCATCGTCATCCATGGGTACCAGGACCTCTTTAAACGCCACATCACGCCGCTTTAAAAGCTCTTTTGCCCGCAGGCAGTAAGGACAATTCTGCATGGTGTAAACCGTGACTTGTGTAGACATGGGTGCCTATTTAGCCTAAAAAGCGAAATATGAAAACCCTGGGCCTGCGCCATGTTGCGTTAAATGTCCGTGATCCCCAAATTTCCAAGCGGTTTTACATGACCGTGCTGAAAATGGAACTCGAATGGGAGCCCGATCCGGAAAACGTTTATCTCACCAGCGGTGGGCAGGACAATTTGGCCATTCATAAAGCGCCAGCGGATGCCAGCCAAGCCGGGCTGCTGGATCATATCGGCTTTGCCCTCGCATCCGCCGAAGAGGTCGATGAATGGTACGACTGGGTTCGGTCTCAGGGAGTTAAAATCGCAAAAGAAATCAAAACCCATCGAGACGGGGCGCGTTCTTTCTACATGCTCGATCCCGATGGCGTCGTGATCCAAATGATCCACCATCTGCCGATCGCTCGGCGCGCGGCTCGTCAGGGCTAGGCTCGGTCCTAGAACTTCAGGTCCGCTCCGATTTTTTCTTTGAGGAATTTGCGCATAAAGGCCATCAACTCGATCCCTTTGCCTTTATCGTCGATCCATTGGCCGAGCTTCTCGTCGTAATTGAAATGGTAGGCCGTCCCGAGCGCGGCAAGCGCCAGCCAAAGCTGACGGACCGAGGGCTGCGCGCTTAAGATGCATTTGCTGCAATCCGCAAAGACGATCGTTAACGCCCCGTGTGCAATGTCGCATTCAGCGACGTCCGGGTCCGTATCGGCAAGCGCGGCGTAGATGGCGTCCATCGATTCTTGAACTTTTTTTCGGCATTCCGCTTCCGTCATGAGCAACCTATAACATATCCGCTCACTTCTCCCCAAATATCATGATAGGGTAAATGCCATGACATCGAGCGTTTGTCCTTGCACATCAGGTAAAGAATTCGAACTCTGCTGCGGCCCGATCCTCTCCGGAAAGAAAAAGGCCACCACCGCCGAAGAACTGCTTCGCGCACGCTACACGGCGTTCACGCAAGGCAACGTCGATTTCGTCCTGAACACTCACCACAGCCGCACCCGCGACGAGATCAAACGCGAGGAGATCGAGGACTGGTCAAAGAACTCGGAGTGGAAGGGATTGCAAATCGTCCACGTCGAAGGCGGCAAGCCCGAGGACGAAAAAGGAACCCTGTCTTTCTGCGCGCGCTACGTCGCCGAAGGCAAGCTCCAGGAACATTGGGAGCAGAGCTATTTCGAGAAGGAAAATGGCGAGTGGCGTTTCCTCGATGCGAAAGGCATCCACCTCGGCACTTACCAGCGAACCGAGCCCAAAATCGGCCGCAATGACTCCTGCCCTTGCGGAAGCGGCAAAAAATACAAAAAATGTTGCGCGGCTTGACCGGCGACTAACCCAGGTTTTTCACCGGCACGAAAATCCGCTCCTTCGGGCCTCTTTGCACATAGAGAACGGAAAGGTCGCCTTCTTTCGAGCCACTCGCGACCTTTCTGAACTCTCGCGCGTTTCGCACGTCCGTTTGATTGACCTTCAAAATGATATCGCCCGGAGCAAGACCGGAGTCGAACGCGGCGCTGCCCGGCTCGACATCCGTAACGATCGCTCCCGCTGGGTTCTGCGCATTCTGACCGTCCGCCCCCAGTCGCAGAAACAACGCGATTTCCGGCGGAATATCTTCAACCGTAAGGCCCAAATGGGGCGCATGATGGACGGAACGGGTGCCGGCTGCGCCCGGAACTTGCCCCGCCATTTGAGGAGGAGGTATCGAACGCGGCCCCGTGCCGGGCTGCTGAAGTATCGAAACTTGGACATCGCTCACCCGCCCCTCATGCAGCACTGAGAGACTCACGTCCTTGCCCGCCGGCGTATTTCCGACACGGGTCTTCAGCTCGCGCGCGGTAGAAACCGGCTTGCCGTCATACTTCAAAATCACATCGCCCACCTGGATCTTCGCCCGCCCTGCCGGCCCGTTCGGCACGACGTTGCTGATCAGCGCGCCCTGGGAAGCTTCCTCGTCTTCCCCATTGGATTGCGAGGAGGAACGCGGCACCTTGAAATATTGGGCCAGCTGCGCATCCACATCCTGGGCGGCCAATCCCACCCACCCCCTGCTCACGTAACCCTGAGCCAGAATTTGCCGGTAAACGCTTCTCGCGATTTCAGCGGGGATCGCGAACCCGATCCCCGTGGACGTCCCCCCTTGAGAAAAAATAGCCGTATTCACCCCGATCACTTCCCCGTTCGAATTCAAGAGCGGACCGCCGGAATTGCCGGGATTGATCGGAGCGTCAGTCTGAATGAAATCTTCCACATCCAGAATTCCCATCTCTCCTCGGCTTTTCGCGCTCACGATCCCCGAGGTAACCGTACGGCTCAGCCCGAACGGACTGCCGATCGCGAGCGTGGGGTCTCCAACCTCAATATCTTTCGAGCTGCCAAAAACCACCGTCTGGAACGGATGTTTCAGGTCCGACGGCTTGCGATCGATCTGGATCACCGCCAGATCGGTGTTGGGATCGATACCGACCACATGAGCCGAGCGTTTGTATTTTTCGCCGTCACCGAGAGTGACCGTGATTTTTTCGGCGTCCTCGACCACATGGCTATTGGTCAAAATCACGCCGTCCGGTCGGACGATCATGCCCGATCCGATGCCGATCGCACGCCGATCGAAATCAAACAGCCCCTCTCGTTTCACCGAGGAGATGCTCACTACGGCGGGCAAAGCCTGCTTGGCGATGTCGTGAAAAGCAAGCGCGTGCTCATGACGATGCGGCGGCGTGAAATACATCGTCGTGAACGAGGCTCCAGCCGCCGCCAAAGCCAATGAAACAGCAAATGCCCGGTGAAATTTCATGAGGCTATTTCCTGTGGCGTAATGCCATGCATAATCGAGTCGTGTCCCAGTAGGCTCACACTCGATGCAGCTTTTGTTCCTGACGATGGTTAGCGGGGACGGGCGTTCCAAAGAAACGCCATCAGGATCAAGCCGATCGCCGAGAAGCCGATCATGCTCGGTCCCCAAACGCTCCAGCCATAGTGATCGAGAAGCCAGCCCAGGCCGATGCCGACGAACGAACCGCCCAGATACTGCATCCCATCGAGCAAGCCGGCGGCGGTCGCGGCCGCCCTTTTCCCGCCGAAATCCATGGAAGACGTACCGGAAAGCATGGAGTGCACCATGCTGATCGCGAATGAATTCGTAATGAAAGCCGCGATCACCCAATTTAAACCGGGCGCGCGCCAAACGACCGCGAGTGAAAGGACCTGTAACAGATATCCCAAAAACGCGACCGGGGGACGGCGGCCCTTGAAAACCCAGTCAGACAAGGTTCCTGCCGAGAACGCGCCTAAAACCCCGGCAAAAACCACGGCCAGCGCGCCCGCTTTGAACACCTGGGAATCCAGCGGAAGCTTTTGCGCCTCCTGCATGTAGCGAGGGAACCACTGCTCAAAGCCGTGCCGTACGAACCCGGTGCAAAACTCCGCTGCCGCGATCGTCAACAAAACCGGGCTTCCGAAAACCTTCTTGACCACATAGCGGGTCGTAACGGGTTCCGTATCGCCGCTCGTGGCGTCTTGCACATCGATCGGCTCGAGCCCGCATTCCTCGGGGGCGTTCCGCACGTTCAGATAGGTCAGCCAAGCCATGACCGAAACCAGCGCTCCGGGTATGAAAAAGACCCACTGCCAAGGCAGGTAGAGCACGATCAGCGGACCGATCGTGTAAATCAGCATCCGGCCGCCCTGGATCATCGTCCCGAAAATCGCCGAAAAAACGCCGCGCTCTTTGACGTGAAACCAACTCGCGTTGACCTTGATCAAAGACAAAGCGCTGAAAGATTGAAAGTACGAGTTCAGCGCCCAGATCATCGCGAAGTAACCGATGAGATAGGCGCCCGTCCCCAAGATCCCGAGATAGGCGCCCAGGCCAAAGAGAAAATTGAAAAGGACCGTGCCGGTCGCGCCGATGAGCATCGCCCGACGGCCACCCAGACGGTCGGCCAATGGGCCGTTGAAAATCGCGGAGACTCCGTAAATGAAAAGGCCGGATGAAATAATCGTCCCGACCTGGGCTTTATCGAAGCCGTAAATCGTCGAAAGCGATTTATTGGCGAACGAAAGATTGTACCGCCCCATGTACATCGTCGAGTAGGTGAAACCGAGCGTAAGCCAGTTCATCGCCCTTCGTCTGCGGAAGGCTGCCGAAAACTGGGGCTTCTGTTTCATGAGCGCTCCCCACCACGTTCCATGATCCCGATGCGCGAGCCCTGTCCGTTATGCTCAATGAACAGGCCCCGCTTACCGGCCAGAAAAGCGATGAGCTCCGCGCCGATCAAACGCGCGGCATCTTCGCTCAGAATCTCGTGCTTCACCAAATCCTGGGGAGCTTCGATTTTATGCCGGAGCAAGGCGAGAAGCTGCGAGGTCGTCATCAAATGCTTAGCGGCGATGCGATGGCGATCGGCCAGAATCCCGACGTAGCATTTCACCAGATCCAAGACCTGAGACTCTTCGAGCGAAGGCGCCTCGAGCCGTTCCGCGCGCGGCGGAACCACCGTTTCCGCCGCCTTCGCCCCGCGTGCGAGGGCTTCCAAAATCGCCTGGCCGCTCTTGGCAAGCTCGCCTTTGTTCAAGCCGCGGAAACTGGATAGATGTTCGATGTCTTTAGGACGCACCGTCGCGAGATCCACCAAAACCGCGTCGTCGGCGACCCAGCGACGTGGCAGATTCAGATGCCTCACTCGATCTTCGCGCCAGCGAACCAGCTCCAAGAGAGCGGAATAGCCGCGCTTATCCAGCTTGCCGCCGCGTCCGAGCTTTCGCGCGATACCCTCGACATCGATTTGATAAAGCATGGGATCTTCCCATTTCGCGGAAAGTTCGAGCGCCCAGGACTTACGCCCCAATTTCTCCAGCCGGCTCAAAAGCTCTTTCCCGAGCGAGACCAGGAACTCCACATCCGCGTGCGCGTAATCCATCAGCTGCGCGGGCAGCGGCCGAACGGACCAGTTCGTTCTCGCATGACCTTTGCCGATCGTGACATCGAGAACAAGCTTCAAAAGCCGCCCCAACCCGACTGAGTCGCCATAACCGCAAAGGGAGGCGCCAACTGAAGTGTCAAAGGTCGGCGACGCTACCGCCCCGAAGCTCGTATACAAACACTCTTGGTCGCCTTGGGCAGCATGGACGATCTTCAAAATCGCCTTGTTCGCAAAAACATGGAGAAGCGGCTGGATGGCCGGATCGAAAGCACCCGCGACCCCGGCGCGATGCCCCTTCTTAAAAGCGGCCGCATCGATCAGCCATGACTCGGAGTCCGTCGCCACTTGAATGATTTCGACAACGGGAAAAAAAGTATTTTCCCGAATGAACTCCGTATCAAAGGCGATGACGTTGCTTTGAGAAAGCTTTTGAGCAAGCTCTTTGATTTCGGACGCGGTAGAGAGGAGCTTGGGGTGCTTAATCACTGCCGAATCACTAAATCAAATCAATCAGTCGTTAGGACCATGCCCGGCGTTCGTCGTATCGCTCCCGTAGACCGCGCCATTGATCATGACAAAGCCATCGGGATGGCGATGAGCCGGATCGACATGGACCCAGTGAAGGATCGCGCCCGCTGGAGAGGGAGGATAAGGGCCATTCTGGGCAGTAGACTCAATGAAATCGCCGCAGGCCTGAATTTCCATGCCCACTTGCACCGCGGGCAGATCT
This sequence comes from Oligoflexia bacterium, assembly GCA_031292385.1. Lineage (GTDB taxonomy): Bacteria > Bdellovibrionota > UBA1018 > UBA1018 > UBA1018 > JARLHE01. The sequence goes on from JARLHE010000058.1 coordinate 74,517, forward strand.
CCGAAATCGTAATTATAGATGATTTCGATAATGTCTGTTTGGGCATTAGGGCCGATTTGAACGATGAAGTGATTGTGCCCGGAGTGATCAGGCTCCACTTGGATCACGGTGCCATCGACATTCCCGCGACCGCGCCAGCCATTGGGTTCACTTTGCTTGAGCTGAAGGACTTGACCGTCGTCAACGGCCATCACATGGCCATTTCGGTCGTAGCAATCAGGAGCAGTATCGGCAAAAGCCGCACTCGCTATCAGGGCTGCAAAACCAACCACACACAAACGAACCGAAGGGCCAAACGATACCATGAGAGGTCTCCTAAGCTAATCGAATCCTAGAAGCTTAGTACCGGCTGGCAAGCCGTCTGGCAAGAAATAGATTACGCAGCGTGGTGATTTACAGAGGGAGAACCTACCACGACGACTTTGACCTTAACCTGAGCCGAAGGGCCAGCAAGCGTCATTTCCAAGCGAGAGGGGTCATCGCAAAAAACATTAAATGCAAATTTCGCTATAATTTTAGCAGCTTCTGTCTCTTTTCGCTGAAATTCCTCAATACGAATCTTGGACTTCAACCACTGGACCCCGTGCTCTTGAATCTCAGGCTTAACGAAAGGACTTGAGAGCAGCTCCTCAACGTAGTCTGAAAATTTCTCATCCTCGAGAGTCTGTTCCACCCGCCGGTCGTAAATTGACTTGAGGGGATCATCCACTCCCGCGGAGAGCGAGCTTTCCAGAAGCCGGATCTCATGGCTGTCCGAAAATGCGTCCAACAGGGTGGGTTTTCCATCATCGATGCGTATAGCTAAGGCTAGAATGGCTGCTTTCATAGTTTGTACACAACTATTCGGCATCGCGTTACCACTACCTGAGGACCTTAACTTTGCGGGTCAATTTGGACACAGGTTGGGCCGCACTTGACTTTAACCTATCTGAAATGCGAGGTATTTTTCCCGAATGTCCCAAGCTCCAGAGCCGCAAACCGGGCTGACGCCCATCGCACCGATTGCACCGATTGCAAAAGAAGTCGCTCGTCGACGCACTTTCGCCATCATTTCGCATCCTGACGCAGGTAAAACCACCCTGACGGAAAAGCTGCTTTTATACGGCGGGGCCATTCACCTGGCCGGTGCCGTGCGCGCCAAGGCGAACCAGCGGCATACCACGTCGGACTGGATGGAAATCGAAAAGCAACGCGGGATCTCGATTAGCTCATCGGTACTGAATTTCGAATATCAGGGCTTCCAGATTAACTTGCTGGACACCCCTGGCCACAAGGACTTCTCGGAAGACACCTATCGCACGCTCACAGCCGCTGACGCCGCGGTCATGCTCATCGACGCCGCCAAGGGAGTCGAGCCCCAGACCCGAAAGCTTTTCGAAGTTTGCCGCATGCGTGGCATTCCGATTTTCACATTCATGAACAAGCTCGATCGGCCGAGCAGGGAGCCGTTCGATCTGCTCGAGGAGCTCGAAAAAGTTTTGGGCATTCGCTCATGCCCGGTTACTTGGCCCCTGGGCTCCGGCGATCGCTTCCGTGGCGTTTACGATCGCCACGCGAACGACGTCCTCCTTTTCCAAACCGAAGGCGAAGCGAACGTCAAAGGCAAACTCGCCCCCCGCGGAGTGACCGGCGTCGACGACCCAGCCATTCGCGGCATGATGGCCGACGAACAGACCTACGAGCAATTCAAATCCGAAATCGAGCTGCTCGAGATGGCCGGCGACCCCTTCGATCTCGAGCAGGTTCTCAAGGGACAACTCACGCCGGTTTTCTTCGGAAGCGCGATGAACAACTTCGGGGTCGAGCGATTCCTGCAGCGTTTTATCGAGCTGGCCCCCTCGCCCTCCGCGCGACCGGCGATTCTTTGCAACCTCGTGGGCAACCTCCCCGCGAATCAATCGGGAGACGGCCGCGAAAACGGCGGGACCGAGCTGATCGAGCCGACCGACGAGCGGTTTTCGGGCTTCATTTTTAAGATCCAAGCCAACATGGATCCCGCGCATCGCGACCGCGTGGCCTTTATGCGCGTTTGCTCGGGCAAGTTCGCCCGCAACATGAACGTCAAGCACGCGCGGCTCAACAAAGACGTCAAACTCGCGCGACCGCTCAACTTCTTCGCCCAGGAACGGGTCATCATCGAAGAGGCGTGGCCCGGCGATATCGTGGGATTGCTCGACACCAGCGGCGACCTGCGCATCGGCGACACGCTTTGCGACGGCGGAAAGTTCGAATACCAGGGCGTGCCCCGGTTTTCTCCCGAGCATTTCGCCGGCGTCACGATCCTGGACCCGATGAAGCGCAAGCAGCTCCAAAAAGGCCTCGATCAGTTGGCGGAAGAGGGCGTGGTGCAAATTTTTCGTCAGCGTGGGTTCGGCGACAAGGATCCGATTCTCGGAGCGGTCGGCGCGCTGCAATTCGAAGTCCTTCAGGCGCGGCTGAAATCCGAGTACAGCGTCGACGTGAGGATCGAAAGGCTGCCCTACATTCATGCCCGCTGGGCGGTCGGACCCGGACTCGACCCCGATTATTTCGAACGCCGCGAGGATTCGCGCTGCCTGGAAGACCGCGATGGACAGCCGGTGATTCTTTTCAAATCCGACTGGGGCCTGCGCTATGCCCAAGAAAACAATCCGAAGCTTCAGTTCCTGACCGTCGCACCGACGCTTCGAAGCCCGGCGAAGAAATGAAAAAAAGTATCGCCTTCCTGCTTGTCGCCTTCACGGGTTGCTCAAGCGCCCGGACCATCCCTCAAGCGCAACTCCAAGCTCAGAACGCGCGGGAAACCGAGAAGATCCAAAAAGCGCTCAACGCCCGCACGAAGGACATCCGCGCCTGCTATGAAAGCGAGCCGGGAAACGTGAAAAACAAAGTGAGCGGAACCATCATGGTCCGCTTCGCGCTCGCGGCCGCGGACGGTAAAGTCCTCGGCGCGGCCATGCAAGGCCCCGGCACCACGCTCGATGAGCCCAATGTCGCTTCCTGCCTGCTCGACGTCATCATCACGACGCACTTTCAACGCCCGCAGACCTGGAACGGAGAGGACCTGCAAGTGGTCTATCCGATTCACTTAGGCCCTGCCGAATTTTTGCGCCGATGAATCCTTTCGAGACCGGCGCCCGCAAGCTCATCCCCGCGGTTTTGATTTATCTCAAAAGCCGCGACGAACGGTTTTTGATGATTCACCGAAACTCGAAAGAGGGAGACTACCATCAAGGAAAATGGAACGGCCTCGGCGGCAAACTCGAAGCCGACGAATCGGCGCTCGAAGCCGCTCGGCGGGAACTGACCGAGGAATCGGGTTTCCGCCTTCCCGCAGAAGCTTTTGTTTCGCTCGGAACCGTGCACTTCCCGAATTTCAAAGCGCACAAAAGCGAAGATTGGCTTGTATTCGTTTGGATGGCTCATCTGCCCCGGACGGCAAGCGAGGCGATTCCTGCGGCCTGCGATGAAGGCTCGCTGCACTGGGTGCCGAAAGAGGATCTACTGAAGCTCAATCTCTGGGAAGGCGATCGGCACTTTCTCCCGCTCGTGCTCGCCGAGCGTCCTTTTCAAGGGACGATCTGGTATCAGGGGGAGAAGGTGATTCGGCATGAAGGCTTCCCTCTTTAATGACTCAATCCGAACCTCCGAGCGATTTGTAGACGTTCCAGGCGGAAAAATCTCAAACTGGCTCCCTAGTATGCTCCTGAAAGGGGCACTTTCTAGACCTTTGGCTTAAGAATTGGACAGTTGGCGGCCCTATGAAACGCCAATGCCCAGATTCTGAGTGCTCTGCCAAAAACAGTGATCCGAAAAAGAGATCCTTCGTCCGAAAAGGGCGCTATTTCCGTCGCTCCGACGGTCAG
>JARLHE010000007.1 GCA_031292385.1 Oligoflexia bacterium
ACGCCAATGCCCAGATTCTGAGTGCTCTTCCAAAAACAGTGATCCGAAAAAGAGATCCTTCGTCCGAAAAGGGCGCTATTTCCGTCGCTCCGACGGTCAGTGGATCCCGCGCTATCAATGCCGCCACTGTCATCGCATGTTCTCGTCAGCAACCCTTCTTCCGAACTTCCGTCAGAAAAAACGCCAGCTCAATCATCGGCTCGATCTCCTCTTCTGTTCCGGTGTTTCTCAAAGACGAGCAGCGATTATTTTAGGGATCAACCGCAAAACGGCCGTTCGAAAGTATCGATTTATTGCAGAAGAAGCGCGCTTGGAGCAAAGTGCGTGGCTTGAGACTTTATCAAGCAGACCCATTTCGCAAGTTCAGTTTGACGATCTTGAAACGAGCGAGCACACGAAGTGTAAGCCTTTAAGTGTTGCGCTTGCGGTTGAGCCGAAATCGAGGAAAATCCTTGGTTTTCAAGTATCCCAGATGCCTGCCAAGGGGCATCTCGTAGAGATTGCCCGCCGAAAGTACGGCCCTCGGCCCGACCAGAGGGGCCAGGGCTGGGACGCGCTCTTTTCCTCTCTTAAGCCGATCATTGCGCCCGATGCGGAATGGACTTCAGACGAGAACCCTCACTACCCACGCTATCTCAAACGCCATCATCCGAACGCGCGGCACAACCCTAAGAAAGGACGGAGAGGCTGCATCACGGGACAAGGTGAACTCAAAAGGGGCGGATTCGACTCTATGTTTTCGCTCAATCACACCTGCGCGATGCTGAGAGCCAATCTTAACCGGTTATTTAGAAGAACCTGGTGCACGACGAAAACGAGAGAGGGGCTCATCGACCATCTCTCAATCTATGTTCGTTACCACAACCAGGTTCTCACCTCGTCAAGCACACTCTAGGGGGCCAGTTTGAGGATTTTAGGCTGCTTGGCTTACATTCGCGCGACGACGGGATTCGAATTCGTCGAGCGCGTCCAGGGCTTCGCAGCCGTAAATGAATGCCGGGCCTCCACCCATCATGAGCGCGACACCGATCGTTTCCAAGACCTCGTGCCTTTCGGCGCCGGCTTTGAGCGCGTCATGAACATGGTAGGCCACGCAACCTTCGCAGCGGGCTGAAATCGCGATGCCGAGCGCGATCAGTTCCTTGGTTTTTCTCGGAATGGCCCCATCCGCCAGCGCCTTTTGATGGAGCTGACCGAAGCTTCCCATCGGCCCTGGAATTTCCTTTCCCAGGAAGCCGGCAAGTTTTTGCAAGCGTTGGTACTTTTCTGGATAGCCGAAATTCGCCATTGTGCGGTCCTCTTCCGGAGTGGGAAAATTGCAAAGCTCAGACCAGGAGAAAGGCGACAAGCTTCGTTCGTTTTTGGCGTTCTTGGCAGGTTTGGATTCATTTTTGCAGAATGGCCGCCGGAAAAATCGAACCGGAGGTGTCAAAAGTGGGCCGTGATAAGTTGATCAGCGCAGCCGTTCAAGTAGGAGCGATCGTACTTTCCGGATTCAGCTTGAGCCGGGCAATCGCGGCCGAAACTCCACCTAGTTTCGAGGTCTATGGCTTTGGTCAATCCGACTATATTCAGGATATTCGGCGCGTCGATCCGAATTGGGAAGACACCTTGCGTCCATCCAAGATTCCAACCGCGGCGGGAGAATATGGCAGCGATGGCCAGGCCTCGATCAGCGTCAAGCAAAGCCGGCTCGGGGTGAAAGGCTCCATGCCCGTCGACGGAAACGATCTATTTACTAAAATCGAGTTCGACTTCTTCGGCGTGGGCGCCGACGCGGGGCAGACCACGATCCGCCTTCGCCACGCTTACGGTCAGTGGGGGGAGTGGCTCGGAGGGCAGACTAACAGTCTTTTCATGGACGGCGATGTCTTCCCGAATGTCATCGATTACTGGGGACCGGCGGGAATGGTCTTTCTTCGGACGCCTCAGATTCGCTGGACCCCGTTTCAGGGCGATTACGAGCTTGCCTTCGCGATCGAAAAGCCCGATCTCGGAATCGACGTAGGAAATATTCGGTATGAAGACCCCAAGCTCGGCGCGAATATCCAAAATGACTTGAAAGCGCCCGATCTCACCGGGCAATTCCGTGCGAATCGACCTTGGGGGCACGTGCAACTTGCAGGGATCTTGAGGCGCGTGGGCTATGATACGGTGGGCAACAGCACGAACGATCCCAAAGACCATCTGATTGGCTGGGGTTTTGATCTCACCTCGAATATTAAAACGATTGGCCAGGACAAAGTCGATCTGGGCGCCGTTTACGGAAAAGCGATCGCCGCCTACATGAATGACGGGGGAGTGGATCTCGCGCCTCAGGGAGTTCCCGGAAGCCTGCAGGCGGAGACGGTCCCGCTTTGGGGCATCGTCGCGTATTACGACCGCTATTGGAACGATCATTTCAGCACCTCGGTGGGCTATAGCAGAACGCAAGTCAGCAATCGGAGCTTCCAGGCGGGCGATGCGTTTCACAGCGGCGAATACGCCTCGATCAATCTTTTATATACGCCGGTGAAAAACGTGCTCATGGGCGCCGAGTATCTTTGGGGCAGGCGCGTCGACAATAATTTCAATTCCGGCGACGACACCCGCACGCAGGTCACTTTCAAATACAGCTTTTCGAGCAAGGATGTCTTGGGAAATCGAATCTAATTCCATATCGATTAGAAAATATTTGAATTCTGATCCAAGCGTCGGGCTAATTCGACAAGCCTGTCCGAAATTTCGACGCGATAGCCGGGCTTGGCGGGTTCGAGTTTCCGCAGCGAGGGAGGAATCCGTGTCAGTTCGCGGAGAAGGTTTTCTCGAACCGCATGAACGGAAAGAGGCGGGTGAAGTCGCTTTCCGCCGCGCATGACGGGCTTGAGAAGAGCGGCTCCATTCAGATTCGCTTCGCTCCCGGACTCGCCTTCCAAAGCAAGTCGATCGCGGAGGTAGATGCCGTTCGTGTCTTGAAAGCGGTATACCTGCTTTCTGCCTGGCCAAGTGGCTTTTCCTTCGGATTTCTTCCGCCGGGGCGTTCCGGCGTACTCCTGGAGTTTGTAAGCGCAATCCAGATAGGGCGCATCGGCCGAAGTCGTGAGCCGGGTTCCCACCCCGAACCCGTCAATCGGCGCGCCGGAGGCGAGGAGGTCTTGGATCTGCTCTTCATCGAGGCTGCCGCTGACGAAGATGCGCAGCCCCTGGAGCTGGGCGCGATCGAAGATCCTCCGCACATTTTTGGCGTGAGCGCCGAGGTCGCCGCTATCGAGACGCACGCCTTGAATCGCGATCCCCTGAGCGAAAAGTCTGGGTGCGATCTGCGCGACTTTTTCGGCCGCGGCTTCCGTATCGTAGGTATCGATGAGCAAAGTGACCGGCCCGGTATGGCTTTTCGCGAAATGTTCGAAGGCCTCTTCTTCCGAGGCGTGTGCCTGGACGAAGGAATGGGCCATGGTGCCATAGACCGGCAGGTCATAAAGCATTCCTGCCTGAACCGTGGAGGTGCCGGAGTAACCGCCGACGTAACTGGCGCGAGCGGCGAATAGGGCCGCTTCGGCGCCGTGCGCTCGGCGCATCCCGAAATCGATGAGAATTTTCTCCGGAGCCACGAGCGCGGCGCGGGCGGCTTTGGATGCGACGATCGATTGAAAATGAACGATGTTCATGAGGCGACTTTCCACAAGCTGCGCTTCAGGCAACGGCGCGATCACGCGCACGATCGGCTCATCGGCGAAGAAAGGCGTTCCTTCATCCACGGCATCCACATCGCCGGAGAAGCGAAGTTGTCTCAGATAATCCAAGAACGAAGCGCGGAATTTGCCGGCTTTTTGGAGCCAGGCGATTTCTTCGCCCGTGAAGCGAAGTCCTTCCAGGTACCCAATGAGCTGCTCGATCCCGGCGGCAATGAGAAAATTGCGTTTCGCGGGAAGGCGGCGCACGAATAGCTCGAAGACGGCGGTCTTGGTCATTTGGGCGTCCAGGTATGCTTGCATCATCGAGAGCTGGTAGCTATCCGTGAGAAGTGCGCTATCGGGCATCTTGGGAAGAAGATATGCAAGTTCGTCGACATGGAGGCCGAATCGATCGAATTAAAGCCAAGCGACGCGCTTCTGATTGTCGATGTGCAGAGCGATTTTCTGCCGGGGGGCTCCCTGGCCGTCCCAAGGGGAAATGAAGTGATCGCGCCCATCAACGAGATGATTCGGCTGTTTGAGGAGCGAAACATGCCGATTTTCGCGAGCCGCGACTGGCACCCGCCGAATCATTGCTCGTTTCGCGAGCAGGGCGGACCTTGGCCTCCGCATTGTATCGCCCAAAGCGCGGGCGCCGCATTCCCGCGGACATTAAAGTTACCTGCTCGTACTCGGGTCGTTTCCAAAGCGATGCGCCCCGAAAGCGATGCCTATTCATGCTTCGAGAAAACGGCATTGACCGACCAGCTGAAAGCGCTCGGCGTCCGTCGCCTATTTGTCGCGGGTTTAGCCACCGAATACTGCGTGCTCAATTCAGTGATAGACGCGCTCCAGGCAGGCTTCCACGTCCTCGTACTGGAGGACGCAATCCGCGCGATAAGCCAAAACGAGGATGACATCAAGCGAGCGAGACACGCCATGGTTGGTCGCGGGGCAATCTGGGCCCGGAGTTCCCAGCTTCGATAAGAAGCTTGGTATGTCTTTGGCTACGATAGAAAGCCATGGCGTCCATCGATTCATATATTCATCGGAAAATCGTGAT
>JARLHE010000059.1 GCA_031292385.1 Oligoflexia bacterium
ATTCAGGTGGCAGCGGAGGAGCGCCAGGCACCGGAAAGGCTGGCGGCGGCGGCGGCGGGGCGGCAGGACCGAGCGGCGTGGGGCAAGACGGTGGCGGGAACAGCTCGAGCACGGGAGGCGCTGGCGGCGGCGGTTCCAATGGCGGCTCATCTACTCAAGGTTCCGCGGCCTCGTCATCAGCCGGAGCAGCGGGCGGCCTCGGTTCGAGCGGAAGCGCGGGAGGCACCGGTGGATCAGCAAACGGTTCAGGACTTGGAACCGCCGGGAGCGGGACCCCGGGAACAACAGGATCAGGCGGGGGCGGAGGAGGAGCAAACAGCGGCGCTTCAGGCACCGCTGGAGCGGGCGGAGCGGGTGGACCGGGAGATGCTCTCTGGACTCAAACCAGTAATTCCGCGACAGCAGGAGTTGGGGGTGGTGCCGGAGGAGGCGGAAACTCGCAGTCATCCAATGGTCATGCCGGCTCGGGAGGCGCGGGAGGATCCTATGGCGGTGGAGGGGGCGGAGCTGGCGGGGCCTCAGGGTCCTTTCCTACTCAGGGATCCGGGGGCGCCGGTAGCCCGGGGATCATCATAATAAGCTATCAATCATAAAAGCATTAAGGACTGACTTCGGGAAGCAGCGGTTGAAGCGGTGTCCCGCCCCCTCCTACATTGGTTGCACTGTTATTAGTAATGACTTGAATGTTTGCCAGGATAGTTTTTATATCGCTAGCCCAAGCTGATTTGCTTGTTAAATTTTGATTAAACGCTACGCCCCAATCAGTACTAAATTCATTAACGACACTGTTTGCTGTTCCATCCGTTGAGGTCGTACCCTGCTCTGTACAAATATTAATATCATCCCAAGCAGAATTATCGACGATGTAAGCGCCATAATTGATTAAAGTCCATGCGATACTGCGGCCAGGAGCTGACTTCAAAGCGTTGTAGTCAAAACTAGGTAATAGCGCGAGCAACAACCCCTCATTGGCCCCATCATGGTTCGTCGCCGGCCATACCTGTTGAGCAAAATTACTAAATACTCCGGTGTTAAATTCAAACTTAAGCGCGTGTCTCATGACATCTTGCACGCCATCGACTATCCCGCTATTACCCGGAACTAACTCGCCCATTCGAATCGTTCCTCCGAGTGCCGAAAGACCCGACCCACCGTGAGAGCCGGAGATGCCATCAGAATAGACATCAACAAGAGGCATCAGGTTATGCGCTAAGAAAGTAACTGGCCCACCTGCCGCGCACACTTGCAACGGCTGAATTTGCTGAATCGTTCTCCCATCAGGCAATAAAATAGCACCTGAATTATTTGGAGTTGCCGGATACGCCGCCGAAGGAAGCGAATAGAGAGCTGGGATTGGAACCTGGGTTACTGGTTTAGTAACTGGAGTCAAAGGCCAAGTCGTGAAATCACACCGATTAAAACCCACTCCGCCCTGCCAACCCGCGGAATTGTACTCGAGTGGAACCAGAGGCGCGGTTGGAGTAAGAATGATCACATCCTCGTCTGGAGCTAAGTGCCCGGGTACCGTGATATTCGCCGCTACGTAAGTAGCATTACTTCCAATGGGCATATTCCAAATAGAAGTAGATGAAAAAGGCTGTAATAATACGTTTCGAGATGAACCGGAAATCAGGATTCGAAGTGCCTGCATCGCTTTTCGAAAAGATAATGGAAAAGTTCGGATCATACGAAACAGAACCGAAGAGCTCGAATCGCTTTCCGATCACGCCTCCAAAGAGCGTACTGTCCGTCGTTGACGTGCCGTTGTTCACGCTTCCTCTGCCCAGCTTCGGACCGAGATAAAGGGCATTCGCGTGCGTGCCTAGCGCTACATAAAGAAGCTCGCCCCAAACATCATAAACCGCTCCGTTGACCGTGCCGGCGGTCGAGGATTTCAAATAATCAAATGCTATCCCAAATTCATAGTCGGACCCGAAGCCATATCCAACCATAGCCGAAGCATCAATGTTCGTAGAAGTTCCGGCGGTAACCTTCTGGAAATCAAGACTTCCTGTCATCCCAGCGGAAAGAATCCACGCTGAATCGTTGGATCCCGGAATACCAGCCGCCTGGCAAACACCCGAACACGTCCCAAAGAAGGCCCACAATAAACAGGATCGCCAGATGCCGACTCGAAGATGCATTCAGAAATTTTAGTGATAATAAGCGACTGCATCAACTCGCCTAGCGCGGCGCATCGACTAATCTAAGTCAACTTTTTGGCGTGGCTAATTTTCTTCAGTTGGTTTTCAAGACAGATAAGAAATGGTTGGAGCCACCGCGGTAGAGCCACGCGGGTTCTTCCACCATGTCGGATGCTCGAGCGCAACGATCGACGATTCCCGCTGGCCCACTGGCAACGGAATACCTTGCGAAAACTGAAAAAAATCGGTCGGATCATAGACCGCTTTGATGGACATCAAGCGTTCGAGGTTTTCTCCATAGTAAGCGGTCTGCCAATCGATGAGCGCAGGATCGATGAAGTTTTGATAGCTCTCGGCGACCGTGTAGAGCAGAAACGCATCGAACGTCAAATTCAGCCACTCGAGCTCGGTTTGCGCCCCGTCAGATGGGGTCTGGGTTGGCCAGCCAACGGAAAACGAAGCGAGAAAAAGAGCGTCGCGATGAACAAATGCGGTCGCATCTCTTGGGATCCGAGAAATCGCGCCACCCCAGGAAAACAGCTTTGCGGTTGCACTTCCTCCCCCGGGCCATTGCGCGAGGCGATCGAAGATGACTTCAATCGCTTCCGACGGAAGCGGGTCAGTCACATAGCGTGAACGTTCCGCGTAGCAGGAAGGGCCTTCAAGGTCGGCGAGAAAATCTTTCCCCTGCCAATAGGTCATTTCTTTGATGTCTTGGTCAGCCGGGGCCGCGGCAGAAAGCGCGGGCGCCAAAATCTCCGTCAACTCAGATACCGAGCCAAACAATTGCCCGTTCACCGTGGCCAGAGGCTCGGCTCCCGCCGCGTTGACCGTTATGCCGATGCGTACTGAAAATTCGTCAGGGGCTGAAGGCATGATGGCCTGAAAGGCGGCAAGCATCGCCTTACAGGCGTTTACCCCCTGCCAATGGATTTGGAAAACTGACACGTTACTCACTTCTCGCACTGCATAGGTGAAAGAGGTGTTAATCCCGAAGTTGCCACCGCCACCCCCTCGGCAAGCCCAAAAAAGGTCAGGCTCGCTATCTTTATTACAGACTTTGATTGAGCCATCAGCGCACACCATCGTGGTTTCGATCAAGTGGTCGCAAGTCAGCCCAAACGAGCGTGCGCTATAACCAAATCCGCCTCCCAAGGTGAGGCCCGCAATTCCCACTGTAGGACAGCGTCCTTGCGAAATGGCGACGTTAAAAGGAGCCATCACATCGGAAACGATGCCGTTGGTGGCTCCCGCCTGAACCACAACTTGGCCCCGGTTTGTGTCCACGTAAGCCGAGCGCATGGGACGTACTGAAATCAGCAACCCCGGGGTCGTTGAAAATCCACCGTAACTATGACCGCCAGCGCGTGCAGCGATGGGCACTTGATGCTCACGAGCCCAAAGAATCGCCTTCTGTACATCTTGCGGTTGAGCGCATTCGGCAATCGCGATCGGAAATTGATCAGCGTAGCGCAAGTTGTTCGGGCGGCTTGCACCGGCAAATCCGGGATCGCCGGGAAAAATGATTCGACCGGAAAAATCACGCCTGAATGCGTCCCACTCTTGTTTGGTAGGTGATTGGCCCGAGCTGAGTAATCGCCCCGGGGAGCTGCCGCATGCATGAAGCCAAGGAGCAACTCCTGCCAGCACTGCAAAGCGCGCGCTGTGGGCCAGAAATTGGCGTCGCGTAAACATCGAGCGCGAAATCATTCGTCTGGGCACCTGGACTTCCTCCTAAACCAGGGGCGCGACGATGCAATGAATGTACCCTCAAGGACTCGCTAATTTTCTTCAGTTAGTTTTCAAGGCAGATAAGAAATGGTTGGCTCGACTGGGATTGAACCAGCGACCCCTACCGTGTCAAGGTAGTGCTCTCCCGCTGAGCTACGAGCCAACATAAGATGAGAAAGACGAATTGAGCTTTAAGCTTTTAGCCTTAGCGAGGCCCGCCGTCAAGGCCCGTCAGCGAACGATGGCGACTGTTTTTCCAGAATCTTTGCAAGGCCTGCTGACGCAGGCGCTCGCCAAGTTCCAGAAATGCTTCAGAATTGGCTTTACCCTCGCTCCGAAGCAAGAAATCCATATGGGCATCCAGGCCGCAAGGGCGGATGCCTAGAAAGCTCGTCGGAGTGCGGAAACCGTTGACCGAGAGACCGTGAAGCAAAACCCGATCCTGGATATGCACTCCTACCGAGGCGAATTTGCCCCGGGAGGTCCAAACACCGGTTTCGGCGCCCTCGCGAATGGAGGCGGTTGAGTCGTATTCAAGCCCCACCGTAAGCGCGATATTCATCAGCGATTCGACCGCCGAACGCACGCCGCGCGAATCGCCGGTCAGCCGCTCCAGGCTATCGACCACGAACAAAACCCACTGCCCGGGCCCATGGTAAGTGGCAAGCCCCCCGCGATCGGTTTGCAAAACCTCGACGCCTTGAGAGGCGAGAAAGGAGCGAGATACCAAAAGATCCTCCGATTTCGCACCCGCGTGGGATCGCTTGCCCAGCGTGATGACGGGCGCAAGCTCCGAGAGAATCAACGCTCCCGCCCCGCCTGCGCGCACGCGAGCGGCGATTTCCCGCTGGAAGCGATCGAGCAGCGCATAGGTCCAAGGCGAATCAGGAGTATGCCGTTTGACGTGAATTTCAGGTTCAGTAGAGCTGAACGAGGTCATTTTCTTGGAAGTTTCCACCCGTATGAACCACCGTCACCGCACCATCCACGCCCAGAAAGTCGACCACTTCGAGAGTCCCCTTCAGCTGTCCGGGGGTGCGGCCCAGGAACGCTCCCGTCGTGGGATCGTAGATATCGTCACCTGGCGCCATCACGCGCAAAATATCGCCCACGACCAGGCCTGACGTCTTACCGGCGTTCACATAGATTTTCGTGCCTGAAGTTTTGGCGATCCTGCCCTGCCACGCGAGCTTATCGACGCCTTTAACGACGTCGGGCACGAGTTGCGCGATCGCGTTTCGAATGGCCGCCTTCACGAGCTCGGCACGATAAGTGGCGGCTTCCATATTGTCGGCATCGAGCGAAACCAGCGAATTGCTCGAAGCCTCGCCCATACGGGCGCTTGAAGCCAGCTCACGCCCGCCGGAGACATCGAAAATCTTGAGCTCGACATCCACGCCGGCGATCGATTCCTTTTTGCGGAGAATGCCGATGTCATCGCCCTTCTGCCGAAACACAATGCGCTTGATGCGCCCGATGATGATGACGCCGACGCCGATTTTCCGTCCCTCGCGCACGAGCTGTTCAACACGGATCTGATCGCCGTTCAGGAAGTCCGGCGTCGTGTATTCACTTTTGATCTCAGGCGAGAGAATCATTCGCTGGGTCAGATAAAGTCCGCGCCTGAGCTCCTCAGCCGCGAAAAAACCGAAATTATCGAGACCCACGGGGGTGCTATTCCAAAAATCGAGCACCACGACCCGCTTTTTGGGCTGCCCCATCGCCGCCAACTGATCGGTCGTGTTTTTCGCGCCATGGGAATTGTAATAGCTATCGGAATCCGGCCGATAAACATCGGGATCCCGCTTGGCGCTCGGCCGCTGGCAAGCGCTCAAAGCCGCGGCGACGAGCAGGATCGGCGAGAGAATGCGAAAAACTCTCTTCATCGACGGGCCCCTGCCTGGGCGTCAAGGTGAAGCGTATGACCGTCCACCGTCGGCGCCGAAAGCTTGACCCCGTCCTGCGCGATCGTGGCGATCTTCTCACCGATCGTTGCAGGAGATGCGCTTGAGTAAAGAACAAAAACCGCGTGCTCATGAGCTACGCTTCGCTCCTCGAGCGAACCCAAGCTTTGTAGACCCGCCGCGAGCGAATCGCGAAGCTTGGCGTATTGCGAATAACCCCACGCGCCGGTCGAGTCGAACCGGATATCGATCAGAGCCTCTTCGTGCTGAGTATCTTGGCCGGAAGCGACCACCCCATGAACGGCCTGCTCGCCAAGATAGGTGAAATCATCGGTCAGAAGCTTCGCGACCGAGCGGTCAAAACTTCCCGCCTCAAGAAGCTCGAGGCTGCCTTCGTGCTTGGCGAAATCGCGGATCTCGATATTCGAGCGGACCAGATACTGCGTTTCATCGGCATGAGCGGCGTCGACTTCGTCGCTCGGAATAATGCCCCAGCGAATGACCAGCGCGCCCGCCGCTTTTTTCACCTCGGCATACCGCGACGCCAGGGTCACCGGATCTCCCGAGCCTAGTTCGGAGGGAGTGGTCCACTCCGGATTCATGCCGCGGTTTTTCAAGCGCACACGCACGATATCCCGAACCACTTCGGTCGATTGCACGCACTTATCGCAGCCTATTTGGGGAGCCAACACGACAATGAGCGAAGGCTTCGGCTGTTTCAACGTGGTCGGCCCGTAAAAACCCAGGTATTGGCGCAAGCTATCGTAATCGATCTGCGCTTCAACTCCCCCGTCACGCGTGGCGCGGTAGTCCCGGATAAAACGCGAGTACTGTGGCAAAGCCTCGTCATCAAAAAGCTTGCTCTGCCAGGGCTGGAGCTCGCCTAAGTTTTTTTTCGATGCGGCCAGAAACGCCTTGAGCTTGGATTCGAGTCCCTCGTTATTCGCGCTCGCGTTCGGTTGCGCCGGAGCGGATTGCGTGGTCGCGGCCAGGGCCGAGGCCATTTCCGCAAAGTGAGGCGTAGGCAAGGCTGCGAGCAAAAAGGCGAGAAATAGCATAGCTAAATTTTAAGCACGCGAAGGCCCGCTGTCGAGCGGATTAACCGAGCGTCACGACGTTTCGGCCAAAAATCCGGTTGATCGACTGAACCATCTGGGGCGTGCCGGAGACGCTCACGGTCTTCGGCAATTCAAGCCGGGTCCGGAACGTGGGATCGACAAATTCGATGCGCACGGGACACTTTCCGCGGTGAGCCAAAAAATTCTGTTTGAGCGCCCGGAGCTGCTCCGGCGTGGTTTCGGAGGGCGTCAGCCTTAAAACCACCTGCTGAACCCGCCCTTTATGAGCCTCCGCGGCCCACTCGATGCCTTTAGCGAGCACCTTTGGGCTTTCGTCGCTCGTTTCAAGATCCGCCGTCAAGACAATCGGCTCGGCCTCGCTCGTGGCGCGCTTAATGATCTCTTGGAAATTAGCGTAAGCCTCGGGAAAGAAGACCACCTCGATCCGGCCGTGAAGATCCTCCAACTGACCGAAGGCCATGCGCGAGCCCTTCTTCGTGGTGACTTCCCGCATCTCGCCCAAAAGGCCCGCGATCTTGACTTCAAGCTTGGGAGCGCGGAATCGGCCGTAGCCTCCCCCTCCCTCGCCGCCAAACTGCGCTTCTGGCGCGACCCCGCCCCCGGAGGCGTTTTTCGCGGCCTTCTCGGCCGCGTAGCTCTTAATGCGCTCGGTGGACCAGCCCAGCCAGTTCTCGCAGATTCGCTGCCACGGATCCATCGGATGGCCGGATACGTAAAATCCGACCACCTGCTTTTCCTGCATGAGCTTGCGCGAAAGCGGCCAATCGTCTTCGTTCTTGAAAAGCTGCGCGACCGGAGTAGCGAGCTTTACTTCCTCGGCACTGAACGAGTCGAAAAGCGAGCTCTGGCCCAATTCCTTCTCTTCTTGCTCGTCGCCCGCGAATTTCAAAATCTCCTCGAGCGAGACGAAGAGGCTCGCGCGGTTTGACTCCGAAATCGCATCCATCGCTCCGGCTAGCGTCAGCGACTCGAGCACTTTCTTATTGGCCTTGCGGGTGGGCACGCGCCGGCAGAAATCGACCGCGCCGGTGAACGGGCCGCTCGCGCGCGCTTCCAAAATGGCGTCAACCGCCGCGCCGCCGACCCCTTTGATGGCTTCGAGCCCGAAGCGAATGCCTTTGACCGTGGCCCCGTCTTTCATGACCTTTTCGACGCTGAATCGCTTTTGCGACTGATTGACGTCGGGAGGAAGAACCGCAATCCCGTGCGAGCGGGTGTCGTTGATGTATTTGGTGATCTTATCGGTATTATCCATTTCCGTCGTCATGAGCGCGGCCATGAATTCGGCGGGATAATGGGTTTTCAAAAACGCCGTTTGATAAGTGAGCACGCCGTAGGCGGCCGAGTGCGATTTATTGAAGCCGTACTCGGCGAACTTCGCCATCAAATCGAAAATACTCTCGGCTTTGGCGGCCTGCAGGCCCTTGGCGGTCGCGCCTTTGACGAAAATCTCGCGATGCTGGGCCATCTCCTCGGGCTTTTTCTTCCCCATCGCGCGTCTCAGCAAATCGGCTTGCCCGAGCGAGTAGCCGGCGAGCTCGCGGGCGATCTGCATGACTTGCTCTTGATAGAGAATGACGCCGTAGGTGTCTTTTAAGATCGGGGCGAGCATCTCGGTGTCGTAAACGATCGGCTTTCGTCCGTGCTTGCGATCGATGAAATCGTCGACCATGCCCGAGCCGAGCGGGCCCGGACGATAAAGCGCGTTGATAGCGGTAATATCTTCGAGCGAGTTCGGGATGATCCGCGAACAGAGATCTTTCATGCCCGAACTCTCGACCTGAAACACGCCATCGGTATCGCCCGATGAGATCAGGGCGAAAACCCGGGAGTCTTCATAATCGATGGTCTCGATTGAAAAACTCTCTTCCGGCGAGCCGGGCTCGGCCACCTGGCGAATGAGTTTCACTGCGTTGTCGATTACGGTGAGGGTTTTTAATCCCAAAAAGTCGAACTTCACCAAGCCGACGGCTTCGGCGAAATCCTTGTCGAACTGAGTGACGACGTCGCCGTCTTTTCCGACATAAAGCGGGCAATAGGTCACCACCGGCTCTTCGGTGATGATCACGCCCGCGGCATGAATGCCCGCGTTTCGATAAAGCCCTTCGAGCGCGCGGGCGTATTCCATGACCTTGGCGATCTTCGGATCCGCTGCCATGCGCTCGCGAATCCGTGGCTCCTGCTCAAGCGCCTTCTCGAGCGTGATATCGAGCACATCAGGCAGAAGCTTGCTGATGACATCGGTATCGGCAAACGATAGCCCCAAAACGCGGCCCACGTCCTTGATGACGGCGCGCGCCTGGAGTTTTCCGAAAGTGATGATCTGGCAGACGTTTTCCTTGCCATATTTGCTGGCGACGTAATCGATCACCTCGCCGCGGCGATCCTGGCAGAAGTCGACGTCGAAGTCGGGCATCGAGATTCGCTCGGGGTTGATGAAGCGCTCGAAAAGCAGATTGAATTGAATCGGATCGATGTCCGTGATTTTCAGCGAATAGGCAACGAGCGAGCCCGCGCCCGAGCCACGCCCCGGCCCCACCGGTATTCCCTGGCGCTTCGCCCAGCGGATGAAATCGGAGACGATGAGGAAGTAACCCGCGAAGCCGGTGCGCTCGATCATCGCAAGCTCGGATTCGAGCCGCGCGGCATAAGCTTCCTTCAGGGTTTGCCAATCCGGGCGCGCGCGCTTTTTCTCGAAGGTCACCGAGTTGAAATGCTCTTCCAGCCCCCTGCGCGACTCCGCGCGGAAGAATTCGATCAGATCGAAGGGATCGCCTTTGGCCACCCCTTCGGGTCGGAATTTCGGCAAATGATAGATTGTGCGGCCTTGATCGTCCTTGAACTTGAACTTCAAGTCGCACTTTTCGGCGATCTTCAGCGTGTTGTCGCAAACGGTCGGATAACGCTCAAAGCGCTCGCGCATCTTCTCCGGCGATTTCAGGAAATACTCGGACGGAACCAGCGACTTCGGCCGATCGAAATCCAGGTTTTTGCCGTGCTCGATGCATTGCAAGACCTCATGGGCCTCGGCGTCTTTCGCCTCCAGATAATGGCAATCCGTGGTCGCAACGCAGGCAATGCCGTGCTTTTCGCCCATCGCATAAAGCGTGTCGTTGACCTGCTCCTGCTCCGGCAGGCCCGTATCGACGAGCTCGAAATAATAATCCTCGCCGAAACGCTTTTTGAACCAGAGCGCGTTCTCGAGCGCGGCTTCCGACTCACCGGTCAAGATCTTGTAAGACACCTCGCTCTTGAGATTGCCTGAAAGAACAATGAGGCCGTCTCCGTAGCGATCGAGCAGCGCCCGGTCCACGATCGCGCGCATCACCTGAGGCTGGCCTTTTTGAAGCGGCGGAGCTTCGGTATAGGAGCGGGTCACGATCTGGCAGAGGTTGCGATAACCGCTCAGATCCTTGCAAAGTACCGTCAGGTGATGAACCTTCGGGCCTTGCGCGAGCTGGGTCGTGGACGGTCCGTTTCCGGAGCCCCCGGCCCCGGGCATGGAAGCCACTGTCGATGCGCGCCCATCCGACAAAAAGTAGAGCTCGCAGCCGATGATCGGCTTGATGCCCGCCTTCTTCGCCGTCTGGTAAAAATCGATCGCGCCGAAAAGATTATGGCTATCGGTGATCGCGACCGCCGGCATACCCATGGCCACCGCGCGCTCGACCAAAGAGTCGATCCAAAGCGACCCCTGGAGCAGGCTGTACTGAGTGTGAACATGGAGATGGACAAACGACATGGCCTATCCATCTTCTTAACGGAGGCGCAGAGGCGGTGCTACCAATTTTTTGTGCCGAAAGAATACTAAAGTAAAAGGCTCATCTACTTTCTAAAATAGATGAGCCCAGGGTCAATTGGCCGGACAGAGGCCCTCGAGCGTGCTGATCCCGAACATCCAGGTTTTCACATGAACACTCTGCACGATTTCGTGGGTATACGCGTTTTCGATATTCCAATCCGCGCCACTCACGCGATTGACGATCACATCGCAATCATTGTAGCTGCCGGTTAAGCCGTTCGCGAGATAGCTCAGAGTCATCGTCGCGCTCGAAGCGTCCAGATTGACCCCGCCCTTCAGGATCAAGACGTTGTAGCCCTGCTCCTGTTTCAGGACCAGGCCCTTGCCGCTCGAAATATCGCTCACACTGAAGTACGCAGGGGCATCGGTCGTATCACCCTCGAGCGTGACTTCCATCCCCGCCGGGCTGCCTTTATCGTCGAGCCCGATCTCGAGATCGTTCACATCCGGGGTCTTGTCGTTCGTGATGGTGAGAAGCTTCAAAAAATCGAGGCCGGGAGGCGGCGTCTCCGACGCGAACACCGAACCGGTCGATAGGACAAAAACCACTGCCAAATATGCAAAGCGCATCCGTTCACTTCCTTGTTAGAGGTTAGTGAGCTACTTATCGGCCGGACGCTTCAATAATTTAGAGGGGTGCTTTCATGAAAGGCGACCCGAGCGGCGAAAGGGAGTGAATTCCCTATCCCACAGGTGCCCGCGCCTACTCCCATTCGATAGTAGCCGGCGGCTTTGAGGTGACGTCGTAAACCACGCGGCTCACGCCTTTGACTTGATTGGTGATTCGCGAGGATACCTGAGCAAGAAAGGCGGGCTGAAACGGGTACCAATCCGCGGTCATTCCGTCGCTGGAGGTCACCGCGCGGAGCGCCACGACATGATCGTGCGTGCGCCCGTCGCCTTGAACGCCGACGCTACGGATGGGCAAAAACACCGCGAATGCCTGCCAAATCTTATCGTAAAGCCCCTGCTCGCGGATGGTTTGAATATAAATCTCATCCACTTGTTTAAGAATATCGAGATTCTCGCGCGTGATCTCCCCGATGATGCGGACCGCGAGGCCCGGCCCCGGAAACGGGTGCCTGCCGATAAAATCCTCGGCGATCCCGAGATTGCGTCCCAATTCCCGGACTTCGTCTTTAAAAAGATCACGCAAGGGCTCGATCAGCTTGAACTTCATGTCCTTCGGGAGCCCGCCCACGTTGTGATGGGATTTGATCGTGACCGAATGCTTATGCCCGGGCGAGCTCTCGATCACATCCGGATAAAGGGTGCCTTGAACCAAAAAAGCCGGCTCGTGCCCGATCTCCCGGGCGATATCAACGGCCGCGCCGTTGAAGACCTCGATGAATTCCGCGCCGATGATCTTTCTTTTTTTCTCCGGGTCGACGACGCCCGCAAGCTTCGTCAAAAACCGTTCGGAAGCGTCGACGCATTTGACCGGAAGGTGCAGTTTTTCCCTGAACATCTTCATCACGCGCGCTTGCTCATCGAAGCGAAGCAGGCCGTGATCGACAAAAACGCAGTGCAAGCGATCGCCGATCGCCTGATGCACGAGGACCGCGGCAACCGCCGAATCCACGCCCCCCGAAAGGCCGCAAATCACGTGCTGATCCGGGCCGACCATCGCCCGAATTTTCCCGACCTGCTCTTCCAAGACCGAATTCATGCTCCAATCCGGCGAAATGCCGGCATTTTTAATCAAAAATTCACGTAAAAGCTGAAGTCCGTTCTCGGTATGCGTGACCTCGGGATGAAACTGCAGACCGTAAATGCGGCGCTCTTTGTTTTCCATCGCCGCGATTTTTCCCTGAGCCGACCGCGCGGTCAGGACGAAACCTTGAGGAACTTCCTTCACCTCATCGCCGTGACTCATCCATGCGAAAAACCGGGCTGCTCCCCCGCTTTCAGGGATCACGGCCATCCGCCCGTACTCGCGCGTATCGCCCGGCACGACCTTGCCGCCCAAGTCTTTCGCCAGAAGCTGCATGCCGTAGCAGATGCCGAGCAAAGGAATGCGGCCCTTTTCCTGAGCCGCCAAAAGCCCCTGGGGAAGCGTTGGCGCCCCGTCCCCGTAGACCGAGCTCGGCCCGCCGGATAAAATGATCGCCCGGGGCGAGAAGCTCAAAACCCGCTCCAGCGACGCGTCTCCGGGCATAATGACCGAGTAAATCCCCAGCTCGCGCACCCTTCGCGCGATCAGCTGGGTGTACTGCGATCCGTAATCGAGAATAACGACGGTGGAGTGCGAGCTCATCATCTAGTTTACCTTCTGGTACTTTACCTTCTTGAATCGACGCGATAATTCGGCGCTTCTTTCGTGATATCGACGTCATGCGGGTGGCTTTCGGTCAGGCCGGAGTTCGAGATGCGGATGAATTTTCCGCGCTCCTGAAGCTCCGCGATCGTCGGAGCCCCGCAATAGCCCATGCCCGCGCGCAAGCCGCCCAAAAGTTGGTGAATATTGAACGACAGGCTTCCGCGATAGGGCACGCGGCCTTCAATGCCTTCGGGCACGAGCTTTCCGACTTCCTCGACCTCGCTTTGGAAGTAGCGATCTTTGGAGCCTGACGCCTGAGACATCGCTCCGAGCGAGCCCATGCCTCGGTACGACTTATAGGACCTGCCCTGATAAAGAATCATTTCACCAGGAGCCTCGTCCGTACCGGCGAAAAGCGAGCCGATCATGACGCATGAGGCGCCAGCGGCAAGCGCCTTGGGAATATCGCCGGAGTACTTGATTCCGCCATCGGAGATGATCGGAACCCCGGTTTCACGCGAAGCGCGCGCGGCCTCGGCAATCGCGTAAAGCTGCGGCACGCCGATACCCGCGACGACTCGGGTCGTGCAAATCGATCCGGGGCCGATACCGACCTTCACCGCATCCGCGCCGGCATCCATCAATGCCCTCGTACCTTCATAGGTGGCGACATTTCCGCCAACCACGTCGACTTTATCGCCAAAGCGCTTCTTCACCGCGCGGACGGTGTCCAGAACGCCCTTGGAATGGCCATGCGCCGAATCGATGAACAAAACATCGACGCCGGCGGCGACCAGCGCTTCGGAGCGCGGCAGGCTATCAGCCCCCACGCCGATCGCGGCACCCACCAGAAGCCGTCCGAACTGGTCTTTATTGGCATTCGGATAGGCTTGCTGCTTTTTGATGTCTTTGATCGTGATCAGGCCCTTGAGATAGCCCTGCTCATCGACCACGGGAAGCTTTTCAACCCGGTTTTCCTTCAAGATGCGCTTCGCCTGCTCGAGCGTCGTGCCGCGGGGAACAGTGATGAGCGGCATCTTCGTCATGCGAGCGGAAACCAGCTGATTCATGTCCTCTTCGAAGCGAAGATCGCGATTGGTCAAAATCCCCACCAGCTTATAGCCGGTCGAGTCCTTCTCCGTGACCGGCACGCCGGAAATCTTATAGTTGCGCATCATCTCGAACGCTTTGCCGATTTTCGCGGTCGGTTCGATCGTGATGGGATCCAGGATCATCCCCCACTCGCTCTTTTTCACCTTCTCGACCTCGAACGCTTGCTCGGCGATGGTGAGATTTTTGTGAATGACCCCCAGGCCGCCCTCTTGCGCAAGCGTGATCGCCGTCTTGTATTCGGTCACCGTGTCCATGGCCGCCGAAAGAAGCGGAATGTGCAAGCTCAAGCGCTTGGTCAAGCGCGTGTCCAGGCTGACCTGTGAAGGCAAAACGTCCGAATACCCCGGAAGAAGCAAAACATCGTCAAACGTCAAAGCTTCTGTCTCTAAGATCGAATTAGAAATCACCATCGTCGAATCCCTCATCGTAGTCCTGAAAGCTTTGAGGATTGAGATCCTCGTCGTTTCTATTCAATTTTTTCGGACCGTTCACGTAACGGTAATACTCGGCGGCATCGTTCACATAATTTTCCGCGCTCTTCTTCAAAAAGGCGATCTCCTCCGGCTTGAGCGCGCGAGAGAACTTCGCGGGCGCCCCGACCACCAGACTTCCCGAAGGCACGATCATCCCCTTGGTCACCAAAGCGCCAGCACCCACGATGCAATCGTCGCCGATCACCGCGTTGTCCAAAACAATGGCACCCATCCCGATCAATACGCGATTGCCGATCGTGCAGCCGTGAAGGGTCGCCCGATGCCCGACCGTGACATCGTCGCCCACGGTGCACGGACTGACCCCGCGGGTCACATGAAGCATGGAGTGGTCTTGAATATTGGTCCGGCTGCCGATCTTGACCCAGTTGACGTCGCCGCGAATGACGACCTGAAACCAAACGCTGGAATGGCTCCCGATCTCCACTTCACCGACGATATCCGCGGACGGCGCGACAAAAGCAGTTTCATGAACTCCTGGCCATCTCCCATGGTGGGGGATGATCATGAGAGCACCTCGGCCAATGGCTCAGGATGAATCCATTCGCCCTGGAGCGAGAGCGGGGTCGAGCTCGTGATCTTGATGTCGACGATTTTGCCGATCAAGCTTCGCGGCGAATCCGAGACGAAGTTGACGATCCGGTTACAGCTCGTCCGGCCCGTCCAAACCCGCGGGGCGGCACCATTGGGAACGCCCGCCATTTTCTGGTTTTTCGCCTCACCCTCAACCAAGATCTCCATCACTTTTCCGATGCGAGTGGCGTAGAGGGCTTCCGAAATCTTCAGTTGATGGGCCAGCAAGCGATTCAGGCGCTCGTTTTTGACCTTCGCGCTCACGTCATCGGCCAGCTTCGCCGCGCGCGTTCCTGGACGAGGGGAATAAGCGAAGGCGTAGACGCTGTCGTACTGAACGCGATCCAATAGCCTGAGAGTCTGCTCGAAGTCCTCTTCGGTTTCGCCTGGGAAGCCGACGATCAAATCGGTCGAAAGCCCGACGTCCGGACAGATTTCGCGCAAGCGATCCATCTGGGCGAAATAACCTTCGATCTGATGATGCCGCCCCATCTTTTGGAGCAGTTGATTGCTTCCGCTTTGCACCGGCAAATGGAGATTGGCCGTCAAGCGGGCCACTCCGCCCTTTTCGGCGGGCGCGTAGCATTCGATCAGCTCGTCGCTGAAATCGAGCGGATGGCTCGAGGTGAAACGGATGCGCTTCAAGGCCGCGCAGCGCGGATCGGAATCGATCGCGCGCAAAAGCTGCGGAAAATTCTCTTCGCCCGCGCGCGGCCCCACCTTGCCGATCTGATTGTGAAGCTCGATCGGCTCGCGCCTCTTCACGTTTTCGTTGCCCTTGCCGAACGAATTCACGTTCTGGCCAAGCAGCGTCACCTCGCGGACGCCGGAAGCCACCAGCCGCGCGACATCGTTCACCACTTCGTCGATCGTGCGTGATTTCTCGCGCCCGCGCGTGAACGGAACAATGCAGTAGGTGCAATATTTATCGCACCCTTTCATGATGTTCACGAAGGCCTGGGCCTTGTACGCCTGCACTTTGGTTTCGGTCGAATAGTTCATCGACGGGTCGAAATCGGCGTAGACCACTTTCCGCTCGCCGTTTTGAACCCGGTGAACGATCTCGGGCAGATTATCGATCGTATCGGTGCCGAAAACGAAATCGAGATAAGGCGCTTTTCTGAAGAGCTTTTTCTTTTCAAGCTGTCCGACGCAGCCGCCGATTCCGATCACCGGCTTGATAGCGCTGTTTTTCTTCACCTCTTGCATGAGGCCTAGGCTCGAAAGCGCTTTGTGAACGGCCTTTTGGCGCACGCTGCAGCCGTTCAGAATGATAACGGACGCCTCATCGGGAGCAGCGGCCTCGGACATGCCGCGTTCGGACAAAAGCGCGGCCATGCGCTCGGAGTCAGCCACGTTCATCTGACAGCCAAACGTCTTGATAAAATACTTTTCTTGCCGCTTGGGCCCGGTTTCCATTTGACCCGGTGTATATCGCAAAAATCCGGCTTAGACCACCTCAAAGCCAACTCGAATGGTCAAGCCCTAAATATTTGAACTTATTTAGCAAAGCCGCTTCGAGCACGCTCCACTAACTCCCGCGGATCGGCCACATCCTCGGGACAGTGGGCAAACGACATTTCGGGCTTAATATTGAGCTGAGCCATCAAGGACCGCTCGATCCGCTCGAGCAGCTTACCAATGTCGCTTTTCTTGTAATCATCCAGGACCAGCGCCACCTCGCGACGCTCGAGCAGCGGATACGCCCCATCGGTCACCCGGTACAGAAGCTCTTTGATGCGCGAGCAAAAATCCGGAACCGATTGCTCCCGCGGCACCCGAATCAACACGAGGGTCACCGCCGAGGGTTCGCTGGTCAGCTCGTAAGTCCTTGAGGTCAAAACCGCGGCCACCGCGTCATCCGAAGAAAGCGACGGGAATTTCATCGTAAGCGTAACGACGTTTCCTTTGCGCTTTTGCGCGCACGAGCCGTGATGCAAATGCATCACTTCATGAACAAGCAAAAGCTCCCCGCTTCCCAAGCCTTCTTCTGTTCGCGACAAAAAGGCCTGCTCGCTCTGCAGGACGCCGGCAAAAGCGGTACTGGGCGATGCCGTTCCCCCTTCAAACCCCGCCAAGGCATGGGACCAGACCTCATCCCAAAGCGTAAGGCTCCCTTCAGCCAGCTCGACGCTCATCTCGACTTGCGGCTCGGGCGCTGAGGATATGCGAACTTTAAAAGGGACGCCTTTTCGAGCTCTCAAGACGAGCACTTCCATCGAAAGATCGAGGGCGCGCGTGAGCCGGCCCGGATCCCCCAGAATGGAGACCTCGGCGACGTCGTCGTTCTCGATGAGCTCGAGCGATTGGTCCCGAAGCATGGAAGCGTGCGCCGCCAGCCGGCTTCGCACCATGCGCACCAACTCGATTTCGCGAAGCTTCACGGCGAAGGTTCCGCTCTCTACGGCGGCGAGATCCAGCAAGGTCACCAAAGTCCGATGCAACCGCTGTGCGTTTTGCCGCGCCATTTTGACGAGCTCCGCCCGGGAAAATCCCGGAACTGAGCCTTCCGCGGCGTTTTCGTCGAGCAAACCCAATGCGTTGAGAATGCCCGTCAGCGGCGTGCGAAGCTCATGCGAGATCAAAGAAAGCAGATTCGATTGAAACGCGCGAACCAGGGCCTCGTCATGAGGAGCTAGCTGCTGCGGGGCCAGCTCGGGAACAGACGGGCCGGGCGACAAGCACCCCTCCGCCAACTCCACCGAGATGAACTCGGCCGCGACCCGCTCACTCTTCTTCGTCTTCGTTCGCGAACTCTTGGAGATCGGACGCGTCTTGGATTTCAAGCTTTACCAACCAACCTTCTTCGAGCGGATCCTCGGACACGATGTCCGGCTCCGCCTTCGCTTGCTCATTGATCTCGTGAATAATGCCCGAGGCCGGCGTCGTGACTTCAAGACGCCCGGAACTTCCCTCGATCGTCACCACAACATCGCCTTTGACGAAATCGCCTCCCTCATCCGGGAACTCGATCGACTCCACTTGCCCGATCTCGTCCGTGGCCAAACTCGTCAGTCCCACCGTAAGGACGGAGTTCTTGCGATAAAACCAAAATTTTCCTTCGTTGAATTCGCCGCTTTTCGGACCAGCCTTTGCCATAAGTCGATTCTTCCATGCTTGACCGTCTTAGGCAACTCTCAAGCTACCCGAGTTTTCCCCAGAATAATGCGCATGCTCCAAAGCACGCTTGGATTGCCGCCTGACGGATTCGTTTTCATCCTGAAGCAGAGGAACCAGCTCAGCCAAAAGCTCGTGAAACGGAAAATGTGTCTCAAAACACGGCCGGTTTTCGCTCCGATAATGGCGCGCCAGCTCCCCGATGGCGAACGCCCCGCTGGCCCGGAACAAGAATTCGGGCGAGCGGACCATTTTTCGCAACCCAGCGATGACCGTTTCGTTGAGCTTCACCAAACCCTGTTGAATCCAGACATTGGCGATAACGCGATTATCCGCATTATTATAGGCATGGCGCCGGATGTTCTCGATAATCAAATTCGGCACCGTGGGTTCATAATAGATCAAAGCATCGATCGCGTTGGCCACGACGCGGCGGTGCTTCGAGCCCAGACCGCGCTCGAAAACCCTTCGCATATGCTCGTCATAGAGCTCGACGGCGACGATCTGCTTGGCCACGGACAAAAGCGACGCCATGGAGACAAGATCGCCTTCCTGAACGACCGCCAAAAAAGTATCGATATACCGATCTCGCACCTCGGGGTCGAGCGAGGGCGTTCCGATCACCCTGAGCGAGCGGATCGTTTTGGCTCGCCGCTCGGCGGTTTGAGGTTTCGCGATATCTTCGAGCGCCGCGCAAAGATCCGCGTCCCCCCTGAAAAACTGGACCGAGCGAACATTATCCTCTTCCCTCACCGCGCGATGATACAAGGCGTACTGGGTGACCGCGTGAATTTCGGTCTCCCCCGCCACTCCGCGCAGCGCCACCGTTTTTTTCAATTCGCTGATGCAGACATCGGCCAATCGAGGCGCCAGGCGCGAGGGGAAATAAACGCTGTTTTGCTGCTTTTCATCGATCTGCGAGAGAATCCGCACCGTCTCGACGAAAACGCCGCCCGAAAGCGCAAGGCCGCCCGCCTGGGGGCCAAAGCGCAGCGAGCCCTGGGCCATCGCCGATTTGACCTTGAAGTCGTAGCCGTTCGGAAGCGCGCGGATTTTCTGATCGAGATCGCTTGCGATCTGATGGATATCGCGAATCGCGGACAAAGCGACCGCGGCCGCGTTTTCGTGCTCGGATTCCTTGAAATAATAGATGATCTCATCACCGACGAAATCTGTGACATAACCGCCGTAGCGCTCTACGACGGCGGAAGCTTTCGTGAAAAGCTCATCGATCACGGCGATGAAAGGCTCCGTGGGCTGCGTGAGATAGAGAGTCGAGTAGTTATTGATGTCGGTACGGACCATCACGCATTCGAACTGATAGGGAGGCGCTCTGCCCGAGTCGAGTTCTCTGCGGACCGAGTGGCGCACGTTCTTTCTCAGATTTTCCCGCTCGTGAGTCGACGCGGTGAGCTGGCTCTGGTAGGCCCGCAAGCCCTCCGTGATCACCGCGGCCTCGTGAGTCGCGCTCTTGGCTCCGCGGAGCCGATTGATTTCCTTCGCGTCCCGCTGGCGGATCGCCTTGATGATGCGCCGGATGTCCTTGAAGAAATAAATCGAGATCCCGCAAAGCATCAAGGCCACGATGACCATATCGATGACGAAGTCCCGGAGCGAGTCGAGCAGCGCCGTCTTCAAATAATGCCAACGGCCCTCGTAAACCCCGGCCACCAGCAGATAATCTCCGACCGCGATCGTGCCGTAAGAGAACTCATCGCCGGTCCTGATCTGATTCGGCACGAAACTCACCGAAAGCTTGCCGAAATCGTGGCGGGTATCGTCGAAAAACAGCGGCTCGTCTTTTCTTTTCAAAAGGTAAAAATCGATATCCCGCGCCCGGTGGGCGCTCGCAAGCTGGGTCCGAAGCCCCTCGACTTCGTCATGCTTCAGCAAATTGGTCCCCAGATCGAGCTCGTCCACGATCCGTAGCTTGCGGCTTTTCGAGAAATTATCGTCGTAAAAACTCAAATTCGAGAAAAACAGGTAGGCCATGCTCGAAAGACCGTAGCCGACCGTGAACGTCACCGCCAATGCAACCAGAAAGGAAGGCTTCGTCAATTTCATTTTTTGACCCACCCCTGACTCGTCAGCACGAGTTTTTCGAACGCATCCGTCTTACGGGCCCTGCGCAAAATCACCCAAGGATCGTTTTTCGAGCCGGTTTGCTTGCCGCAATCGATGATCAGGACGTGCCGCGGCGGATTAACAAGCACTTGCTCGTAACTTGCCGGATCACTCAACTGCCTCAGCAAGACATCCGCGGTTTTCGCGACTTCCGGCGAGACGGCCGGGCTCGATGAAATCGATGAACTCCCGCCGACATTCGCGCTCACGAGCTGCGCGGCCGTCGCGACCGAGCCGGCGCTCGATCCGCCTGACTCCGAAGAGCCCGCGGCCGAGCTCGAGTCCGCCGCTTTCGCTTGGGCGCCTTTTCTGGCGACCGTCCGCCCATCGCCCGCGAGCGAGGCGCCTCCGGTGGTGCCGTCACCCGAGTTCAACGAAGCATCGCCGTTTCGAGGAACGGCGCCGGTGCCGAATTTGATCGAAGCGGGAGCCGCCGCCACGCTCACCGAGGAATCCCCGGCCGATCCCGCGCCTGACGTCTGGGAAGGCGCGGAATTTAAGGACGCCGGAGCACGGTTCATTACCGCGCTTTGGCCATTACCCAGAGAGCTGGCCTGATTCGAGGCAGCCAGTGCGCTCGATGAGCCCGTATCGTTAGGAGAGGTTGCGGCGATCGCCGACCGCTCCGGAAGCACGATATTCGATGCGTAGTGAGTCACCGCGCTTTTCACCGAGGAAATCGCTTTGGCTGCCCAGCTATCCTGACTTGCCACCCAAGACGCGGCCGAGGCTGCATCAGTGTAATTCATAATACTCACGCCGTTTGTTTTGGTGAGGTCGACCCGGTCCGTGCCCGTAGAAGCAGCATCTTTCGCTTTTTGAGTGCTCTGATCGCTGTTGCCGATCTTCCAAAGCTCTTTATTGCTCAAATCAACGAATTTTCCGCCCAGGACGGATTTCGCGACCGAAGCTTGGGTGCAATCCAGCGACGCGCAGTTTTGCGTACCGATAATCGCGTTTTCAAAACAGTTGAAATTATAGCCCCCGACATCGAGCGTCGCGTTGTACGTATGGGCGATGGTGCTATCGCCCGTCTTGCTGGTAGTCGTACAGCCCCCCTTCAAGTTCTGATCGATCGCGGCCTGAACTTCTTTCTCGGCAGCGGAACAGGCCGATTTGTAATCGGATCCCGCATTGAAATACGCCGGACAATCGTTGGTGAAGAAACCCTGGATCTTCTTATCGATCGCCGCGGCCGTCTGTTGGCCGCAACTCTGCGGTGAGCGCGCCTTCTCGCAGGAAGCGATCTGCGTTGCCAGATCGGGCTGTTTGGTCAGGGCGGATACGGCGTCCGTCAGCATCTGATTGGCCCTACCTGCGTCCGGCACCTGAGCTTTCAGGGTCGTGAAGGCATCCAAGATATTCTTGCTCACCAAATACTTTGCCGCCGAAAGATAGGCGTTATCAAGCATGACCGTGGCCTGATCCGAACTCTGGCTTTGACTCGCCAAAATGGGAGCAAGCTTCGCGTCCGGACCCGATCCGTCCATCAATTCCTTATCGATCTTTTGGGCGTCCACGTGAGTGTTCACCAAGCACGATTTGAAATAAGGAGCCGGGTTCCCGTTGCAA
>JARLHE010000060.1 GCA_031292385.1 Oligoflexia bacterium
CGTAAAACGAGCGCGAGCCTGCGTTGGGATATTCCCGAATTATAGAGCTGACCGAGCTTAAAGTTGATGCGCCTTTTTTTCTGATACCGATCGGATCGAAAAGTCGCGCGAGAGAAGTAAGTCTGACAGTTTCGGCACAAATAGCGGCTGATACGCCTGCAGTCGGAACGTCTTAAGTAGGAGCCATTTCGGACGATGCGTCCGGGATTAGGACCGGGTCGTGAGTGAGAGCTGCAATCAGAACGTGGGCAGTTGATTTTCATGCCCATGAGAGTGAAAGGATCGGGCCAGAATCACTGAATATTCACAGCCCGCTACTTTGCCGGATCAGCACTTAAAGGGGGCAGTTGGAATGTCTCAACGGAAATCCCGGTCCATGACCGTTTCGCGACCGTCTTGCTTCGCCTTTTGGATCGCGTCCATTGCCCATCGGCGAATATGGTTCGAGAGACGGTTCATGACGGCATCGGAGGTATTCATTGCTGATTTTTCTCGAACGTAGGCCTTTACCTTCGAAACGACGGTCAGGATTTCCTGATCCGTGTCGGTTGGCGCGGCCGGGCGAGCGGGCGTCGGCGAATCCGCCGGAGCCGCTGGAGCCACTGCTGCGCTCTGTTGGGCGCGGAATTGCCCTTCGGTCGGAGAGCGTTTTTCAAAGGCGCCGGCATCGCGGTGATTCATCATGGGAATGTGGGCGTCGACGCAAGCGACGGAGCAGAAGACCAGTCCGGTTCGAATCCGGTTACAGGTTGAGACGCTGCAGACCCAGTAAGTCTGGTTGAAACCGATCGTCTTTTTGCAGGTTGAGCATTTGCGCCAATATGGACGAGGGCTTGTGGCTTCCATGGCTGGATCTCCTTCTTTCGCTCGCTTATTCTACGGCTCTAGCGTTTATTAGCAATGGAAATGACTTAGGGCAGTCGGCTTCCAATCTGCATGTGAACCCTGACATGCGGGTTCGCTGCGCCACAATGAATCTCAAGGGTATCGGGTCGAGCTGGTTCGAGAACCGCGCAGCCGCGTTGATTGATGGGCTGCGGCGGCATGAGCTCGATCTTGTTTGTTTTCAGGAATCCACGATTCGACAGGATACGCCGATTTACAATCAGGCGCGCGAGATCGGCGCGGCGATCGGCCTGGAGCACAGCGTTTTCAGTCCCTACGGCAATCCGGCGGAGATGATCACGCAGGATCAGGGCGGAATCGCTCTGATTTCGCGTTTTGCTATTTCCGATGTCAGAGGCCGGCGGCTGCCTCCGGGGCATCGAGGGCCGTCCGATTCCCGCTCGGCGCTCTTCGCGTCGCTTCATACGCCTCGGGGCAAGCTGGGGGTGGTCACCACTCATTTGTCCTGGAGGCCCGAAGAGGCGGAAATTCGGTTGATGCAGATGGGGATTCTGCTGCGGGAGCTATCGAAAGCGCCGTGGGGACAGGCTGTCGACAAGTACGTTTTGCTGGGCGATCTTAATGCCGTGGCTGAGGAGCCCGTGATTCAGACCGTCTCCGAACGAATGACCGACGCTTACCGAACCGCGCATCCGAACGAGCCGGGGCATACGTGGAGCATTCTCAACCCCCTGAACCGCGGTCTCGATTCGGTCGACCGGCGGATCGACTACATCTTCTCGGACCGAAGCGCTTCGGTGCGAAAATGCGAAGTTATCTTGGATCGGCCGGCGCCGGTCTATCCTTCGGATCATTTCGGGGTTTTTGCCGAATTGGAATGGTAACTGCCCCTAGGGGCCAGTTAGTGACCATTAAACGCGATATAATTGATTTGCGCCCGATCCGGGTGGGTCGTTTCCGACGCATCTTTTGCCGCTCGCATATATTGATAATATGTAAATATGAATGGATTTTAACCTGACGGGCCCGGGGAGCCGTCAGCGAGCGAGGGGTACTGGTGAAAACTGGAAATTCGACGAAACTTGCCGCGATAAGCGCTTTACTGGCGCTTGAAGCTTGCCAATCAACCGGAGCAAGCTTCCACACGCCATTCAGCGCGAACGAGGCATCGAGCACCGTAACCTCGACTCCGAGCCAGATCGCGACCCTGCCGACGCTGCCCAGCTGGACTTCTGGCGCCGTAAGCTCGGGAGGCTCGGCGACCCAGGTGACGGTCAATCAGTTGTCCGCGCCGCTGCAAGTGGCTCCTTCGGGCGCCACGGTCAATATCGGGACAAACTTTAACTCGACTTCGACGTTGGCTGCTTCCGATACGCTCACGATCGCGCTTGTCGACGTGAATGATAACGCGGTTTCCACGGTCCAAAACAACTTGAACAACGGCCAGGCGGTCATTCCAACGACTTCCTGGGTGGGGCCGATAACGATCGTGACGCCGATGACGATTCCGGGCACCGTGGCGAACGGCACCTATTATGTCATGGTTTCGCTGACGAACTCGTCGAATGCGCCGCTGCAGTTGACCGCGGGCCAAGGCGTGACTCAGGATAATCAGTATCGATACTATGTGGGAGCGGTGACCGTGAATTCATCGGCCTCGGCGCCGAGTCCGCTGGCGCCGGTGACTCTCGATTTGTCCGGCTACACCTTGAGTTTCGACGACGAATTCACGAGTTTGAGCCTTTCCGACTCGTCGACGTACAACGGGTCGAATTGGTACACTAAGAATGAGCAGTGCTGCTTGATGTCCACGGATGGCTCGAGTACCGCGATGGTCGGTCTCTCGAGCCCGGAAAATCCGTACTCTTTGCTTGCCGGCGGAGGCTTGGACATTCGGCTGCAGGAGATCAGCAATAGCTGGTACTCGGGCGTGCTCACTTCCGTGGACAGTACGGGCGTCGGCTTTTCCCAGCAATACGGGTATTTCGAGATCAAGGTTAAGCTTCCGTCGGGCTACGACACCTGGCCGTCTTTTTGGATGCTCAATACCTCGTCGAAGAGCTCCGGGACTACCGGAGGCGAGATCGATATCATGGAGTACATCGCCAACCCGGGCTTCTCGAATTACTTTTCGACGACGCTCCATGACTGGACCAATTCCACGACGCCGGCCATGAGCCATAATATCGTGACCGCCCCGGATGACGGTCACTACCATACCTACGGTATGATGTGGACGGCGGAGACCATGACTTTCTACTTCGATCACACCGTCACTTTCTCCGCTCCGACTCCGGCCGTGATGCACCAGCCTTATTACATGCTGGTGGACCTTGGTCTTGGGGGCGGTTGGCCGACCGTAGGTACGCCGGCGGTGAACGATATGCAGATCGCCTATGTCCGGGCCTATAAATAAGGGTCATGGAAAAGGGTTATTGGCTCAATCGTTGGAAGCGCGGCGATACCGGATGGCATCAAACGGAAGCCGAGCCAAGAATGACCGATTATTTTTCGAGTCTGGCTCCGGCGCGCGTTTTTGTTCCTCTTTGCGGCAAGAGCTTGGATTTGAAATGGTTGCTTGAGCACGGTCACGAGGTCATTGGAGTCGAGTTGAGCGAGCTGGCTTGCCGCGAGTTTTATCGCGAGCATTCGATTCCGTTCCGCGAAAGCCAATGCGGCCGCTTCACGGTTTTTCGCGGCGAGCGGATCACGGTTTTGAACGGCGATTTTTTCGAACTGGAACCTTCGTCTCTTTTGCAATTTGGCGGGCAAATCGGCGCGGTTTATGATCGCGCCGCCTTGATCGCGATGCCGCCGGATATCCGCGCTCGCTACGCTCGGCACATGATTCAACTGCTTCAGGGGGCCGGTCGGGACGAGAATTTTCGGTTTTTGCAGATCGTATTGGAACGGACGCCGCACGATGAGAAGGGGCCGCCGTTCTCGGTTTGCCTCTCCGAAATCGAGAGTCTTTACGGAGCCTATTTTAAAATCAGGGCCCTGAGTCGCGAACAGCTCGAGGAGGCGACAAGCGAGTGTGTCTACGAACTGTATCCAAGGTGACACAGTGTTTGCGCGCGGATTAAGTTGCTAGTCTTATCGGAAGGGAGAACGTCTGATGAGCTTATGGGCGAGATTGTCGCATATCGCGTTCTTTTTTTCTTTGCTCACGAGCGCGTCGGCGAGCACGCCTCCTCCTATTTTTGGGAAAGTCGATGGCATTTCCTACGGCAGCGACGGGGGCCCCGTGATCACCGGCTGGGTTTGCCAACACGGCAATTCGTCGGCTATTCGGACCAATGTCTATCTTGGCGGCGCTTACGGGTCGGGCGGCACCTATTCCTCGGCCCTGAGCGTGGCCGGGCTCGCCAATTTGCCAAGCGAGGCCGCGGCGAATAGTTCCTGCACCGGTAAAGCGCACGAGTTCTCGATCCCGATTCCCGCGTCAGTCGTCGAGCAATCATCGGGTCAGTCGATCTACGTTTACGGCCTTTATCCGGTGTCCGGCCAAGGGGCGGTATTATTGTCCGGGTCGGGTAATTTCGATATTTCTCCGCCTGTCATCGGGGATATCCAAGGCGTCACGACGAACTCGTCGGGAGCCGTGATTTCGGGATGGGCCTGCTACGTTGGAAATGCGTCGTCGCTCAATGTTTCGCTTTATGTGGGGAGCGGCTATCCGACCGGTGAGCTTGTCACCTCGGCAGTCGCAAGCGGGCCCAGTGACGCGTCAATCGTCACCGCCTGCGGATCGGCTGGAAGCGCGTATAATTTCTCGATTCAGTTAAGTGAGCAACAGCTGACCCAGTTTTCCGGTCAGGGAATTTATATTCACGGGATTTCTCCGGCGGGCGGAAATAATCCGCTTCTGAACAACAGTGGCGCGTTTGATTTCCCAGCCCCGGCTTCCGTCAACTCCTGCTCGGTGAGCAGCCTGAGCTCGCTTAACGCTTGTATAGCAGGTGGCGCTCAGGTGATCGAATTCGCATCGGATGTGACTTGCACGGGCTCGTCGTGCTGCAACGGATCCTCCGGCGCTTTGATCGACTTGGAGAATCTGAGTTACCGGGTCATTCAGGGGAACGGCCATACTCTGCATCGTCTCGCTGATCCCAATTCGGGCTTAGGCTATCAATCGCGTTGTTCGGCCATCAACATCAACAATGCCCAGTACATCCAGGTCAACTCGCTGAATATTGACGACGACGAGACTGTTCCGGCTTGTACGGTGGCAACGAATTTCGCGTTCATCTGCGCGCAAACAGTCGCGATTCAAAGCTCGAGCGACGTTGATTTCGAGAAATTCGGTGTTTATAGCGCGAAAGGCTATGCGGTCAGTGCAACTGCTTCCAAGGCAATCACGTTCAATAACTCCGTCATCTCGAATGCCGGCGTCATCGGCTTTTACGCCGGTGGTGGCAGTGAGTATGTTTTCGTGAAAAATTCGGTGATTTCGGGGACCGGAGCGAACGGGATCGCTTTCCAGGGAGTAACGGGGTTGTATTTCGGGGCTAACGCGATTCAGGGCAATATTTTCAATGCCAATCATTATCGAGGGGCCTGGCCCGATGGGGCCGGCCAGCTCATTGACGGCGGCCAGGTTTATCTTCCGCTCGTGGATTTCGTCAATGTCACCAATAACATCATTGCTGACAGCGGATGCACCGGCTGCGCCAATAACGGCGAAGACTGGGGTATGGAGCTTGGATCGCCGCAGGCTTCGCCCAGTCCGGTGGTGGATAACATGCAGGTTTCCGGAAACTATATTTATAACGGCAAGGGTTTGCCGTTTCTCATGAATGGCGGGGCGCAGTTCGGCGGCCAATGCTCGATCACCGGAAATACCGTTTACGGCTTCACGGACGTGAACAAGTGGAGCCCATCCGACGAGCCTAACTTCGCCACTTTCGATACGAGCACCAACATCTTTGGAAATACCCCGATCTTGAGCTCGGGCGCTTCGCTTTCGATGAGCGGTATCACCACGGACACGACCCCTTCTTTGAACCGCGGAGGAGTGTCCGACTACTCGATTTATCGGTTGAGAATAACCAGCAGCGGATTTCACGAGGAAGCCAATACGGCAACCGAGCAGGGTAGCTCCGCCGTTTTGGAGGATATTTTTGGGCTTAGTCCGCGTCCGCGGCTTGGAGCAAGTAGCAATCCGATTTACCGATGCTTCGTGAGTGGGAGCACAACCAACGATTTTGCTTCCTTGGATCCGAATTGCGGCGGGACGCAAAGAAGCTTTCATAGCATCCTGGGGTATAGCTATGAGTCCACGTACCCAGGCGCGAGTCCGATTTACAGCTGCAAGAATAAAAGTCCGGCGACCGACAAGTTTGTGAGCTGGAGCTCGAGTTGTGAAGGAATGACCGTCGTCGGACAGCTGGGGTACGCTGTTCCTTACCGGTATTTGTCGCCGATCAATCTCTATACCCAAGGGGAAATGATCGAGCTGAATAACCCGAACACATGGCAGATTTCCGGCCTGACCTACAGCATTTCTCCGGCATTACCCGCGGGTTTAAGCTTGAATAAGAGCACCGGTGTGATCAGCGGAACCCCCACTGCGGCGGCATCGCTGGCCACTTACACGGTTACCGTGAGCGGCCCGATTTTGAATGGTTCTTCATCCAGCTCCACGGCGAGCATCCAGTTGAAGATCGCCGTGAATCCGGCGCTCGCTTATTCGACCCCGAGCCCTGTTTACTCTCATGGAACGGCGATCACCGCCAATTCACCCACGAGCGCGAGCGCAGCGGTTTTCACTCAATACAGTGTTGCCCCGGCGTTGCCGGCGGGTTTAAGCCTCAATGCAACTACCGGCGTGATCAGCGGTACGCCAACCGCGGCCTCGGCCTTGGCGACTTACACGGTTGTGGGAAGCGGAGTGGAGGGCCATACTTCGAGTGCATCTTTGAAAATCACCGTGCAATAACCGAGCTTCGGTCCGGTTAGCGATGACCACCGCCGCCGCCACCACCGCCACCGCCGTGTGAACCTCCTCCTCCTCCTCCATGAAATCCGCCGCCGCCACCACCGCCGTGGGATCCACCCATGCTTCCGCCAAATCCGCCACCGGAGCGTTGGCCGGCTAGGCCTCCTTGTCCCTGAAGTGACTGGCCGGATCGGAATGAATTCCAATGCTGTTCGCCCGTGGTTCGGGCGGTGCGGCTTTGCTCGAGCACTCCTGCCTGTTCGTGTGGAACGG
This sequence comes from Oligoflexia bacterium, assembly GCA_031292385.1. GTDB lineage: Bacteria > Bdellovibrionota > UBA1018 > UBA1018 > UBA1018 > JARLHE01. The sequence continues at coordinate 7,061 of JARLHE010000060.1, forward strand.
CGGATTGCCAGCCTTTTTGCGGCGTATGGGCTTCCCAGCCGCGCTCGCCATTATAGCGATACACGTTGCCGTTTCGTCCCGCGTAAACGTTGTTGGGGTGGGTGGGGCTTGTCAGCCTTTGGCGGTTAGCCGCCTCGGCCCGATCCCAGGTGTTGCGGATCACCGGTCGGGCCGGCCCCGGTCTTGCCCAGCCTCGATACACATTCGTTGGATAATGCGGGCTGAAGCCGTGCCAGGGGTGATGCCATCCCGCCCATCGCCATGGTCCCCACCAAGGATAGAAAATGGGGCCGCCGACGAAAATCCCGAAAAAAGGCCCGGCTGCGAAGCCGAAGCCGAAGGTCCACGGATAGCCGACCCAGAAGCTGCCGATCCACGGATAATAGCTGTATCCCGGCCCGAAAACGACTACGCCATCGGCAGTGTAGTAAGAGCCGAGATAACCGGGCGTATAGCCTACGTACACGACGTCCGGAGTGTAGCCGTACACCCGTACGAAGGTGACGTAATACAGCGGCGAGCTGGGTGGAATGGAATAAATGACCGAAGGAACTTGAGTGGCAACGACCCATGGGCCGCCGGGAGCGGTGGCGGCGAACCAGATTCCGTTATCGACGGAATAGAAAGTATGGGGATCGACTTCGATGACCGGCGTTCGGGTATTGATCGCGTATTGTAGCGGCGTGCCTGAGATGGGACGGAATTCGGGCGAGCCGTCATATTGAATGGCGAGTCCGGCCGCGCTGCGGTCAACGGCCGCGGTTTGGGGGATTTCATTGGCAACAGCCGCTTCTTGCGCTTGTGGCGTTCCTGCTACGGATGCGAGTACGGTGCCTTTTCTGTGGTTTTCAGGGATTTTCGCGAAATCGTCAGGAAGCTTTTTGGCCGAGACGAAGGTCCACGCCCCGTTCAGCGATGACGAGCGGTACCACCGGCCGGAGATCAGGACGTAATAATCGCCGCTAGCCTGGTCGACGAAGATATCGTTCGCGGAATTTTCGACGTAAAGAAGCTTCGTTCCGGATACGGATTGCAGCTTGGGTGATCCTTCGGTTTGAATCAGTTCGGTCGGTACCGTGCTCACATAGACGGCGGGGACCACTCCTTTTTGAAGTTCCTGCATGAGCGGCGATTGCGGATCGCTCGAAAGATCGACGTCTTTCGAGTCGGAGAGGTTACTCTTCAGCTGGTCGAGGGTTGAAGGAGGTGACGTCACGGGCTTCCATGTGCCGCTCACCGAGCCACTCTCCATCCATCGATTTCCAAGATAGAGATAATATTTTCCGCTCGAGCGATCCAAGGCGATCAGCGCGCGCGTATTGATCACTCTCATCAGATCGGGAAGGCCCGTTTCGCGAAGCGCCGGTTCTCCGTCAATGAGGACGAGCGCCGCCGGCTGCGAGCTGTAGATGATCTTGGGCGGAGTGTTTTTCAGGCCGGTCGCGGGACGTTTTTCCTCGGCGTGAGTGATCGCAAGATCGGCTTGCAACCGATCGAGCGCGATATGCCGCACCAGGGTGGCCGTGTGTTTGCCGAGCAGTTCGCGATACTCTTCTGCGTGTTCGGGTTCCGAAGGAAAGCTTGCTTTCGTGATCTGAACCTCTTCCAACGTGACCACATGGTTGACCTTGTCGACCTCGGTTCGCGCCTGAATCCAGATGACTCCGTAAGCGGGAGTAGGGGATGCGGGTCGCTGAACGGAAACGGCGGCACGTTCTTGAAGCTGATTGCCTTTCCAGCTTTCAACCTCCGGCTGGTAGATGGTGATCTGTTCCTGATTGGACACCAGGCGCGGCCAGCCGTTGTCAGTGCCATCGCTGACGGTGGCCGCCTGAGGGGGGGCCGGAGGTTGTTCAGGAGATTGTGCAGATGCAACGGTGCAAGAAGCAGCGGCGGCCATCAACGCGATTGTCGTGGTTTTCATGAATGAAATTGCCGACATGTCTTTTGAAATTGCGATTATCATTCCAAAAGAGCCAGGCGCGTTAAATATATGACTGATATAGTTTGTTGACGGACTAAAGACGGACTACTATTCTTTTCCCTATGGTGAAGAACCGTTTCAAAGACATTCCGCTGAACCGTTCAGACCTGGAAGTCGAGGCGTTTATTTCTTCTTATCTTTTGAGAGAAGGGTTTTCACCGAGTCAGCACGAGATCGCCCGTGGGCTGGGGCGAAGCCGGTATCCGATTCAGATTTCGATTCAAAAACTGATCGCTCACGGCCGAGTGACGGTTTTGAAAAATGGCAAGGGCCTTACTTCAGTAGCTCAAGTAGCGTCTCAAGTGCCGCTGCCCCAAGTGCCGCTGCTAGGAGCCGTGGCGGCGGGTCGGCCTATTGAGGCGATCGAGAGGCGAGAGTCGATTGAAGTCCCATCCTGGATGATGAAACCCAATGCCTATTATTTCGTTCTTCGGGTGCAAGGGGAATCCATGATCGAGGATCATATCGAGAACGGAGATTTGGTTCTCATTCGTCAATCGGATTCCGCGCGGAACGGGGATCGCGTCGTCGCGCTGATTAACAACGAGGCGACTTTAAAGCGCTTCGAGAAAAAGAACGGCCGGATTTTACTTCATCCCGCCAACGCGGCGATGCGCCCCATAGAAGTGGGAGCTCATCAGGAGTTTCGCATCGCGGGGATTTTTTCAGGAATTCTCAGAAAAACAGATCATTGATTCTATGGCAGCAGTACCGGCCGATAAAATTCTGGAGCTTCGGGAATTGATCGCCCGAAAAGAGGGAAAGCTTTCACGCGAGCGTCTGCCATCGAGCACGCTGTCGTGCGGTATTCCCAAGGCCGGCATCACCGAGATCGCGGGAAACTTCCAGGTGGAATGGGTCATTTCGTTTTTCAGGGAGAATCCGGCGCTGAAGGTGTTTTGGATCGAGCGGGGGTTCTCTTTGCTTCCGACGGCGCTTTATCAGCGGGGAGTGAATCCCGATCGCTTCATCTTCGCCGAGGGAGGGGATGAGTTGTTTCCCTGCATTCGCAAGGCGCTTCGCTGCCAGGTTTTTGAGTGCGTCGTCGCTCCCAGCGTTTTTACCGAAGAGCGCGTGTTGAAAGCGCTTCAGCTTTTGAGCGAGAAGGCCGATTCGAGCCTGCTTCTTCTCGCCCGGGAGCTGAAATCTTCCTGGCCGATTTCGCTTCAATTCGAGGTGAATCGGGGGGCGACGCCGAAGTCCTTTGAGATCATGCTGAAAAAGAACAAATGAGAGTCGCCGCTTTGCTTTTTGATTCACCGTCTTCATCGCTTGTGCCGCTCGCGGAAGCTTGCTTGAGATTCAGTCCTCAGCTTTGCCTGAAGCGCCCTGGCGCGGTTTTTATCGAGATCGGAAAATGCCGCTCGCTCTATCGTGAAGAGACGTTCCTGGCGCGGCTTTCGGTTTTGTTCAAGCGATTCGGCCTGAATGCCCGGGTCGCGCTCGCGGATAGCCTGATCGAATCCTTGATTCTGGCGAAATACGGAACGCTGGACCTTCGCCGCCTGGGCACGGACACATTCGTCGATTATCTCGATCCTTTTTTATCCGATCCTCATCTCCGGAAAACGGCCGCTTCCGTGGCCGATAGTCTCAAACAGGTTGGAGTCGCCAGCGTGGAGCGCTTTCTTCAGGTGCCGGCCTCTCAACTGCCTTCACGATTCGGCGCGGCGGGTTTGCTTTTGCGCTCGCGAATCATGAGAGAGTCCGAGGGGGAGTCCGATGTCTCCTGGCCTCTTTGGGTTCCTGAGGAGCGGGTGGCGGAGCGGCTTGAGCTTTTTGACGGTCGATGCAGGGAGCTTGAACCACTTTTGTTTGATCTCAAGCCTGTTTTGGACCGGGCCTTTTCCCGGCTCTGGGGAAGGGGGCTTCGGGCCTCAAGCGTGTCACTGGCGCTTTCGCTTGAAAAATTTTCCACCGTCAGGGAGCCCCGGCGCGAGTGGCGGTTTGAGTTTTTGCTGCCGCAAGCGACTTCCCGCGGCACGCTTCCTATCTTGCGGGAGCGCTTGGAGCGCGATCTGGCCCGAAAGCCTCTGGAGTCGCCGGTCCTCGCGATTGACCTGGAAGTGCTGCAGACGGTGAAAGATTATCAGGGGCAGCGGCACTTTTTTCACTCGCGCGAGGATGTGCAAGAGGCCTTTAACTCCGCGCTTTCCCAGCTTGCCGAAGGGCTTGGAAAAGAGCGGGTCTTCCGGGCCCGGATCCATGAGGAGCCCGTTGCCGAGCGCAGTTGGTCGCGGGCGGTGACGGAGCAAAAAGCGTTTCCCGATCTCGCGGATTATATTCCTTTGCGGCCGACCCGCCTTTTGAAGCGACCGGAGAAAATCCAGCTTTCGGGAGAAATGATTTTCATCCGCGGGCGCGGCTATCGGATACTGAAATGGTCCAGCGTCGAGCGGATCGCGACTCATTGGATCGACCAGGAGGTGGTTCGCAGCTATTACCGGATTGATTTGGAGGGAAAGTCGTCGGTCTGGGTTTTTAAGTCTTCCGGCGACGAATATTACCTCCACGGATATTTTGCTTAGGGTCCAGCTTAGATGTTCGTCGAGCTCAAGTGCAAATCCAACTTTTCGTTCCTTCGCGGGGCTTCCGACTCCCGGGAGTATATCGAAAGGGCCTCCGAGCTGAGAATGCCCGCGATCGCCATCACCGATATCAACGGCGTATACGCCATTCCGCGGGCTTATGAGGCGGTTCAAAAAATACCGGATGTGAAACTGATCGTCGGTGCTGAGCTCACTTTGTCGGATCATCCCAATATCGCTTTGCTCGCACAAAATCGGGCGGGCTACGGCCTTCTTTGCCGCATGCTGACCCGGCTTCACGCCGGAAAAGAAAAAGGGAAGGGGAGTCTGGAGCTTTCCGAGTTCTGCCGTCTTGCCTCGGAAAACTATGGGCTCATCGCGATTCCCGATTGCAAGCCGGTGACGGCACTGGCCCCGCTCAAGGATGTTTTCGGCGATCGGCTCTATCTTCCCGTGTGCCGGTATCTGGACGGGCTCGATGACGAGCGGGTGGAGGCGGTCTCGGGTCTTGGCGCGCGGTTCGGAATCCCGCTCGTCGCGACCAACGATGTTCACTATCACGTGCCTGAACGAAAAATGCTCCAAGACTCGCTCGTCTGCGTCCGCGAAGGGGTGACGCTCAAGACCGCGGGAAAAAGGATTTTCAAAAACAACGAACGCTATTTGAAATCCCCTCTTCAAATGCGGGCGCTTTTCAAGGATCTACCCGGCGCGATCCGGGCCTCGCTTGAAATCGCGGAGCGTTGCACGTTTCGGCTTTCTGAGTTGACCTATACGTATCCGAGGGAGCTGGTGCCGGAAGGGCACACTCCCCAGTCCTATCTCGAAGAGCTGGTTTTGAAAGGCGCGCAGCGCATTTACCGGGGAGTGCTCTCCTCCGAGGTGGATGCGCAAATTCAGCGCGAGTTCAGGCTGATTCGGGCCAAAAATTACGCGAGCTACTTTCTCACGATTTACGACATCGTCGAGTTCGCCCGGTCAAAAGGCATTATCTGCCAGGGCCGGGGCTCGGCCGCGAACTCGATCACCTGTTATTGCCTGGGAGTCACGGCGATCGACCCGGTTCGGATGAATCTGCTTTTCGAGCGCTTCATCTCGGATGAGCGCGACGAGCCGCCCGATATCGACGTGGATTTCGAGCACGAGCGGAGGGAGGAGGTGATTCAATACATCTACCGGCGCTACGGACGGGAGCGCGCGGGGATGGTCGCAGCGGTCCGGACTTATCAAAGGCGGAGCTCGTTTTTGGAGCTCAGCAAGGCGTTCGGGGTTCCGGTCGGGGTTTTATCCGCGAACGCGCTTGCGCGGGATTTCGATCAAATCGCAGGGCAATTGAAAGAAAAGCGCCCGTTGATTGAGCAGCTTGCGAGTGAATTGGAAGGTTTTCCGCGGCATCTTTCGATTCACTCGGGCGGGTTCACGCTCTCCCACGATCCCATTGTCGAAACGGTTCCCATCGAGCCCGCGCGAATGGAGAATCGCACCATTATCCAATGGGATAAAAACGATTTGGATACGGTGGGGCTTCTTAAGCTCGATATCCTTTCGCTGGGGTTTCTCACCGCTCTTCACAAATGCTGCGATTATCTCGGGATCGACTGGCACCACATTCCACCGGAGGATCCGGAAACCTATGCCATGATCCGCCGCGCGGAAACGGAAGGATGTTTTCAGATCGAGTCGCGGGCGCAGAAATCGATGCTTCCCCGGACGCTTCCGCGCACTTTCTATGATTTGGTCGTGCAGGTGGCGATCGTCCGTCCCGGCCCCAATATGGGCCAGATGATCACGCCTTATATGAAAAGACGGGAGGCGGCCCGCCGCGGGAAGCCTTACCGGCTTCCGGATCCGGAGCTGGAGCCCGCGCTCGGACGGACCTACGGCATTCCGATTTTCCAGGAGCAGATCATGAAGGTGGCGATCGTGAAAGCCGGGTTCACGCCGGGCGAGGCGGATCAATTGAGACGGGCCATCGCCTCATGGCGCTCGGCCGAGGCGGTCGAGGTGATGGGCGGAAAACTCTATCAAGGATTGCTCAAAAGCGGCATTTCCAAGGATTGGGCCGATGAGCTTTTCGGTTACTTGAAGGGCTATGCGCATTACGGGTTTCCGGAGTCGCACGCGGCGTCGTTCGCGGCGATCAGCTATGCGTCGGCTTATTTGAAATGCCATCATCCGGCGGAGTTTTTGTGCGCGCTCATCAACTCGCAGCCGATGGGCTTTTACGCGATCGATACTTTGATCAACGAGGCCAAGCGCAATGGCGTGAAGGTTCTGCCGATCCATCCGAATTTGTCGGACTGGGACGCCAAGATGGAAGGCCCCCGGGGCTCAATGGCGGTCCGGATGGGGTTTCGGAACGTCCGTCGCATCCGCGAGGAAGACATCCGCTGGATGAACGAAAGCAATGAGCGCGAGCTGACGGAAGGGGATTACAAAACCGCAGTCACCGAAGAGGAGCTCTATCGGCATTTCCTGGTTCTTCAGGAGGAGCGGAAATCAGCGCCGTTTACCGATCTTTATGATTTTATCCGGCGCACCCGGCTTTCCCGCGAGGTGATCGAGCTCATGTCGATGGCGAACGCCTTCGAGTGCTTCGGGCAAGACCGACGCCATACGTTCTGGCAATCGATTGGGCATTACGGGCTTTTCGAGAAAAAGGACGCCGCTCAGCTTTCGCTTTTCGAGCGCGATCCGTCGAGCCAAAGCTCAACCCCGCTTTTCCCGATTTTCGATGAGATGTCGCTGTTTGAGGCCATTTCAGCGGATTACCGGGCGCTAGGCTATTCGATCGAAGGCAATTTGATGACGGCGCTTCGGAAGTCCATGCCTGAGCTCCCGAAACTGACCAGCGCGAAGGCGAAAAAGCTCAAGCACAGGAGCCGGGTCCATTACGCGGGGATACTGACCGCGCTGCAGCGCCCGCCGACCGCGAAAGGAACGGCCTTTATCACGCTCGAAGACGATAAAGGATCGCTTGATCTGATTTTAAAAAAGGAAGTTTACGAGAAATTCGAGGCCGAGATCAGGAACAGCCGCTTCTTGATCATCCAGGGAAAAATCCAACGCATGGGTGCGGGCGTTTCGGTCCTGGTCAGCGAGGTGCGTTCCTTTGAGCCTCACGCGGCCTTGGGAGTCGTTCCGGCTTGTTCGGCCGCCTTGGGGCGAGGATGAAGAATCCAGACCGGGTAGGGGGAGCTTCGCAGGACTTTCCGGGTCGTGCTGCCCAGTAGCACCGTTTTTGCGAATCCGCTATGCGCGGTCATGGCGATCATTCCCGGCCTGCGCTTGGCGTGGGCGAGAATTGAATCCACGATCGATCCGGACGGGCGACGGTCCATGACCGAGTCGACGACCACGCCCGCGGACTTGGCCTCTTGTTCCCACTGCGTGATTCGGCTTTGAACCCAGTCGATCTGTTTTTTGAAAACATCGTTGTAGAGCGTATTGACGCTCTCGGCGACATCGACGACGGGAATCCAGCCGGAACTCATCTTGTGAAGGAGCGTGACTTTCGCCCCCAAAGAGCCCGCGAGCGGAAGAACCTGATGAAACGCTTCTCTCGATTCCTCCGAAAAGTCGGTCGGAAACAGGATATGTTTCAGCGCCGAGCTTTTCCTCCAGCGCGGATTAACCAGAAAAATCGGGACATCCGAGTAGAGCACCAGCGTTTCGGCGAAGCTTCCGAGCCAAAGGTGCTTGAGTCCTTTTCTCGCCCGCGTTCCGGTCGCGACCATGTCCGCGCCCCATTCCTTTGCCATATGGGTTACGCGGTCCACGCCCTCGCGAAGCGGGATATTCGATTCGGCGATGACATGAAGAGGGCGGAGTCCATCGGGGTTGAGCTTGATCGGCTTCACGATGCGATCGAACGCCTTTTGGCCGGCGGCTTTGATCTCGCTGAAAAGCTCGTCCGAGATGCCGGGCGGGCCGTCCATGATGTAAGCGCTGAAGAAATAGACCGGTTGAATGGTGGCAAGCTGCCCCGCGGTAATGGATTTGATCGCCCAGCCGACCGATCGCTGCAGCGTCTTTTCTTCGGCGAATGGATCAACGGCCCAAATAATTTTTTTTTCGGGGGACGCCATGGGAACACGCTCTCCTTCATGGTGTCCTTCAATATGCGTTCCAGTTACTTTTGATTCATTCTCAGTACCGCGGCACCGTGCAGCTGGCCCGCCGAGAGCCGCTCGAGCGCGACGTTCGCGTCCTCCAGGTCGAAGACATCGAACACGGTGCGAACCGGGATCTCCGCCGCAAGCTCGAGAAATTCCTTCGCGTCCGCGCGCGTGTAGTTGGCGACGCTGACGAGCGAGCGTTCCCACCAAAGGTCGTCGTACGAAAACTCCGGGACATGATCGAGATGAATGGCGTTGATGGCGATGGTCGCTCCCCGGTCGCAGGCGTGAAGAGCGGCGATCACCACATCGCCCACGGGCGCGAACGTGATGGCAGCGTCGAGCAACTCGGGCGGGCGGTCTTCATAGCTGCCGGCCCATTCCGCGCCGAGCCGCTTCGCCTCGGTTTGCTCTTTTTCGGAGCGCGTGCAGACGAAAACCCGGCAGCCCCAATGCCGGGCGATCTGTATCGTGATCAGCGCGGAGGCGCCGAAGCCGAACAGCCCTAGTTTTCCGCCCGGTTTGATTTTCGAGCGTTTGAGCGAGCGATAGCCGATCACGCCTCCGCAAAGCAGGGGGGCTGCTTCCTGATCGGCGAAGCGTTCGGGAATCGGAAAAGTGGCGCTTGCGCGAACAATCGCGTGGGTCGCGTAGCCGCCGTCGCAATCCCATCCGGTAAAGCGCGCTTGTCGGCACAAGTTTTCGCGTCCTTCTTTGCACTGATCGCAATTGCCGCAGGCGCTGGCGAGCCAGCCGACCCCGACTCGATCGCCCGGTCGAAGTTCGGTGACGTCAGCGCCGACGCTGACCACCCGGCCAACGATCTGGTGTCCGGGAATGATCGGTATTTTATGCGGAGCGATTGCGCCTTCGACAATTTGAAGATCGGTTCGGCAGACGCCGCAGGCTGCGATCTGGAGAAGGATTTCACCGCTAGCCGGTGGTCGCGGCTCGAACGCCTGGAACCGAAGCGGGTGGTCGGATATGGGGCCTGCCGCCTTGAGGATCATGGATCGCGAGTGCGCTAATAGCGGTGGGTTCATTTAGTTCTCCGAGGATTGGCTGCAAGGCTTATGACAGCGATTTTGCGACCCGCTCCGCGAGTCCCGTGCTGATCAGGAAATCGGCTACCGTTTCGCGCAGCGTGCCCACCCGTTTGCCGGGCTCGACCGCGCCGATTCGCAAGATCGCATCGATCTGCGCCGCGCGCAAGCGATTCAGCATCGCCTGGTCGTCGTAGAAAAGAGGATCGTTCGACCAGTCGTGCAAAAGAAATTTGAACTCCTTGTTCACTTCATCGGTCGATTGAAGGAAGTCCGTCAAATGAGCGGCCTCGATCGCTTCCCGCAGGTCGGCAGGGGCGGCGCTCAACAGCTCTCTTTCCGGTCTTCCATACCAGGCGTTTCGAATGGCCCGCGCCGGGTTGCCGCCGTCCGGAAGAACCGTTTGAAGCCAGGCCTTGATCCGCTCGTGGCTGATTCCATAACTGCGGTGGGACATGTTCCATTGCACCTGGTTGAGCATCCCTCCGACTTCGGAGGGCAAATCGCCGCTTGAAATGGCCCGGACTTCGAGGCCCCAAAGGCCCGGGCTGTCATAGCTGTCGGGGCCACGCATGCCGGCATTCGCGATTTTCAGGCTGCGTCCGAGTTTCGGGTTTTCGCCCTGACCCACTCGATAGAAGAAATTGGCGGCATTTTGAAGCGTCTCGGCCGACAGATTGTCCGAATAGATTCCGTTCGCGTCGCTGACCCGGTAAATCCCCCGCTTGCGGAGCGCGGCCTTCATGTCGAGAAGCATGTTGAGCCGGCGCACGAAGTCGCTCATCGTCGCGGACTCCAGTGTCGGATTTCCCTTGAGCAACTCGGCGGGAAGCTCGGATACGATGTGGACGTGCTGTCCGGTCGTCTGTGCGCCGATCGATTGCTGAAATAACCTGACCGCCTGGCTCAGAGTCGCTGCGGGAACCCGCGCGCGGAAATGCAGCTCGACTCTCGAGAGCGTGCGAACGCTGGCCGGGTTGGCGTACTCCACGTAAGTCATGATAAACGACGATGTATCGATCATCCTTTTCGTATCGAAGGAGTAGCCTAAAAAGCCGGGAGTGCGGGCGGTCATGCGTACTTCGGGGCGTACGCGGATTCCGGGGATCAGGCGACTCGCCGAAAAATCGTGGCGCCGCATCTCGGATTGGTATTTCAAAAGGCGCGCTTTCTTGTCGAAACTCAAAGAGTCCCAGGAAAGCTCTCGGGCCGAAGCGTGACCGGCAAGCCAGTCCGGCACCGGCAGATCCCGGAGGAGCGGGCCCACCGTGCCGTCACTGGTTGTGAGGATCGACATGACCTCGGGTGAGAGGTCCATCTCCGCTTCTACCGCGGTATCATATTGAAGCTCGGAGGATTTCAATTCTTGCTGGAAAGCCGACATCAAGCATTCGAGGGGAGCGCCGGCGAACGAGGGCAGGCCGGTGCAAGCCCCGATAACGAGGGCTGCGGTAAGGCGGTGAACGCGCGAAACGGCCATGAACGTGATTGTAACATAGGGGGCGCCCGATGGGTCATCGACGGGTGATCGGATCTGGGCAGGTGTCAATTTTTTAGACAATACACGGGCCTTAAAATAGAGGTAACGGAATATAAAAGCCCTCCTTGCGAAGCATATGTTTTGCAGGTTATTTCACTGCTTATGAAAAAGCTGGTTCGAGGTATTGTTGAGTTCCGCCGCAAGCGCGATGAGCGCCATCGCGACACCTTCGCGCGTCTTGCTTTAGGGCAATCGCCGGATTGCCTGTTCATCAGTTGTTCGGATAGCCGGGTCGCGGTGAATGTTTTCGCGTCAACCGATCCCGGGGATCTCTTCGTCATTCGAAACGTGGGCAATATGGTCCCGCCGGCGGCTTCTTCCGGAATCTCGATCAGCGACGTTTCCGAGGCCGCGGCGATTGAATTCGCCCTCACTCAGCTCACCGTTACCCATATCATCGTTTGCGGGCACTCCGAGTGCGGCGCGATGGCCGCTGCTTATAAAGGCCGGGAAAAGGTGTTATCGCCCAATTTAAGGGCTTGGCTCGGATTGGCCGAGCCCGCATTGGCTAAGCTGAAAGAGGCGCGGTTTTTCGCCCCTGAGCTTGCTCCCCATAACCGCCTTTCGCAGCTGAACGTGCTTGAGCAGATTCTGCACCTGCGTACCTATCCGGCGGTGCGCGAGAGGCTGGAGCGCGGGGAGCTGACCCTGCATGGTTGGTGGTTCGATATCGCCAAGGCGGATGTGTATGCTTACGAAGAAGTCTCGGCCGGATTCGTGATCATCGATGAGCAGGAGGCCGAGCGCATTCTGCGGAAATTCAATGACTGGCCCAGTTCAGGATGGCTTGGCACTGGTCCGCGTCCAGGTCTCCGCTCATGGCTTGCCCGACTTCCTGCGTGGAGCCGCTTTGATAGACGTTCATGAGGTTTGCCGTCGGGATCTGGATATGCTCAAGATTGCCGATGACGTGAGCCATCTCGTGCGCCAGAAGACTGAATGAAGGCTGGGTGAGCATGCGCGCGTTGTAGCCGAACGCGGTGTCCGACGGGACGAAGGAAATATCCTGGATCCTGGAAATCGGCACATTGTAAATCGGGGTCAAATTTCCGATCGCATCCAAATTAAAGGACTCCGCGTAGCCCTGCCGGTTGAAGATCACCATCGGACGCAGGGACGCTGGCATGTCCTGGTAAAGAGCGAATTCAAAAGGCGGATCGTAAGGGCTTGAAGAGGCGAATTGGGAAAGTTGATTCGCCCCCGCGGCATTGTAGGTCAAATAGAGAAAATGAATCTGGTCAAAGCCGAACGCGCACGTATTGAAGATCCGGATCGCCTTCGGAATCTCGCTTGAAAGCGCATCGACCGGCGTATCTCCCGAAAGCCAAGGGCTGCCGACCTCGATCGCGAGGTAAAGATCGATTGTTCTTCGGGTGGGCAGGGCGTTGGTGACGGAGTAGGATTTGACTTCGGTGATCTGAAAGAAGGAGTAGCTCGATCCGAGGAGCGCTTGGACGCCGGGAGGGGAGGCGACCGGGGTGAGGGCCGGGGGATCCCCGGCTTTCGTCTCCGCTCCGGAGGCTCCGGTGAGTACCCCGGTGAATATAAAGGCGAACATACCTAAAGAAAGCAGGCGCATAGTAAATTATAGCCATACAATAGTCGTGCGCATGAATTATTTTATGCGCCGTTTGTGTAGCGGCGCGGCAAGTTCGCGATATGGAGAGTTATTTAATTGAAGGATAATATAAATTATATGACGTTGGCCGGAAATCCTTCCTGTAATCCGCTTTGTCGCGCCTGTCACTACAAGGACTTGGATTACGCCGAGCAACTTCGGAGAAAGCAACACTGGGCCGAATCGCAGTTGGGGCGTTGGGGAAGCGCGTTGCGGGAAATCGTGCCGGCACCCGAAAACGAGCGGCTTTCCTACCGCTCGAAGAGCTGGATGCGGAGCGCGGTGATCGACGGGAATGTTTCATTCGGAATGTTGCGCAGCGTCCGCGTCGGCGAAAAGTGGGAGAAAGAGCTCATCTCCTGGGATACTTGCCCGCTCCATATCGTGCCGATCCAGAAAATGATCGAGAAGCTGCGGCAGGCTCTTTCGCGCAACGCGCTTCGCTTCGCGGAGGAATCGCTTGAGGGTATCTGGATCGGGAGTCCTCATCTGGTCATCGTTTCGAAGCATCAAAAAAGCGAAGAGATGGAAAAACTCGACTGGCGCGAAATTCTGGAGCCCCCGTTTGACCGGGTTTGGTTTCACTGCAATCCGCAGGTGGGAAAGAAGATCTTCGGTCATCATGAAATCAGGCGAATCTTCGGCGAGGAATCCGGGGCGTCCCATCCGATCCGGGCTTTCCGGCAGGTTGCGCAGACGTTATTGGTGCAGGCGAGGTCTTCGGCGGTGGAAGCTCTTTTGCGAAGCCAACCCTCGTTGGTGGTCGATTTGTATTGCGGAACCGGTGAGCTCTCGCGCCTATTGCCACGCGAGGTGGGATGGCTGGGGGTCGAGCATTCCCGCGAGGCGATAAAATATGCGAATACTTTACGTCCCAGCGGCGGCGCGGGCGCGCTGCAGCTCGGATTCGTGGGCGGTGTCGAGCAGAGACTGCGGGATTCGAATGTATTGAGCCGGATCACGGGGTCTTACGCTCTTTATGTGAATCCGCCTCGGCCCGGGCTTGGCCCTGGAGCGTGCGCCGGTTTGGTCGATCTGATGCACGAAAACGCTCCCGTCGTGATTGCCTATCTTTCCTGTAGCGCTTCCAGTCTCGCTCGGGACCTGGAAGTCTTGGAGCGAGCAGGGTATGCGGTCGCACAGTTGCAGCCTTTCGATTTTTTCCCGCAAACCGAGCATTTCGAGACGCTGGCCATCTTGCGGCCGAATTAGGGACTGTATGAATTTTCCTGATTTTCTTTTTTCAGTGGGACTGCTTTTCGCCGTCGAAGCGGCTGCGGTTACGTCCGCCTCGGCGGCGGCGACCCCGGCTCCGCCCGATCGGGCGGCGAGCGTTTACGTTTCAGAGGATTTCATCAACGAGCAGCTGGCCGTGCATGTGAAGTCGGAATTGCTCCAGAAAATGAGCATCCGGCTCGACCCGGAGCAAGGCCAGGTTTTCTTGCGTGGCGTGCTGCACATGCCGACCGAGGAATTGCGCGCGCTCAAGCTCGATCCGAAACTGGTCAATTTCGTGTTTCAGGTGGCGGTTCGGATGTCATCAACCAAGGCCGGCCATCTGATTTTGCAGTTTCCTTTGAACGAGACTTATCTGTACCCGCTCAGCTCGAAAAATCACCTGCGGGACCGGGTGATCATCCCCGTTCAGATGCTGTCGCTCGCGCTTGCTTCGGCGCGCGGGTATTTCGCCGCGCTTTCGGGCGATTTCAGCGGCTTTGATCGGCGGGAAGAGAGATTGAGGGCATTGATCCGGGAGCAGGACCGCGCTATCGCGGTCGAGAAAAAGCCCGACACTTTGGATGAGCTGAAGACGCGTCGCGAGGCACTGCGCATCCAGCTGGAGGCGGTGCCCGTCGAGCGCAAGCAGCTCAAAATCCTGGCCAAGCAAGTTGAGTCGGTCATGGGCTTTACCGGCGAAAGAGAGCTGGATCTCAATCAAGACCTTGCTGCTTTCAGCAATGCGCTCATTTTCAAGATCAAACTCTCGCAATTGGCGCCTTACCTGAAGGGCGTCGAGCTGAGCGGCGTGCGCATCGTGCACGACAAGAAAGACGGCCGGGGGGAGAACTATCTCGCCATCGATTTGAACACCGATCTTTCGGGTCCAGTGCCGGCTTCGGCGGCGGCGCAGGCATCGGGTCGGCCCGGCCTGAAGACGGCGCCTTCGTTGGTCGTGCGGCTCAATCAATCTCTGTTCGAAAGCGAGGCCGTGCTCAACGCCGAGAAGAAGGGGATGGGCTCGAGCATTCGCGACTTTTCGGTTCGGCTCAAGGATGACGGTTTGCATGTTTCCGGAAAGTGGCACCGGTTTTTCTTCTCCATCCCTTTTGAAACGGTCGTCGATTTTGTTTCGACCGGAGCCGATGTTTTTGAAGCGCGTTTGCGCAAAATGGATGTGGCCGGAATCGACTTCAAATTCTTGACGCAATTCGTGCTCGAAGCGTTGAAATTGCGCTTGGATCAATCGCTCAAGGGGATTTGCACCTTCGATTATGCGGGACAGGACGGAGCGGGCACCCGCAGCCTGCGGGTCACGGTCGATCCTAAGGCCTTAGTTCCTGCCTTTCCGTCGCTGCATCTCGTGGGCGTGGATGTCCGGGAGCGCGAGTTTTTGTTGAAAGTGGGTACGCCGTAAATTGACGTGTCGTTTTTTTGACGTCAACCGAACGCTTCGCGGGCATCAACTTCTTCAGTTTTGCCGCATCATTCCGAAAAGATATGCGGGGGATTGCCCCGGGAGATTGAATGGATTCGAAGAAAGACGAGCTACTGAGAGTCGAAGACTTTGACTCCATCCGAATCGGCGTCGCCATTCAAAACCAGACGTCGCAAACCGGCGTGGGCGACCGCTTCCGCACCTACGGCAACGTGAAGATCGAGGAGCCGTGGAGCGGCAGCATTCGTTTGGTGACTTTCGCCCCTGGTGTTCTTGTCTTCGATACCCCGGAAAAGACCGCCTCAGAAGGGCATATTCTCGAATGCGTCGTCGAGGTGCTTGGCGTGAGCTCGCCCTTTTCGTTCGAGGTCACGGGAAAAGTCACGGAGACGGAACGGCTCGACGATCAGCGCACGAAGCTCACGTTGACTCTCACCGATTACGATCGGGCGTCGCTTGCCAGGCTTCAGGAGGTCTATAGCCGGCGGCAAACCGAGATCGACGAGTTTCTCAAGAGGGTGCGGGGTTAGACCATGACGAAATCCTCCGTCGAAACACCCGGCGAAAAGAGCCAAAGGCTGTTCAAAGAATTCATCAAGAGCAAAAAGATCATGATCGTCGACGCGCAATCGTTTTCGCGCGCCACCCTCGCGCATACCCTGGTGAGCTTGGGCGCTTCGATGAGCCAGATCACGTTGCATTCGAAATTCGAAGCCGCGCAGGCGGCGATGGCGACGTCCGTTCCGGATATCCTTCTGAGCGAATTCGATCTCGAAAAAGGCACCTGCGGCCTCGATCTTCTGGTCAGTCAGCGCAGAAGCAACAAGTACTCAAAAGATTCGTTGTTCATTCTGATCACCGGGAACACTTCGCAGGCCGCCGTCGCGCGCGCTGCCGAAGAGGATGTCGACGGGTATATTCTCAAGCCCTATACCGTGGACGGCCTCCGAATGGCGCTGATGAAATACGCCATCGAAAAAGCCTATCCCAGCCCATACACGATCAAGATCGACGAAGGGAAAAAGAAAATCGATACGCAGGAATGGGACGAGGCGATCCAGATTTTCCAGGGCGCGGCCGATCTGGATCCCAAACCGTCGCTCGCGTATTTTTATCAGGGCGCGGTCGAGGAGCGCAAGGAGGTCCTCGAAAACGCCGAGATCGATTACCGCAAAGGACTTGAGTACAACCGAATCCACTATAAGTGCCTGGTGGGGCTGTTCGACCTCTTTACCGCGCAAAACCGAACCAAAGAGGCTTACGATATCGTGCGCCAGATTTCCCGGTATTTTCCGGCTAACCCGGACCGGCTCGCCACGGTTTTGAGGCTCGCCGTAATCAACGAAGCCTATGACGATATCGAGAATTACTACCAGCTCTTCAAAAAGCTCGATCGCCGGGACGAAAAGCTCGTTCGTTACGTGTGCGCGGCGCTGGTTGTTTGCGGAAAGCATTATCTGCGGAAGCGCGTGGTTTCGCGGGCCATCGAGCTCTTTGACAAGGCCAAGATCACCGGAATGCGGAATCCGCGCCTTTTGAAGGAGATCATCCTGAGCTTGCTGAGCTACGATCAGGCCGATAAAGCCGGTTTGTTTTTAGCGGATTATCCGCCGGAATATCAGGGGACGCCGGAGTTCGCCGCTTTACGCTACGCGATTCAGGAAAAAAACATCCCGATTGGCGAGTCCCTGAGTCAAGGGCGGGCTCTGATTTCCCGGGGCGTCAGCGAGTATGTTTTATACGCGATTCTGATCAAACGCACGCTGCAGGCGGGCTTCATCGATCACGCGGACGCGCTTTTGGCGAAGGCACTTCAGCAGTGGCCCGAAAAGGCGGAAGAGCTGCGTAAAATCACCGCCGAATGATAGCCTTCGGTTTCGGCACATCGTTCGCAGTGCTGGTCGCGCCATGTGGATCGTCCGGCTTGCCCTTCGAAATCCCTATTCAGTAGCGGTGATGTCGCTTGTGCTCCTGATCATGGGGGCCTTGTCCATCTCCTCGATGTTGGTCGACATTTTTCCGGTCATCGACATTCCGGTGGTGGGCGTGATCTGGTACTACCCGGGGCTGACCGCCGAGCAGATGGAGGCCGATGTCGTCACCATCAACGAACGCGCCTTTTCCACGAGCGTCCAAGGGGTGGAGCGGATCGAGTCCCAGTCGATTCCGGGAATCGGAAATTTGCGGGTCTATTTCCAGCCCGGCACCGATATCGGATACGCCGTTTCCGAAATCACCGCGGTCTGTCAGACGATCCTGCGTATCCTGCCGCCCGGTATCACGCCGCCGGTCATATTGCCTTTCAACGCCGCCAACGTTCCGGTCGCGCAAATGACCATTACGAGCGAGACGCTGTCGGAGCAGACGCTCTTCGATTACGCGCTGAATTTCATCCGCGTCCGGCTTTTCACCATCCCGGGGCTGGCGACCCCCGCCCCTTACGGCGGCGCCACGCGCGAGATCAACGTCGATATCGACCCGAAAATGGCGGCGGCAAAGGGCGTTTCGCCGCAGGATGTCTCCAATGCCTTGCAAGCCTCGAATATCATCGAGCCCGCGGGCGTCGCGCGGATCGGAAAAATTGAATACAACGTGTTAACGAATTCAACGCCGCTGAAGGTCGAGGAGTTCGGGCGCTTTCCGATCAAGATCATCAATGGACGGGAAGTTTTGCTCCGCGACGTGGCCAAGATCGAAGATAGCCATGCGGACCAGGTGAACGCGGTCCGGATCAACGGAAAGCGGGCGATCTACCTGAATATCCTGAAAAAGGCGGATGCTTCTACCTTGGATGTCGTCAACCGGGCCAGGGGGCTTTTGCCCGATATCCAGCGAGAAGCGCCAAAAGGGATGAATCTCAAGATCGACTTCGACCAATCGGTCTTTGTCCGCGGTAGCGTCAAAAGCGTCTTTACGGAAGCGGTGATCGCCGCCGTCCTGGTTTCGCTGATGATTCTGGTTTTCCTCGGCAGTTGGCGCAGCGTCGTGATTGTCTGCTCCTCGATTCCGCTCTCGATTTTCGCCTGCCTGATCGGGCTGAAGCTCACCGGCAATTCGATCAACATCATGACGCTCGGCGGACTTGCGCTTTCGATCGGGATGCTGGTCGACGACGCCACCGTCGAAATCGAAAACATCAATCGCAATCGGGCACATTCCGAAAACATCACCGCCGCGATTCTCCGTGGCGCTCATCAGATCGCGCTCCCGGCCATTGTCACGACCTTGGCCATCTGTATCGTCTTTTTTCCGATCGTCCTTTTGACCGGTCCGGCCAAGTTTCTCTTCACTCCCTTATCCGAGGCCGTGGTTTTTTCGATGATCGCCTCCTATGTCTTGTCGCGGACGCTGGTGCCGGTCCTTGCGAGCGTGCTGCTTCGATACACTCCGACGGAGGGTTCACGGGAAGCGCTCGAGCCCGCGAAAGGCCCGCTTGGCCGCTTCGGGCAGCGCTTCAACCAGGGACGGGAGAGATTCCTCGAGATTCTCAAAGAGCGTTATGGAACTCTTCTGTCCGTCCTGCTTCGACATCCGCTGCTGACGCTTTCGACCTTTTGCGCTCTGTTCGCCGTTTCGATGGGTTTACCGCTTTTCGTGATCGGAACCGATTTCTTTCCAGCAGCCGACGTCGGCATTTTAAAGCTTCATTTTCGCGCGCCCACCGGCAGCCGTCTCGAGGAGACCGAAAGAATCATCACGATGGCCGAGGAGCGGATCCGCAAGCTCATTCCTCCATCCGAGCTTGAAACCATCAATGCGAACATCGGTGTTCCCACCAGCTACAACCTGGCGTTCGTGCCCACCGATAATTCGGCGTCGATGGATGTCGAAGTCCTGATCGCTCTGAAAGAGGGACACAAGCCGTCCGAAGTCTATCGCGAGAAAATCCGAAGGGATTTCCCCGAGCGGTTTCCCGGGTCGGTCATTTACTTTCAATCGGGCGACATGGTGAGCCAGGTCCTGAATTTCGGTCTGGCCGCGCCCATCGACATTCAACTGGAGTCCCGGAACATGGGCTTGGCTTATGAATTCGGAAAAAAATTGCGCGACAAGATCAGAACGATTCCCGGCGCGGCCGATGTCGTGATCCGGCAGGTGTTGGATTACCCCAGCCTCAAAATCAACATCGATCGTGAGCGCGCGGCCCATGTCGGGTTGACCGAGCGCGACGCGGCCAGCAGTCTTCTGTTCGCCCTTACCGGAAGCTCGATCGTCGCGCCGTCGTATTACATCAATCCGGAGAACAACGTGAACTACGTCGTGATGGTCAAGGTTCCAATCAAAGAGGTGTCTTCGGTCCCGGAACTGATGAATATCCCGCTGACGTCGCCTGGCCAGAGCCAAATCCTCCAGCAGGCGGGCATCGCGGCGACCGATCTTTATCCGAGCTCGCCGGTACAAAACGCCGGCAATCTCTCGGTGTTGGAACCCGCGGTAACCACCAGCCAGATCAACCATGTGAACGTTCAGAAGGTCATCGACGTCCTGGCTAACGTGGAGGGGCGCGACCTGGGAGGAGTGGTTTCCGATATCAAGGCAGCGATTCGTTCGTTGGGTCAGTTGCCGGAAGGAGTGAAGCTTGATTTCCGGGGGCAGAACGAGGTGATGCAGGAGTCCTTTACGAAGCTCGGACTGGGAATGATTCTGGCCACGGTTTTGGTCTATCTGCTGATGGTCACGTTGTTCCAATCCTGGCTCGAGCCCGTGATCATCATGGCCGCGATACCGGGAGCCTTGATCGGAATCGTTTGGGTTCTGGCGCTCACGGGCACCTCCCTCAATGTCGAGTCCCTCATGGGAGCGATCATGGCGATTGGCATTTCGGTTTCGAATTCGAATTTGCTCGTCAATTTCGCGAATGATTTTCGCGTCGAAGAACGGGCCGATTCGGCCGTGGCCGCGCTCGAGGCCGGAAAAGTCCGTTTGCGCCCCGTACTGATGACGGCCTTGGCGATGGTTTTGGGCATGATCCCGATGGCTTTGGGCCTGAGCGAAGCTGGAGAGCAGAACACCCCGCTGGGCCGCGCGGTGATCGGCGGCTTGGGCTTCTCGACTTTCGCTACGCTCTTCGTGGTGCCCGTCGCTTACGCCGTGATGAGAAAGGGCATGCCGACGAAGCATGAGGTTCGTAAGCGCTATCTTCAGGAAGAGCAGCCCTTCGATCAAGAGCTTCAACGCGAACTGGAACATGATCTGAAAGACCGAGGAACTCATGACGCGACAAAAGAATAGGAGATGGATCGCGCTTTCGCCGCGGAGCAAGGCGTTTCTGCTGGTTTTTGTTTTCGGCGTGGCAATGACCCTTTTGGCGCTTCTCCGGGGATCGCGGATCAGCGCCCGGCGTGAGGCCTTGACTCGAAGGGAAAACGCCGGGTTAGTCGTCGGCACCGCGGCTGTCGATCAGTCCGAGGAGAATCGCTGGATTCTCTTAAACGGCGAGACGCGGCCTTATTATTCCGTGACCTTGTTTGCCCGGGTCAGCGGTTATCTCGATCGCCTGTATTCCGATATCGGAGACACGGTTCGCGCCGGCCAGCTCTTGGCTCATGTGGAATCGCCCGAAGCCGAGCAGGCCTATAATTCGGCGAGAGCCGACGCGATCAATAAGCGCCGCATCGCCGAGCGAACGCGGATCTTGCGCGCGCGAAAGCTCATCAGCCAGCAGCAGGCGGATCAAGCGGCGGCCGATGCCGATATCGCGGCGGCCAATCTGCGGACGGAAGGCGTTCTTCGGGGTTACCAAGACATCGCCGCGCCGTTCGACGGAGTGATTTCCAACCGGTTCGTGGACCCGGGCGCATTGCTTCAAAACGCGAGCAGTTCCCAGGCCTCGTCGCAGCCGCTTTTCACTCTGACCAAAGCCGATCCGCTGCGGGTATTTGTTTATGTCGACCAGAAGGACGCGCCTTACGTCCATCCCAACGATCCGGTGGACATCATGGTTCCAAACCATCCTCTTCAAACGCATCATGCGAAAGTGGACATGGTCGCAGCCGAGCTCGATCCGAAAACCCGAACGCTGCTGGCGGAAATCATTCTCGCGAATCCGAAAGGCGAAGTCGTTGCCGGAAGTTTCGTATCCGTCAAGATGAAGGTGCAAATGCCGCCGCTGCTCAAGTTGCCCTCCGAAGCGCTGGTGATGCGCGGCGGGAAGACCCTCGTGGCGGTCGTTCAGCCCGACGGAAAGCTGCATTACGCGCCGATCGATCTGGCGGAGAACGATGGCGAGCATATCCTGATCCGCTCGGGCGTGAGCAAGGGCGACAACGTCGCCATCAATATCGGCAACACTCTCCTGGATGGCCAGATAGTTCGGGAGACGCAGGCGGCGGGGCAGGTGCCCTCGGGTGTACCGTCTTTGGGAGGGCACCGGTGAGAGCCGCTCTCGTCGCCGTTTTTTTACTGTTGCCGTGGCCGGTTTTCGGCGAAACGCTGACGCTTGAGCAGTGCGTTCGCATTGCCGTCGATCAGGCCACGGCGGTTCTACAGGCCGAGAATCGGTACAAGCTCACTGCGACCGAGGTTTTGCGCAGTTATGGTTCATTTCTCCCGAATTTGAACGTAGGCGCCTCTTATGGCTATCAGAGCGGAAACACGCTTTATACCATTGAAGGGCTCTCGGTGGTGAATGCGCGCGGCCAGAACGCGACGCTGACGGTTTCAAGCGCGTTGAACCTATTCAACGGATTTGCCGATTATTCGGGGCTCAAGGCGAGCTTGGCCGAGCAAAGCGCCCGGGAATATTCCCTGGAATGGGCCAAGGAGCAGGTTGCTCTCGATATCACGCAGACCTTTTTGCAAGTCGTCCTCGATGAGCAGCTTCTCGATATCGCCCGGAAAAATCTGGAAGCCTCGCAAGCCCGGTTGAAGTTATTGCAGGGCGAGACGCGGGTCGGGACGAGCTCGATTGCCGACCTCTATCGACAGGAAGCCCAAACGAGCGCGGATACGTTCGCGGTTTCGAGCAGCGAAGCCCGCTTCAAAGTCGATCGCGTCCTTTTGGTTCGAAAGCTGCGTATCGACGCGGAAAAGAGTTATGAGATCAAGACGCCGCTTCTGGAGGCCGCTGAATCGGATTTGTTCACGCGCCCGGTTCATGAGTTGGCCGCCGGGGCGCTCAATACCCGCAGCGACGTTCAATCGAGCGAGCGCCAGGTCGAATCGTCGGATTGGACAGTGACTCAGAAGCGGAGCGGCTATTTGCCGACTCTCGATCTGGAATTCTCAAGAACCGCCGCGGGCTCTTATCTTTCCCGCGATACGGCTAATGGCGTGAATTACCTGACCACGACTCAGCCGGCGCTCATCCCGCAGCTCGGCAATCAGGTGGAATATACGGTGGGGCTCTTTCTCAGCTGGAATCTTTTCGATCGGTTCACGACCCGGCTGGCTGTCGAGCAGGCCCGTACCGATCTGGAGAATGCCCGGATCGCGCGCGATGATTCCCGCTTTCAGCTCGAAGCGGATATTCGCGCCGCACGGGTAAGGTACGAAGCCGCGCTCGAGCAGCTTCGCTCCGCCCGTGAGGGGCTCGCGTCCGCCGTGAAGTCTTACGAGGCGGCCGAGGGCATGTACGAGGTGGGTTCGGCCTCGATCGTCGATGTGCTCACCGCGCAAGCCGCCTTGGTACAGGCGCGCTCCAATCTGGCGCAAGCGTCGATCAATCTCAAGCTTCAGGAAAAAACGGTCTATTTTTCGGTGGGCAGGCTGCAGAACGGGTAGAAATGAAGATAGTGCAGCATGCGGTTGTAGGGCAGGTCCCGGTATTTCGCCTGCGACGGCGGAAGCGGGTTTAGCGATTGCCAGTAATTCGTCTGCGTCCGTAGCCCCTTCGAATTGATGGATCCGAAAGGATCGTGATGCGCTTGCAGCTGGGCCTTGAAAATATCGAAGGCGCAGGCCGTATTGCCTTCCGCGGTCATGATTTCCTGTCGGCTCACCCCGCAGGCGGGGCCTCGCCAGGAGCGCAGCCTGGGGTCATACTCAAGCTGGTAAAGGCCGACCGCCGGTCCGTTCGGCACGTTCGCCGCGTAGCTCTTTTCGCTCGGATTGCAGGTGGTTTCCGAATAGGCCAGGATCTCGAAAAAATAAGTGTAGAAACCGACCATCTCCGAGCCGTTCATTTTCGAAAATCCCGGGCAAGCGGCTTGGAATTGCGGATATTTTTGCATGAAAACGGAATGCGTTCCGTTTTCTTTGATGTCCTGGGCCACACGTTTCGCCATGGCAATGGCGAGCGGGCCCACCTTTCCGTTTTTGTCGACGAAGAACGGCGCGCAGTAGGGGTAATGCTCGGATTTGTCTTTTGCCCAGGCCAGGAACTCGTCGCAATTCGCGTTATCGCAAATGGGCGCCAAGCCTTCGTTGAGACCGTTGGCGATATGGGTGAGCATCGCTATGTCTTTAGTGCTCAACGTGTTTTCAGCCGGAGGCACGCACGCGACCTGGTCGAGCCGTGTATGGGTCGGTATAAAATTGGGAGTGGAGTCTTCCGCCAGAAGCGGTCTAGCCGCGAGCACGCAGAGGAGCGTGACGATGTATCCCCGTTTCATTGGGATTTCTCCTGGGCTTTAAAGACGCAGGTGAAATGAGATGTTTCTTCGCCGGCTTTGCCCACGATTTTCGCCCGATACTCGTGCGTGTAAGTGAGCAGGCCGTTGGAGAACCGGAGCTGCTGGGTGTACTGGAAGCTGTCGGACGGGCTTTTGCAGTCGTTGATCGTTTTCTGGGTGATCAAGCCTTGCGCAAGATCTGTCGTCACTTGAACGCGACATTGGGGATCGCTCGTGTCGACGTATCCGGATTGAGCAAGATCCGCGAAGATGAATCGCTCGCCTAAGTGCAAGACGACGTTGTCGCCGGTAAGCTCGTATTTGAGCGGCATGACGTCGCTGACGCACTGATCGTAGGGGCCGGAAACGCGTTCGTAGAGGCGCTCCTCGAAACCGGTCTTCTCGCGCACGAGCTTCAGCGCCTGGGCGGAGTTCTCCGCATGCGCGATGACGGCGGCGGCGACCGTTACGAAGGCTGCGATCAGGGATCGGTAAATCGGTCTTTTCATTGGGGCGCCTTTTTTAGGTCGTATTTTTCCAATTTTCGCTCAATCGCCCGTTCCACGACGCGCTCGATCTCCTCGGCGCTGATCGAGCGGGGCGCGAGGGTCCGGTCCAGGCGCTTTTTCAGGCCGCTGACTTCCAGCCAGGTCTTTTTCCGCGTCAGGAAAACAGAGGCGAGCGTGGACGCCGCGAAAATCGACAGGCAGAAAAGAGTGTAGGGGTTACTGAAGATCGAGTAGCCGTCAGAGTAGCTTTTGAAGGCGAAAAAGGCGGCCGCGAAAAAACTCGCGCCCTGCGCGATCGCCAGGAGCATCAAACAGTACTGGAGAATCGCCAACATCCGAACCACTTGAAGCGCTTCGACGCCGTACGAAAGAAGCTTGGACTCGATGAATACGCGGCCTTCGCTGGCGAGCAAGCGCGCGCCTTCGGCCAGCAGGCGTTCGATCCGTTCACTGAGCTGGGTTCCGGACGGTTCCATTCTTAAAACAGATCGGATATTC
Organism: Oligoflexia bacterium; assembly: GCA_031292385.1. Taxonomy (GTDB): domain Bacteria; phylum Bdellovibrionota; class UBA1018; order UBA1018; family UBA1018; genus JARLHE01. Next base: position 32,107 of record JARLHE010000060.1, read on the forward strand.
GGTGGAAAATCTTAACCTCGCTCGAGGCAGATTGCTGGAGGTCATCAACAGCTGTCAAAATATTGGTCCACCCAAGGACCGCCCTGATTGCGCCGCCTCATTGTGTTGCGTGGCTTTTCGAGGGTGATGCCGTCACAGCGATGCGGTCAAAAACACCTTTTCGTTCGCCTGGATCGCATCGAGCTCGTTTGCGGCTTGCGCGAGGTTCTGTTTCGCCCAGGCCATGACTTGGGCATAGAGCGCCTTCACTTCCGCGTTTTGCGCGTCCTCCTGCGCGGCCGTCGTGGTTGAGGTCGGCGCGTCTGCGGGAAGCGGGATGCCGTAGCCGCCCATCACGTGGTTCCAGGGAAGGTTGGCGTTCCCGAGCTCCATCATCCGCGAGACTTTGTCGTTCATGCCGGCGCTCGTCGTCTCCAGCTGACCGACCACGGCGGCCATGAAGGCTTTTCCCGTCGCGCGGTAAATGTACGTTTCCAGAATAAAGAATCGATCGGCCAGGGGCTTGGCATCCTTCGGATCGAGCGCTACGAGCTTATTGTAAAGCGCCAGGCGCTCGGCGGCGTCCGTGTGGGCGGCGTAGTCTTGGAAATTCTGCATCGGCACGTTTTCCGGGGAGATCTGCTTGATCCGCTCGAAAGCCGATTCGTAGACGTTCTCCTCGGAGGGAAAGCTGTAGCCCACTTTTTGTGATTCATCCGTCGAAGAAAGCAGCGCCTTGTCGACAAAGCCCGTGCCGCTCAACTGGTCATAGAGCCCGAGCGGGGTGAGTACCCCCCATTGCTGGATCGGAGAGTCACGGACCACCCCTTTCAGGAAGTGGAGCGCCTCGGTGGCGCAGTTGTTCGAAAAGAAATAATATTTGCCTGTATACTGCCAATGCTGCTCGAGCACGCGCTCGACGAAGCGGTTTTTTTCGGCATCCGTCAGCTTCAGCGGCAAGCTCACCAGGCTTCGGAATTGGTCGACTGTGTACTCGTTCACGATGTCTGGATAAAAATGGTAGAGGAACATCTGCGACGGATACTTGCCCGTGAGCCCGTCCCAGGCGTTGATGGACCAACCTCCGACGTTGGCGATGAAGCTCACGACGACGTGATCCGACAGATCGTTCAAGCAGGCAGGGCCGACTTCGGTACGCTTTTTATTGCAGACGATGATGCGATACATCGCATGCCCCCAGCGGCTCATCAGCTGAGGGCCTTGGCTCGCGAACAGGAACTGAATCTGATAGACGCGGCTCGGGTCGATATCGACGATATCTCCGCCGGATTGCCCGAGCGCATCGTTGGCCAATTGAACTTGCGTCGGCATGGAGCAAGGCCGTTTCGGGAAGGGGTCGAAACCGAAGTGATCGCGCAGGTACTCGAATTCGACGGGGCGCCGGCAGGCGTATTCGGGATCGAGCAGGAAGTATTCCATATTGACCGCGAACTCTTCTTCGAGCGCCGAGTATTCGTAGGGGTCCGGGCTTCGCAGGGCCGAGAAGTTCAGGCGCTCTTGGGTTTTGTTATCCCAATCGACCATGCTCTGAAAACTGGGCGTATGCGAGACGACGCGCGCGACCGCGAGCTCGCGCGTGCATTCGCTTTTCGCTTCGGCGTCGGTGGTTGATTTCTCTTTCACGAGCTGCGCGCAGTTCTGAAGCTGTCTTGCGCGCTCGGGCGTGATCTCTTCGCTGAAGTCATAGAGATGCGAAACCTCGTGAAGCAATGTCGCCATGGCGAGGCCGTAAAGAGTATGATGTCCGCAGCCGTAAGGGGTCGAATGATTCGGTCCTTTGAGGATCTCGTCCTTCATGGCGGCGTTCAGGACGATCTCATGGATATCCGATTGCTTTTGAAGCCAGCCTGCCGAGACTTGCCCGCGGATCTGCAAAGTGGAATTCCCGCCGTGCTCATGGGTCATGGCCACGGGGGTCGGGCCGCAGGTCGGGATGACAAACAGCGTGGTTCGATCGAGGTCGGTGGAGAAGCGTACAGTGATGTTTCTGGCGAGAACTTCTTTCAGATGCGGAGGGAGCTTTGCGGTCGCATCGGCCAGGAATTTCTCGAGCCCGGCTCGTTCGGAAGGCTGGATCGTGTCGGGAGCCAGTGTGAGGCTGAACGGCGTCGAGGCATCGGATGGGGTGGCACCGAGTAGGGTGCTGAGTCCGATGAGCGTGGCGAGGAAGACGCTGTTTACAGCTTTGGATAAATACAACATCGAACGGGTGATATCATTTGTTGAGTAATTTTGTCAACAAATGATATCACCTTGAAATTACAGGATAATTATCTGTTTTTAAGGCTTTGCTCTAGGAATTCTTTGGCGATCGCGTCATTCAGGGTGTCGCGGTCAACGGATTCGGCCTTAGCCCCGAGGTCCTGGCGAACTTGGTTGGCGAAAGCTTCAAAAACGACGCCTTCCACGCGAGTATCTTCGTACTCCGCCGCTTCAACCTGAAGGGTCTGTGCGTCGTACTGTTGAGCGTCGGCAGAGATCGTGGTCAGGAGCAGGCCTTCGAAGGCGGCAATGATGCCGAGGGCGGCGCCGGCATCCGGGTCCCCTCCGCCGTGGAAGCAACCACGGCAGTCACCACCGTGATAATAGGCAAAGCTCGGGACCGCGTTGAGGGATAAAATCGATATTGCCAGGGTCGCTACGGCAGCGAGTTTCATCGTTAATTTCATTTTAAAGCTCCAGTGTATAAAAAGTTATATTTTAGGGCGCGGCGGATCATAATTTGAATAACGCAACATGTCAAGAAAATCTCCCGACAGCTGCTTTTAACATAAATGCGCGGGTGATTTGAAGGAGTTTGAATTCGTCCCGGTTGGCGCTCATAATCAGGTCATGGCTCGTCTCAGCCATTTGATTTTTCTGCTGCCGATCTTTTTCTGGAATTGCCAGGCGTGGGCTTCGTATTTTCTTTTGCAGCTGGCGTCATCGCCGCTAGACCCGAATCAACCGGTCCAAATCGTGGTCTCAGGGCGCGGTAATGACCTGGGAACGGCCCCTCAAGTGGCGGCTGCCGCCAAGGCGAAGCAGCTCATGACCGCGTTTCCCGGCGATCAAGTGCTTGTCATTTCCACGAATGAAAATCACGGGGACGAGTTATTTCTGAAGCATTTGGGATATCGCTCGATACGTCCCGTGAACAAGGACTTAGGGTCCGCCGAGCTGATGAATCAGCTCAGCAAATATCACAAAATCGCGGGACTTTATTTTTATGGCCATAGCGGCATTGGCCCAGGTGTTTTTCTCGATCGGCCCGCCGGGACCGACAAAGACTTGAAGTGGGCTCCCAATGATCCTCAATCCGCGCGACTGATCGGTCATTTTACGCCGGGCGCGGTGGTGATTTTTAATGGCTGCAATGTCGGCCATGAGATGGCGCCGCAGCTTTCCGGTCTCTGGCGGGTTCCGGTTGCCGGAGCTTTGACCTCAACCCACTTTGAAGCGCTGTATCCGGATGGGAAATACTACGTCAGCAACACCATGCTGGACTGCCCGAAAGGGGTCGACAGCTGCTATCGAATGAAGCCCGATAATACGGATTATTACGGCGTCTACGGCCATTACAATCAGGGGCTACCTTTCTATAAGTTTTTTTGCGACGGCGTTTCGAGGAAACAGTGCTTGGCCGGAATGGCGAAATCAGTCATCGCCAATGTTTCAGCCCCGCTTTTGCCGTCGCATCCGAACTTGACCGACTATGAAGCGGCGGTCAGAGAATGGCTTTGCCCTTCCGGAATTTTTGGCGATTCGACCCAGGCTGAATGCATGGCCCAGCTTGCGACGATCGATCCCGCGCGAATGAAGGCGAATTCATCCGTGCACTATTACACGCCTTTCGAAAGCCGGGGGCATACGGCGCAGTGTGATGACGATACCTGTTATCCGAAATGCGACTTGCCTGATAAATCGCTTTGCGCCGAAATGTCGCCACCGCGGCAATCCACCACCTTCGTCGACGAATATTTGGATTATATCGCGGGCTATCACATCCTTTTCGGGGATGGCGATGTCTCGATTCAAATGCCGCCGATGGCGGGTCCGGCGAATTTGATCGATTTCTCTCAGTGCAAGCCGCCGGTACAGCCGAGCGTGCCGATCTTGGATCTGATGAAAAAATTGTAACTTAAGCGTGACGGTGCGCGGTTATCTGATGAAGTTCAGCTTGAACTCGCTCAGGTCCGGGGATTGCCAATCGGTGACGCAAAGCGCCCCGAGCCACGGTTTTCCTTGGGCTTTTTCATCGGCCAAAACACGGGCTTCGTCCTTCATGCAGGCATCAAAGGAGCTGTAGTCCGGAGTGGAGTTATATCCCATGTCGCTGCTAACGATTCTCGGGACGTCGCTGAGGATTTCAAGCATGGAACCGCCCGCGCCGAGCTCATCGGCTGCCGGTACGCATTCGGCCAGGGTGATCGTGGCCCCTGCGCTTTTGAAGACGTCTTGAATGGACGCCAGTTGGGCCTCGCACTGGGTGGTATCACCGAAATAATCGATCGTGGTTCGATTCAGCCCGGCTGCGTACTGCGAATAATAATAAAACTCGCCTTGGCTCTGTTTCACGATCACCGCTCCGCGCGCTTGCAAAAGAGCGGCGATCGCGCCTTCGGTCGCGGAATCAAGCTCACGGCTGAAGGGGCGATAAGGCCAGAGCGAAGCTTTCGGCATGCCGAAGCCATCCAGGATCAAGGTGTAATCGTGATCGGCATCAAAGGAATCCGCTGCGGGAGCGCAAGCCGCGTTGACCGCCGCGAGTCCGGTGTTGGCCGTGAATTTACGGCTCTGGAAAGCGATATCAGCCAAGCAATCGGTGTAGCTGGAGTAGGCGCCCCGTTGCGAGGTGTCCATTCCGGACAAGATTGACGTGTCCTCGAATTTAGCCTGGTAGGGAGCGATTTGACCCAAGGCTTTGTAGCTGATTGCCAGGACATAAATCGTGAAGTGCTGTCCGTTCGAAGTGAGGTCGACGTTTCCGCTGCATCGGCTTTCGGTGACCTGCAGTCCGGTGGCGGACGCGAAACGCTCCGCGAGAAGCCCGGCTTCCTCGGCGCAGGTTCGATTCGATTGTGGCATGTTCGCGAGATAGCTGTACGTGCTCAGCGTCGGGCTCGCGTAAGCGGAGGCGCTCAAGAATCCGAAGGTCAACGCAACAAGGCTAAAGTAATTCAACATACCGAATTTCATAGCCCAGGGGGGGCTCCTTGACAAGCTCACTGGAATTAAGAGGAATCTTGGTTTTACGCTTTGTAGGATCGTGGTAGCGTGTGTCAATTATCTATGATCCGACATCTGCTGCTTGGGAGGCTGATCGCCTCCGTGCCTTTATTAGTGCTTTCATCTCCGCTCTTTGCCGCCGATGTCGACTTCACTCCGCACGCGGATTTGCGGCTGAGCGAAATTTATTATCCTGACAATGTGAGTCCGGTCGTCAATCAGACCTTTGAGATGGCCAATTTGCAGCTTCCCACCGAGCTTCGCTGGGGGAGCGCCTTTTCCTTTCGGCTGCGTCCGGAGCTGCAGGCGGATCCGTGGAATAATTCCATCACCGAGCGTTACTGGGCCGAGCTTCCGGAAGGTTACCTGCAGATCAAACCTTTGAGTCAGGGGAGCTCGACGCTGAGCGTGCAGGCCGGGTTTAATACCTTTTCCTGGGGCGTGACCGACGGTTTCAATCCGCTCGATGTCGTGAGCGCGCGCCGATTCGAGGATCCCGTTTCTCCGGAAAAATTGGGGGCCCCGTCAATCGCGCTGCACGCGGAGCTGCCCGGGGGGACGCTTTCTTTCGATGGAATTTATATTCCGAGGCAGCGGCGGGCCATTTTGCCGGGCAATAAGAGCCGGTGGTTGCCGCGGGAGCAGTTTCAAAGCCAGTCCGAAACGGTAAACAACGTCACCAATACGTTTTTGCTGCCGAATACGACGGATTATTACTATCAGGACTCGAATATCCTGGATCAGGCGCTTCAAAATAACTTCGGCTTCAAAGGTGAGGCGCATCTTCCGTCCGTGGATCTTTCGATGGTCTTCTTCGAAGGCGAAGCATCGTTGCCCGTCACGGATATCTCGGCCTCCGGCAACGTGATCGCTTTGACTCCGACCAGCAGCATCAGCCTGGCCAATCCGGATATCGGGATCACGCCCGTGTACTACCGGCAGATCGTGACGGGCGGAAGCGTCGTTTACACGCTGGGCGAATTTATTTTTCGAGCCGAGGCCGCGTTTACGCGACTGATCTCGAAAGAACTGAATCTCGGGCTGCCGGGCTTATCCAATGAGTATGTCGGCGAGGTGGAGCATGCTTTCGCGGTTGGCGCGGGCACTTTGACCGCCTTTGCCGAGGGCACTTATGCCCAGCATCAGGAAGTCATCGATCCCTCGTTCGTGTCGCTTGCCCGCATTTTCGATCGGGCGGTCGCTCTCGGAGCGCGTTATGCGCCGAACGAGACATTCCTGGCGAGCGCTTTATTGCTGGAGGATACCGAATTTCACGGAAACCTGGTTCATCTCGATCTGTCGGATTCGCTCAGCGACAGCATCCGGGTCAGCGGCACCGGAGAGATCATCACCGGCAAGGACGGAACTCCGACTGGCAATTACCGCTACAACAGCCGCGCCTTGGTCAGTTTGAAGTATTCAATGTAAGCTGGATGTCCAGATCGACGATGCCGTCTTGATCGAGATGTCCATTTTGCGGGGCGAGCGTGAGATCGTTTCCGACTTTCAAGCTGGGCACGTTCAGCTGCAGGCCGGTTTTCTGGAAGTAGTCGTTAGCGGACGACTCGATCGGGTCCATCCAGATTCTTTGATCGGGATGATACTGGTGCACGTAATCCGGATACCATTCGTATCCGATATGCATGTGAGATCCGCGTGCGATACGGACCACCGCGAGGCCGTTGACGAGCGAAAGGTCCATTTGACCCGAAAAATTAGTGCGCAGCTGCACGTACGGGGTATGCGTCGCATCGACCGGCGCATCCACTTCGAGCTCCAGCGGAAGGTGGGCGTCGAGACCGATCAGGTTAGGGCCGAGGGATCGGGCGTTGCTGAAGGTCGGCAAATCGAAGCTGGTGACCCGGAACGCGAAAAGGGAATGCGCATCGAAGCTCAGGAGATCGGGCCAAACAATGAGATCCTTGATCCAGCTGCTGACCAGGGACGAAAACGCCGGCACTTTCGTGCTGTCGAAATTCGCGACAAGCGCGCCGTCATAATAGCCGCAGGTGATGAGGGCTTGGACCGTTTCGATCGGGAGTCTTAAGCGATTGGCGGAGCAATTCATATCCGAACCCTGCGCCGGCATCGGGATGGATGAAGAGATCACTTGAGCGCAGCCCAGCGCGCGCGAAACCTTTTTGAACAAAAACCGAGCTTCTCCCTGCACCGTTACCGGCCCCGGAAAGTCGCTAGGCGCCGGTGAGGAAAAGTGATTCGCGGTGAGGGCGACCGAGACGGTGGGCGAAACATCCATTTCAAAGTGGATCGGGCCGGAGACCAGCTTGGCGAGCTCCACTTGGATTTGTTGCCGGATCACCGCCACATAAGGATCGATCTCGCTCAGCCGTTGACTTGCCGCTTGGGATACCAGATCGCCGAAACCCGACGGGCCCTGGCAATTGATGGCGGTTACCTTCCATGCGCCGGGCTTCCAATCCGGCTTGAACGAGGTCAGCGTGAGCTCGGGCTTTCCGGTGCCGGCGTTGAGGCCGAGCTGAATGGTCCCGCTTGCGCTGCTCGCTCCCGCGGGCAACGTGAGATGCACGCCGCCGCAGCTCCCGTTGAGATGATCGACGATGGTGACGCCGTTCTGGCTCACCTGAAAGGTTTCGTTGGCGACGACGCTATCGATCGTGAGGTCGGCGGAAATGGATCGAGTCGTGAATTCCCATTGCTGGGTACGGTTGTTCAGGACTGGCGCACTGAACGCGTATTTCACATCCAGGTGTATCCCGGAAATGCTCACCGCGAACGGATCGGTGATCGCGAAATCCGGCAGGTCCTGTTTGATCTCGCCTTGGAGGGATTTCATGACCGCGCCATGCAGAAGAATCGCGTTGAGCGCGCTTTGCTCCAAAGTGAGCTGAAAAGGCGATGAGACCACGCTGCCGAGAGCCGATTCCGTTTTTTGCTCCGGATCGTCCGAAGACGCGGGAGTCGATCCTTGGGCTGCCGTTTGACCAGAGCTGCCGAATTCTTCGGCCGTTGGCGTCGAAGAAGCGGTGTTGGAAGAGGAATTCAGGTTTTTCGAGCAACCGCCGAAGGCCGTGATGCCGATCAGGAGGCCTATGGCAGCGAAAAATACTTTATTGCTCATAAAACCCTCTCAAATAATTACGGACTCGAAAGCGCGGATGGCGAAAAATTCCTGGAAGAGAGTCCCCGGTTCAATTTCAAATCGACCAAGTCGAGCTGGGTCGCCCGGTGGTTCTGCGCATTTGTAACCAATACTTGTTGAGCGCGCCAGACTCCGTTTGTAAATTTTTTGTAATGGGTCATTTCGGTCGTCTTCAAAAGAGCTCCGGCGCGATCGTAATCTTCGATTTTCGAAACCAATTTCGTATCGAGATCGACCCAGGTGATGATCCGGCTGTACGCGGAGTCCGGATTATTGAGCTTGCTTTCGATTACGGCGTTTTTGCCTTTTCCGTCCGGCGCGGTTTCCGTGCGGAGGATTTGGCTGGTGATCTGATCCGGGTTGGAGTTCCCCATGTCCTCGTAGCTCAATTCGGAGTCGAGGAAGTTGGAGCTTTTCTTGCCGCTCAGGATGCGACGGGTTTGTTTCGAGGAAGGCAGATAGAGCCATTGGTCGGTCTGGCCGCCGTGGCTGACGCTCAAAAGCCCCATTCCACGAAGATCGGCGGGGCTTTGCAGGCGAACCAGCACGGATTGCCCGTCCCTTTCTTCCAGGCGGGAGATCTCGAGGTCGCGTTCCTTTTTCGAGCCGTTGGCCTCGATAATGGTCATCTTGATTCGTGCCTGCTCATCGCTGGTGTGCAGGTTTTTGGCGACATCCTGCAGGATGGCGTCCGCTGGCGCCGAGCCCGGAGTGTTCACGCCGGCGAGGCTGCTCGAAGCGGATCCGAGGGTTGCGAGTACGATGATGAGGACGATCAGGCTTTTATACACGAGTGACTCCTTTGTGGGAGCCCGGGCCGGGATCCGAAGCGGGATGCGTGCCACGAGCAGGTTCGGGAATAACCCAAGCAGGGCCGGAAGAAAAATCAAATCGCCGAAAAGCCCGACTCCGATCGACCACAGCATATAAGCGCCGAACGTACGATTCAGCGCGAAATAGGACGAGAGGAATACCGCGAAGCCGCCGAAAAGCGCGAGCGACGAGAACAGGCACGGGTTGCCTTCCTGGTACCAGGCTTTGCGGATGCAGCTCATCGGGCTCGATGTTTTTTGGCGCAGCGAATTCAGCCGACTCATCAAATAGACGGTATTGTTATAAGCTACGCCGAGCGCGATCGAAAACACCACCGCGATCGTCGGCTTGATCGGCGTTTTCAGCAGGGCCATCGTCGTGATGAGCGCCAGCGGGGCCAGGAGGTTCGGAACCGCGGCGATCAGCGCAAGGCGGATCGAGCGGAAGACCACCACCATGAGGAGCGAAATCCAAATCAGCGACTGCCAAAGGCCGGTGATGAGCTGCTGGGAGAGCTCAGCGTTCAGGATATGCACATTGGAGGCAAGGCCGCCCGAGAGAACGTCGGCTCCCGGAAACGCCGTTTTCGCGTCGTCTTCGATCGAACGCACGGCGGCATTCATTTGATCGGCCGGAACATCCCTCAGTCTCAGTTCCAGTCGGGTGCTGTTTCCGTCTGCGCTCAGGAATTGCAAAAGCGGGTTCGATTCGGAGAACGAGAGCAGGAAAAAGGTCTCGGCCAGGGATTTGCGGGTGGCGTCTTTCAATGACGGTTTCCCGGCGGAGGCGAAATCAGGAATGCCGATTGCGCTGCCGACGATGGGGTTGGTTCGCCATTTCAGCAGAAGCTCGTGCAGTTTTTCGACACGGGCGGGATCGTTCCAGGGGCTCGGCTCGCCATGTTCGCGCACCATTAGGCTCAGCGGAATCATGCCGCCGAGTTCCTGATCGATCAGGCTGGTCGAGGCTTTCAGTGAACCGACGGATGGAACGTCGTCGAAAAGCCGCACGGACCAATTCAAACGGACGCCGTGCAGCCCGATCGCGATTACCGTGATCACGACCGCGGCGAAAAAGGCTTGGCGAAAGCGAATCACGCCGAGCGCCCATTTCGCGCTCGCGGAGGTCCATTTTCTCGCTCTGGGGATTGGCATCAGATACATCAGGGGAGGCAACGCCAGGCTGACGGAGAGCCATCCGAACATGATGCCGCCCCCGACGCTCCAGGCGAATTGCTTGATCAGCGGAACTTGGCTCGTGGCCAAGGTCGCGAATCCGATGGTGGTCGTCAGCGCGGTCAGGAAGTTCGGGAGAAAAAGGCCTCCGTAGATTTCGCGCAGAATTTGGATACGATCGGGCTCGACTCCTTTTGCTTTCTCGGCTTCCCAGCGGTTGCCGAAGTTCAGCAGGGTGTGGGAGCCGATCGCGAGCGCCATGATGCTCGCAAGCACCGGTACCGTGGTTGACAGGACGGAAAACGGCAAGCCCGCCAGCGCCATCCAGGAGAGTGCCCCCAGGTTCGAGAGCGCGCCGAGGAAAAGGCAGGAGAGCACGGTCGAGAATCCGCGGAAATAGGCAAGCAGGGTAATGATCGCGGCAAGAAGTCCCAAGACCAGAAAGCGCAGCAACTCTTTGCGGATGAGCACGGTCATGTCGGACTGGAGAGTCAGGACTCCTCCGACCAAGGGTTTCACTTCGCCTGAATCCGGAAAGCGTCGCGCTAATTTCAGGCGCAACGAATCGATCATCTTGAGCATGCCGTCGGCGGACAGGCTTTCCGGGGTGCCGACGATCATGACGGTCCGCTGGTCCGCGGAAATCAAGCCGGGTTGAAGCAAGGAATCGCTCGCGACCCGGGGCCGCCATTGATCGGGCGGGGTGAGGGCGAGCAAATTGCCGACCTCGATGCCTTTAGGAGAGGAAACCGCCGTTTCGATGTTGCCGAGACTGATCGCGGTACGGACTCCTTCGGTGGCGCTGGTCTCGGCGGTCGCGGCCTTGAGCTGCTGGATGCGCTCGGAGGTCAGCCATGTGCCGGGCGCGTTCGGTTTCAGTTGCAGCGTGATGAGCGTCGGCTCTTCCGTGGAAAGGCTGAACTCGTGTTTGATCTCATCGTCGTTTTTAAAGATCGGATGATTGAGCGGAAGGAATTGGCGCATGGAATAGCGCGTGCTGAGGTTACGCAGGCTGTAACCCTGGGCGGCGCCTATCGCGATGGAGAGAGCGAGTAGGCCAAAGGATGCCAGTTTTGCTGTTTTTGGTTTAATTTTTATTCCCCGAAGCCGCATGACGCGTATAGACATCATTGATTTGAGGAAAAAAGGGAAGCTCAAAAGCTGACAGAATCCCCGAATTTAGAAAAAGCTTCGCGATTCCAAGGGGATCTCATTGGATCTTGCCAAGGACCGTATTGACCTGCTGCTCAAATAACTGAATGCTGTCGTCCGTGATGTAATGGCAATTCGGGGCGGTCAGCGCGGTTACCAGGTCCGCGTCGATTTGGGATGGAGTGGCGACATGGGTCGCGACCTGTGTGATCTTGCTTCCAAGAGCGCTGGTGCTGCCGGTCATGGTGGCGGTTGCCGCGGCGGCAACACCGGCCTTTCTCCAGGCATGCTTGAAAAAGCCCCAAGGAGTGTCGACGCCCTCTAGCTTGAAGCGGATGCTGGTCAGTTGCTTGAGCAAGGGCTTCGCGATCGCCCTGGCTAAGGGCGGGTCCATCGCCGAAACCTCGAGGGGAACCGCCGGGGTGTCATCACCCAAGGTGACGGCTTCGGCGATGGTCACAACCGCGAAAACGCCGACCGCGGTCAAAACGCTGCTGAAGTCCGCGGTGTAGCCGCTCCATTTTTCGGATTCGATCTCGGTACCGGTGACGCTCTTGATCTCTTGCAGTGTGTAGCCATTCGGGTTGCCGATCGGCCGGTAGCAGTCACGCGAGACCGGGTGGGCGCCCTTGGCCGCCAATCGGGGGTCCACGCCATTTCTACAGTATGAAAATATATATTTATTTCCGACCAGGGAGGCATGGATGTAGTGGTTGTCGCCGTCATCGCTCGCGGAATCGGGGTAGATATCGATTCCGTCCGGTTGCATGGTGATCGGGAAGGTCGGAAGAACGATCGGTATGACGATCGGGTGATATCCGTTGATGAATTGAAATCTCGACGTCGGGGCCGACGCCATGGCTTGGGTGGTGACCATCATTTCCAGGCCCAGGCCCAGCGCGCAGACTGCAATTCCGTTCCACAATTTTGAATGTCTCATATTCCGCTCTCTCAAGGTTGTTTGTAGCAACTTGTCTGCCATCTTTAACGTCTGGTAATCGCGTGAATTTTTCGTTTTCGGGGTGATCATTCCTTAGACAGCTGTGTCAGATCTGACAGTTGCACGCTGTTTGCACTGGGGTCGGCTGTTGTTCAACGCATTTATCTTTAAAAAGGAGATCGCATGAAAAAGTTTGTTGTGTTGGGTATCTTTGCGCTGATGGCCAGCGCGGTGGTCGCGAACGCGGCCGAGGGGGGTCGTCAGGACGATGCCGCGCGCCTCTTTCGGTTTGACTTCAGCTGTGATTTTCCCGCGGGACCTCCCGGCAGCCACTCCTGTAAAGCTTATTCGACGGTCTTCGCTTACGTCGATACGCACGACTGGATGAACACGATGCAGAGTACACGTGATCCATTGAATAAATTCACCGTGATCTGTGACGACCGGGTGGTTTATTCGGACAGCGCCATTTTGGATCCGGGGCATCGCCGTTTCGTCGCGATCACCGGGCTCTCCGGCTTGCCTGCGCTCTTGGTTGAGCGCAAGGATCATCAAATCATCAGCGATAAAGACATGATTTACGATGCTGACTTGGATTTGGACGGCGGATTTCGCCCTATTCCGGGCAAGTGCGACGTGGAAACGAGACCGGTCGGACTGTAATTGCGGTAATTGGGGATTTTCTCCGGTTGAATTCGCGTGACTCAGGAGCGCGCCCGCGCTCCTGAGTCACGCTTTTTTTGCGCCCGAAGAGGCGAACCGTCACGTGGAGAGCGTCGGATAGCGGGAAGCGGTTGGCACTTTCGTTGCTTTCCTAAGCAGGCATTGCGGCGAGCGCCCTACAGAAGCTGAGCTCGCTGTCGTAACACCACTTCGTCATATGGAGGACGATCTATGAAACTCGTAAGAAATGCACTCTCGCTCACAGCATTGCTCGGTCTGATGTCATCGCTCGCGTTCGCGGATTTTCTCCCGCCGGTCAACAGCATCCCTGTTAATCCCGTGATCCCGACTTCGTCCGCTGGCCAGAAGGCAGGACAGAAGGCCACGACTTCGGCCGGTCAGAAGGCCGGACAAAAAGCTGGCCAGAAGGCTACCGTCTCCGCCGGCCAGAAAGCCGGTCAGAAGGCTGGCCAGAAGGCGGGACAGTCCGCGGGTCAGAAGGCTAGCCAAAAGGCAGGGCAAGCCGCCGGTCAGAAGGCTGGTCAAAAGGCTACTGTTTCCGCGGGCCAGAAAGCCGGCCAAAAGGCTAGCGTTTCTGCGGGTCAAAAGGCGGGTCAGAAGGCCGTTGTTTCGGCTGGTCAGAAAGCCGGCCAGAAATCTGGCGTGGTTTATTAACTGACTCGTCCTCTGCTGGCTGCGAAGAGGGCAGAAGGACTTTTCAGGGAGGCACGATCGAAAGAGTGCCTCCCTGTTTTTTTTGCGAACTCCCTACGAATAGCAATGAGTATGAATAGCAATTATCGCGTTCTGAATTTCAGTGTGATCGGCGCCGGGCTTGCGCTGGTCGCGCTTGTTTCGATGTTTTCCGGGTTTCATTCGTTTCCGGTGCCGATCGATCTCGCATGGCAATTTTCACCGCTCGGATTGATGCAGAAAATCCAAGCAAGCAGCTGGGAATTGGAGTCGGTTCGCTATTTTTCGGGCACGCTGGGATTCACCCCCGATTACGCATGGGTCTTCCTGAAAACCTGTCTTTGCGAGTTTCCCCTCTACTGGCTTTGCTTCCGGAGATTTCGTTTTTCATCGGTGGTGGCAATTTGCGTTGCCGCGAACGCGGCGACGCACCCCCTGGTGTTTTTCGTCATCCCGAGATTTTTCGAGAAGTATCTGACGAGCGCGCTTTTCTCGGAAGCCTTCGCGCCATTGGTCGAGATGCTGATCGCGGTGTTCGTGCTGCTTCGCTCCCGGGCATGTCGTACTTGGCGCGAAGCGATGCTGAGAAGCCTCTGGATTCTTGCCGCGAATCTCTATTCCTGGGAGCTCGGGATGTTTTTATGAGCGTCATTCTCGGGGTGGCGGAAATGCTCGATAGGGTTCGCTCCGAGATCCTGCGGGTCACCCTGGAGCTTCGCTGGCTCCGTCCGTTCTTTCAGCGGCGCTGGCTGAGGCTTGGCGCCCTTTTCGCCGTCGCCGCGCTGGTCTCGCTTGGTGTCGCGCTTCTTTTTCCCTTATGGGCGCTGTTGATCGGCCCTTTGGTTTACGGAGTGCCTCATATTTTCTCGAGCATGCGTTACGTTCATTTTGCCGTGATCGAACGCGGCGAGGGTAGGGCGCGGATAGAGTTCGACGGGAGCGGCCGGAGGCTTTTCGCGGCGAGCTTCCTGCTGCTTTTCGCTGTCGCTTCGTACCGGGTTTTCGTGACGATGAATGTCTTTCGCCTGGAAATGCCTCAGCTCAGCGAATGGGCGGGCTCGAGCTATCTGGAGCTGATCGCGTTGATGCTGACGTTTTTCGCCGGAGCGTGGATCTATCGATTCGCGTCGGTCGGGGCCCTGCGCGGCCTGACGCTCCTGCTGCCGTTTTGCGCGGTATTTATCCGATTTCCGATGCAGACCATCGGCGCCATGGTTTTGCTGCATAATTTCGTCGCGTTTGCCTATTGGCTCAGGGCCGCGCGGACGAGAACGGAAGGCGCGGTGGCATTCCTGGCCCTGTTGTTCGCTTTGGCCGTCACCGTGGCGATCTTCATGGGAGCTTTCGATGTCGTTTATCGCGTGGCCCCGCCGAGTCGCGTCCTCGATTTCGCGTCCATGTCCGTCGAGAGCACGGGGCGACTGATCGCGCCTTATTTGGGGGGAAGCGAGGCCTTTTGCCTGCATGCATCCATTGCTTTCGCGTTCGGGCAGGCGCTTCATTATTTTATCTGGCTCAAGGCCATTCCCGATCAGTTTCATACGAGCGAGGCCCCGACGTCCTTCAGGCAAAGCGCCAAGTTGCTTGAGCGCGATTTCGGAATGAAGGTGGCGGGCTTGCTGATTTTGCTTTCTCTCGGCGCGATCGTGTTCTGGAGTTTCTTCTCGTTTCAGATGGCGCGGATGCTTTATTTCTCCATCGCGTCCTATCACGGGTATCTGGAGATCGCCGGGCTCGCGTTATGGGCGGGAAATCTGAAAAGGGTAGATCGATCCGAGGCCAAGCAGCTGCGTCAGCTCGTCCAAGGCTGAACGCGATTCGTCCAAAAGGGCCGGATCGGCGAGATCCGAGGGGAGAAGCCGGTCGCGATAGTGCCGTTCGACCCAGCTCACCAATTGGGCATAGAGCGCCTCGTTGAGGAGCGCTTTGGGATTGCAGCCGCGGATTTCCTCGGGCGTGAGAACGACGCGCAGCCGGAGGCATGCAGGGCCGCCGCCGTTACGCATGCTTTCTTTGAGGTTGAAGTACCGCACCTTCCGGATGGGCTGCCGGGGATCCGGCAGCAAAACGGTTTCGAGATACGATTTTACCGCCGAGTCTTGCTCGCACTCTTCCGGCGCGATCAGCATCATTTCATTTTTGTCGGAGCCGGGCAGGGAAATGAGCTGGCTGTTGAATAGATAGGAGCGCACGGCGCGCTCGATGGAGATCGCGTCCGAGGGGACTTCGACGAGAATCAGGTCCTGCTTCGTGATTCTCTTGAATCGTTCCCGAAGCGCGGCGGGGACGCCTTTTCGGTCCGCGTACGCCTCCTCATGATAAAAAAGCGCGTTCTTGTTTCCGACGCCGGCGACATCGTTGTGAAAAACGCCGGCATCGATGGCGCCAGGGTCTTGTTGCGCGAAAAGGGCGTTTTCGGGCGATAACCCGTGCAGGCGGGCAATCGCCTGGGATGCCTCGAGCGATTGCCGGGCGGGGTATTTCGTCGGCTCGGGAGCCGGGGCGGCTTTTTCCGGATAGAACGCACGTCGGCCGTAGACGAAAAATTCGAGCCCCGGGCCGCCGTATTCGGCGCAGAGGCGGGTATGGTTGGCGGCGCCTTCGTCCCCGAAGGAGGCGTTCGACGGAAGAGGGGCATGATGCGCGAATCGCGCGGGATCGCGAAATATCGCTTGAAGCGCGCGGGAGGTCGTGTCGGCTTCGATGGAGCGATGGAATTTATTGCTGAGATTGGCGGGCGTGAAATGAACTTTTCCGTCGGCGGTATCGGCGCTGGGAGAAACCGTTGCCGCATTCGCCGCCCACATGCTCGATGCCGACGAGGCCGCTGCCAGGATCGCGGGATCGGTCTTTCCGGCCTGGATAACGATCTCGTGATCGCTGCCGCGAAAGCCGATTCTGCGGAGGGATGCGACATCGGGCCGTTCTTGCGGCGGAAGCACGCCCTGCACGAGACCGAGGTCGAGTAAGGCTTTCATCTTTCCCAAGCCTTGCAACGCGGCCTGCTTGGGATTCGAGATGTTCGCCTTACTCGCGCTGGACGCGACGTTGCCGAAAGAAAGCCCGGAGTAATTGTGCGTCGGGCCTACGATACCGTCGAAGTTTGCTTCTTGAGCGGCCAAAAAAATTCCGCGTTACAGAATTTTGAGGGTCAGGAACAGGCCGGCATCGACGAGCGAGCGCTCGATACCGGAGTCAGGCACCGAGCGGTAGCTGAAGCGCGGGCCGAAATCGAAGAAAAAATTGAGCGGGATCGTGTAGCCCGCGCCGATGCCCCAGCTGAAGGAGCTGTCGGAGCTGTCGCGGATGTCGATACCGGCTTGGCCGTCGATGAAAAAACCGGTGACCAAGGTGCTGACACGCACCGTGGCGCCGTAGAAATTGAGGGAGCCGTTTCCTCCGTTATTCGAGTAACTGAGGAAGTTATGATCGTAAGCGAAGCCCCATTGGACCGCGTCGAGCATGCCGAAGGTGAGTTGCCCGGAGACAAACGGGCTTGGCGAGGTGATAAAACCGTAATTGCTCGTGTTGAAGCTTGCTCCGCCTTCCGCCATGAGGTTCACTCCGGCGCTTGCAGCGCCCGCGAACCCTAGAAGAACGGCCTGAAAGGATGCGATCAAAAGATAGAGTTTAATTTTTTTCATACAGACATTGTAGTCATTGGGGCGGGCAGATCAAGCGGCAGATTTTTGACGAACGAGTTCTTTAAAGGGGAACCGTGCCTTGGCAAGTGATCGTCAGGCTCGCCGTGTCCGTGCTTTTGGAGCAGGTGATGGAAAATCCATGCTGGCCCGAGGAGTTCGGGGGAAGCGTGGTTGGAACCAACGTGCCGCTCACGCTCGTGCAGCTGCCGGTCGCCGTATAGGTCGTTTCCCCGACCCCGCAATAAGCTTGGACGAAAGTCGTGCCCGAGGCGGTGATCGTGCGATTGTAAGAAGCGCCGGGCACGCGGGAGGCGCAGCAATACGCGCCTCCCGAGACCGATGCGCCGCTGCTGCAGGCGACGGACCAGCTCGCCGTGCCGGCGGTGCCGGTTTGCGGGGTCGAGCCGCAGCTTCCGCTCTGGCCGTAGGCGCTGAGGGTTTCGCTCGGGTCGCAGCTCATTTGTACCGCGGTATCACCCAGGGCGGAGAGGAGGCTGCAGCCCGCGTTCGTGCTCGAGCCTCCCGATATTCCGCCGGTTCCGACCGTGACATCCGCGAAGGCCTCGTCGCCGTTGGCGTCTTCAAGCATCACCTGATCCGAGGAGCCGCTCGAGGGAGCGGTGTACGCCCCGCTGCTCGTGATCAGTCCGGCGCCGTAAGCCATCGAAAAAGTATAAGGAGGCAATCCGCCCGACCCGGAGAACGTGAACGTCGAGCCGAGAGCAAGCGTGATCGAAGCCGGAGATATGGTCAGCGGCGGATAGGCGACGGTCACGGTCGCGGATCCCGATACTCCGGTCGTGTCGACGGCGTTGATCTGGACGCTCGTCGGCGTGCTCGGCGCGGTATAAATACCAGTACTTGAATTAATCGAGCCCTGGCCCGAAATGATCGAATAAGTATAAGGCGCCAGGCCTCCTGACGCCACGAGCTGCAGCGAAGCGCCGGGCGCGATGGTTTGCTGGCTCGGCGTCAACGTCAGTGCCGCGGAAGTCGAAACCGAGCCGCTCGTGGCGGTGCTGAACGCTACATAACCGGTATTGGTCGGCATGCAGGCCGAGGCGAGGGTGCATGCCGTGCAAACCAGGATCGGAGCTGGTTTCGCGAGCTTCAGCATGCCGGCCTCAGTTGACGCACACCCATGACGCGGTGGTTTGGGTATCTTCGATGATTCCGAATCCGCTCGTGTGGTTAAGCGCCTGGCAAATGCGTTTGATGGCGCTGTTGCAGGTGGCGCTTGCGGACGTGTTGATGTTGCATTCGGACTGATAACTCTGCAAATCTTTGAAAGTGTCGTTCACGACGGTGGCCGCGGTCGAGTTCACGCAGACCACGGTTGCCGACGCCCCGCCAATGTGCTCGACGGGACCGAAACCCGAAGCATATCCGAGCGCGTAGCAATAACGGCTGATGGCCGAGTTGCAATTCACGCTGACGGGAACCGAATTGTTGTAGCAACCCGTGTTATAGGATTGCAAAATCCCGAACGTGGTTTGAATCACCGATCCCGCTCCGCTTTGCACGCAAGTGACGGTGACGTTGTTGCCGCTGTTCTCGACGGGGCCGAACCCGCTCATCGCCCCGTTCACTTTTTGGCAATACTGATCGATCGCGGCATTGCAGTTGTCGCTGTACGGCGTGCCGGATGAGCAATTCGAGTTGTAAGTGGCAAGTTGACTGTAGGTGGTCTGGTAATTGGTCGAGTAGGTCGCGCTGCTGGAGCTCGTGGTGCCCGTGCTGCTGATCGTGACGATCGCGTAAGCGATGTTGCCGGCGGAATCCGTCGCCGCGATTTCGGCCGATCCGCTCGCGGAGGAAGCTGTGTAAAGGCCCGTGCTCGGGCTAACCGAGCCGCTTCCGGCAACGAGGCTGTAGGAATAGGGCGAAACCCCTCCGGAGGCGGTGAATTGATCGGTCGAGCTCGGCGCGATGTTGGATGATGCCGCGGAGACGGTCAAACTGCCGCTGTTGCTGCTCGTAGTGGAGCTTACGGTGACAGTCGCGGAAGCCGATGAACCCTTGCTGCTGCTATCGATGACCGTGACGGTGACGGTCGCGGCGATCGTCGGCGCGGTGAAAAGGCCCGTGCTCGAATTGATGCTGCCGCCTCCGCTCGCGATCGTAAAAATGTACGGCGACGTTCCGCCCGTTGCCGTGAATTGAAGAGTCGATCCGCCGGTGACCGTTTGGCTGGTCGGGCTGATCGTCAGCGTGCCCGAACTAGCCAGGGTTTGGCTTGAGGCGGTTCCGGTGACCGGTGAGATCTGGACGCCGGAAGGCATGCATGCCGATAAAAAGGCCAAGGTCAGAATTCCCAGACCGGATCGCTGAAGCTTCATGAAAGTTAATCCCCATTTAACAATCAAGCAATTACAGGGCCATCGGCTCGTGGCTCTCAACGGCCATTGGTTTGAATCTCGCGGGAAAATTCGGCTATTTTGCTGTCTAAGTGTTTTGCACTGTCCATTTTCGCCCTGAGTGTTTTATGACCTGGGTCGATTGGGACACGCTAAAGAAATGATATCCGATTCGATACTGGATTCCGCCTGGCACGAGGTGGCCGACCAGTCCTCACCCGAGGCGCTCATCGAGAAAATGGCCGAAGCACAGCCGGCGCTCGCGGATTTTCTCGCCGAAGCCGCTTCGATTTTCGAAAGCCCGGATGCGGTCGATCTTGTGTACTTCATGGTGCTGGTCGTTTGGCGAGCTTGCGGCGCAGTGAAGGATCCGCTGCCGCTCCTCAGCGAGTCGGCGATTGCCGAAGCCTATCGTCAGGCCGAGGCCTGGGCGGAAGGCTTCGGAGCCGCGCCCGGTGGCGCTGGCGCGATTCTGGCCGAAAAGAAGCTTCAGGATTATCGCAGCTATCCGGAGCCGCATCTGATGGCATTCGTCATTCAAGCGGTGCTCGATTGCGTTGAAGACGGCCTTGAGCTGACGCCCGAAGATCAGATCCGCGCCTTGGTCATCGCGAAAGCCGTTGTTGATGTCTTGAGCAGCTCCTAGCGCATTTTAGCGATCAGCGCGGTAAGCCCGAACAAAATCGGCTGATGCACGATATAGATCGTCAAGGCGTGTTTGCCGCACCAGAGGACGGGCTTGAAGATCGGCTTTTCCAGTCGTGCGGGCTGCGGGCGCGCGTTTGGCTTAGCGGATTTCTTTTTCGAATAAAGAGCGCTGGCAAGGCAGCTGCCGAGCCAAAAGTATCCGATATCGGGCAAGAGCGGGTAGTAGTCGGCCATGATGGGAATGGGGTTGGGCCTGAATCCGATCCAAATCAGAAAATAACTCCACGTCCCCGTGAATTGCAAATTCCTCAACCAGAAGCCGAACCCGATCGCCGCGATGCCGAGCAGAAATCTCAGCAACAGGCTCCAGCGCTTGAACGAGCGATTGAGGATTTTCGTCACGCCGATCGAATGGAGCACCCCGAAAAAAATCGGTCCGTTGGGAGAGTAAATCAGGGAGACGAGGGTCAAGACCATGCCCCAGCCGAAGATCTTCGCGCCTTCGCGTAACGGGTCTTTGGGGCTTAAGATCTGGCTCATTCCGGAGACCCAGAAAAAGGTTCCGCCGATCATGTCGGGAACTATTTGCCAATAGCTGACGGGCAGTCCTACAAGGGGCACCACCTGGTAGCTCCAATCCCAGCTGAAATGAAATAAGACCATCGCTAGAACCGCTAAGCCTCGAGTGAAATCAATTCCAAGCCGCCTCGTCTTCATCGTCCTGAGTGTATCGTTTGAGCAGCCGTCGCGCCAAGCGGTCTTTAATTTGCAAAGTCTCAGGGCATGAACAAAATTCCAAGCACGCTTGTTTTAGTTGCGGTTTCATCCTTTGTAGCGGCGGCCTGCGCGTCGCCGCAGCAGTCAGGAGGCGGCACCCAAGCCGCGGGTCAGACCGCGGAGCGTTC
Source organism: Oligoflexia bacterium (assembly GCA_031292385.1). Lineage (GTDB taxonomy): Bacteria > Bdellovibrionota > UBA1018 > UBA1018 > UBA1018 > JARLHE01. The sequence continues at coordinate 53,426 of JARLHE010000060.1, forward strand.
GGCCGCCGGCCCCGCGATCATCCGGCCCCGAACGGTGACCCCCATTTTGGTGATGACCCCGGATCTTCGGCTCGCGAAAACCCCGAACATCGTCGCGGAAATCAAGCCGGTTGACCCGACTTCGAAGGTCTCGAGCGCTAATTTGCAGCTGGTCCTGGATCAGACGATGGTGAAGGGAACCTCCTCGGAGTCTACGTTGCGTCAGCCCTTATTGGTGCAAATGAAGCCTGTCGCCGGGACGACCTGGGGGGCTTCGCTGACGGACGATCAGCTGAAAAAGCTCGCCATCAACGGCCAAGAAGTGAATTATATCGGGCGCATTATCGCGAAATCCGACAACGGCGGAACCACGGTCTCCGAGGATATCGTGCGGTTGACGATCGCGGCGCCTCCGGTGGTCGAAAAGTCGACGGGCTGATCAAGCCGGCGGCGCCGAGTTGTTGTTTTGTTGGTACTGCAGCTGCCGATCGACCATTTGGCGAAAAACAGTGAGCAGCTGCGAGTGCGGGCCGGAATCTTCCTCGCAGTTTCTCGGGAGCCGGTAAAGACCGACGCGGTCCAGGCGATCGAGCAGGGCATGAACCGCTTCGACAGTGGATAGGCAAACCTCGTGAGGCTGTTTGCGAATGCGGTAATCGGAGGGCGTCCGGGGCTGAAACATCACTTGCGGCAAGGCGCGCAGTTTCGGGCTCCGATGCAGCATTTGCTGAGCCTGGTCCCAGGTCCCGTCGATGACGAAAACCAGAAGCCGTTTGCCTCCGGGAGCAAGCGCTTGGAGTTCTTCCGGCTTCGCCAGATCGAGATCGATCGCGTTTTTGCCTGGATAAAGCACGCGACCGTGCAGCGAAGGGTCCTTGAGCAAAGCGTCGATCTCGGCATTTCGCTCGATCTGCTCGCCGGTGCCTTGAAAGCGAAGGGAGTTGGCGACGCCGAGCTGAACCATTCGATTCGTGCCGATTCGTTTGCGGTTTTCACGAGGGTGCACGAGGACCGCCAGCAAGGGGCCGGCGTCGAAGGGTCGGATCTGTTCGCAGTAGCAAACGGCGAGCGACATCCGGCAGCGCAGGCAGAATTTAAGCTCCATGGTGTTCTCTTATGACGAAGAGGCCCGCCCAAGCAACACTTGGGCGGGCCGGGTTTCATTGGCGGTGGCTACCTTGAGGTGCTTACATTTCCGCCGAGTTTTCGATGGCTCCCAGGACAGACTTCTGGTCCAAAACCCATTCACGAAGCTCGGGCGTCGCGTTGCTCAGATCGACGCTGCTTGGGTCTTGTCCTCCCAAAACCGCCGTCAGATATTTCTTCAGCTCGCTTGCCACTTGTGTGCGACCCGTCAGCGACCAATCCGAGGTCGCTCCCAGCGAGTGAGCCAGGAGTTTCGTCGCCGACAGGCGGACCGCCTTGTTGAAGCGGAAAGCCATCGCTTGCGCGGAGCTCGGCGAAGCCGATGGGCCCGGCGAAGGCGTCGCGCCCGAAAGCGATCCCTGAACAGCCTGCGAGGTTCTCGCCATGATCACGAACTCCGCGGTCTTCGCAAGCTCGCTCTCGATTTCGTGAGCGTACTGCGGGTTCAGGTAAGAACCTTGGCCGAGCTGCGTGATCGCCGCTTCGAAAGCTTTCTCTTCGATTTCGCCGAAGAGCGTCTTTCCGCGCGAGCTGATCAGCGCGATGTCGGCATCGCTCAGTTGATACTGGGTTTTTCCGTCCCAGCCGATGCCGTTCCGGACATCGTCACGAGAGAGATACGCATCGATACCCGCGGAGGCCGAGGCAGCGATGCTCTGCGAAGGATCCATCACCGGTTCGATGAACTGGAGGAGCGCCGAATCGATCCCGCCCGCATCCTTGATCTGCTGGGCGACGAAGCTGTCCTGCGCCGCTTTCATATCGTCCTCGTAAAAAGACGTATCGAACGGGAACAGCCGATGGGTGCGGATCGAGAGCGCGCCATCGTCGCGCTTCATCCAGGAAATCTGGGATTGAAGCGGGGCCATGATCTTGGTGAGGATCGCGTCCGGGTCGAGCGCCACATCGTTCATGCTCTTCTGATCGCGAGGATCGGTCGGAGCTTTCGCCAAGATGTATTTCTCCACGATCGAAGCCGGCAACAACCGGAGCGATTTGCGGATCGCCATCATGTTCGACACGATCGGTTCCGAGCCTTGGTCGAAGGTCAAGCAGTCGAGGTATTTGGATTCCTGCGAGTCCGTGCAGAAGAGCGGGGCGGTCGATTCGTCGATCGGCTTATTGTTATAAGCCCAATCCATCGCTTCTTTGTCGTAGGAGAAGACGAGCTGTTTGGCCTTGATCATCTGGGAGTGAAGAATGTCCTCGTTGAAGACGTTGTACTCCATGATCGAGCTCGTGAAGGATTGGCCGGTCGGGACCGTGCCGTTCAAAACGTAATCGTTGAACATCTGATCGACCTGGTCCGGGCTCGCGGTCGCTGCCAGGGAACCGGCGAAATTATGCCGCATTCCGAGCGTATGGCCGATTTCGTGGGCCACCGTCGTGCGCACGTAGTCCTGGCCGATTTTCTGATAGAGCGCCGGGTTGGCGGTGCCGGCGGTGCGCATTTGCGCGATGGCCTGCGCGAATTGGGCGCTGACCGGGTGTTCGCACAACCGGCTCGATCCCCAGCTCGAGAGGAGCAGGTTTTGATTCGATGCGGTTTTCGGCATCTCGCGGATGAGGGACGGGACCCGCAGGGCGCCGTCGGTTCCGAATACGCTGGTCATGTAAACCTGCGAGTGCAGGATTTCGCCCGTGTGAGGGTCCATGAGCGCGTCCGCGTACGCGAAGCCCGCGCTGTCGTTTTCCACCCATTGCACGATGTTGTAGCGCGGATCGGGAGCAGTGACTCCTTCCGGAGCGTCAACGACCTGCACGACTTCGCGCCCGAAGACCTGGTTCCAATACAGCACGCCCTCTCTTACGGCGTTTCTATAGGCGGCCGGAGTGTTCGAGCTGATCGCGTAGACCACCGGATGCGAAAGATCGCGCGTCGCTATACGAGTCGTCGTGCGTCCGGTATCAGCGTCGACTTGAGGTTCGATTTCAAAAAAGCCGACCCGCGTGAAATCGCTCGATTCCTTGGGTGTATAATTCGAGTTCGGCAAATACGGCGCTAGATAATAGCGGATCTCGTAACCTGTATAATTGGTCTGCCCGGCGTTCGGGCTTCCGGCCGGAACGACTTCCGGGACCTGCGCGATCTGCTGGATCTCGACATTGTTGCCGACGGTCTGGATCGACTCGACATAGCTGTTTTTGATGCTCTCGGCCGCTACCGTGTCTTGATAGGTTTTGCCGGTCGGGGTGGCGTCCGAGGCGAACATCGCGCCGTCCATCGAAACGTGATTCATGCCCGAATTGAAATCGAGCACCAGCGAGTCGCTCGTTTCTTGCTTGATCGGGAATTGCGCTAAAAGCAGGTGAGCGGGAAGGCTGCTCGCGACGATGTGGCCGTCATTGGTTTCCTGCATCACGACCGTGTTGTCGTGGGTGAGGGTGAAGGTGACGACTCGTCCCTTCAATCCGCTACTGGTCGGTTCTTGGGTTTGGGGAATGAGGTTTCCGAAGAGAAGAAATTCTTTGCCCAGCGCGCTCTTTTTGATCACCAAAGAGTCCTGGTCTTGGCCCGGGCCAATGTCGCTGATGGATGGCCCCAGCCCTTGAGCGTTGGCTGATCCGAATGAATCCTGAACATTCGCCGACGGACGAACCGCGGCATTACCGGTCGCGAGGTGAGCGTGGTTATTGGTACAACCCGAAACTCCCACTACCGCAGAAACCGCCGCTAGAGTCCTAATCCAAGACAACTGGTGCAACTTATTGGATTTCATTAAGAATTTACCTTTCTGTAGCGATGCTCCTTGGGAGCAGTCCGGCCTCTTGTATCTTAATGGAGTAATTAGGTCAACTTTTAATTTGTGGGGGAAAATCGACTCGATCCATTAAACTGCTAACTATATGTCCTCAAGTAAGTTTGCCTATTGGTATATTGCGCAGGATCTTTCATCGATCGGTCCGCTCATGACGGCCGAGGTGGTGCGCAAAATCGATGAGGGCGTCGCGAGTTGGGTGGATTTCGTTTGGAGATACCAGAGCCAGGACGGTTGGGTCCGGATTTGCGATGCCCCGGATTTTCAGTCATTTTTACCGAAAAAACCGACGACCGCATTATTAGCGCAAGTGAAAGTGAGCGCCGCTCATGATCCTTATTTGCGCAAGGCTTTGCGCACTTCGGTTTGGTTTTTGGAGTTTCAGGGCAGCGAGTTCGGTCCGCTGGGCCAATCCGAGGTCGAAGCGATTTTAAAGAACGGCAAGCTGAAGGGAGCGCTTCGGATCCGGAAAGATGGTCGTTCCGGGTGGAAGCCGATCGAAGAGGTCGTCGAGTTCAAGGGCGTGCTGATCGCTTCTCCAGGCGTGAAATCCGAATCCGAGCGACGGAACGATCGCCGCACCCCCTTGGTCGCGACGGTGCAGTTGAGTTTGCAGAAGGGGCAGTTCACGGGGGTTTGCCGAGATATCAGTCAAAACGGGCTGTTAATTCTTTCAAACTGCAAACCTCCGACCGAGAGCCCTTTTCTGTTGAAGGTAACCCCTTTGGAAGAAGGGACGGATTTAGCCCCATTTAAGGCAGAGGTTCAGCTCGTTCGGATGTTGGGTGATCTCACGGGGTTTTCGGTCCGGTTTACGAAAGTCGAAAAGGCGGTAACTGAGGCAATTGGTCAGTATCTGCGTAAGAAAGTGTAGACATTTCGCTCCTTCCCGAGTTAATAAGACCATTCAAAATTTTTAAAGCTCACAAGGAGTTGCCCCATGGCCGTACCTAAGAAAAAAGTTTCTCGCAGCCGCCGAAATATGCGCCGCTTTTCAGCAGCTTATCAGCTGGATCCGGTCACTGTGACCACCGACACGAACGGCGAGCTGGTTCGTCCGCACACGGTGACGTTGGCTTCCTTGGATGCCTACATCGCCGCTCGTACGCAGAGAAAAGCGGCTCGCAAGAGCGCTTCCGCTGCTAAGTAGGCCAAAAGACGCACTTAACGGGCCGGCACCGGGATGTTTCCCGGATTTGCCGGCTGGGCGGGCTCGGGTGCATGTTGTAGCTGCCCCGGCGCGATCGCCGGAACCGGGATTCGAGGAGCGCTCGCTTCAAAGGCCTGTTTGACCCGATGCTGAGCCAGCACGGTATAAATAGTTCCTCCCAAGCAGATGGCGACTCCCGCCACGGACGCCCAGAAGACGATCGTCATTCTCTTCAAGTCTTTCATCGATTTTCCTTAACGGTATGTGCAAAATCCGGCCTCAATGAGGTCGGTTTCAATCAACTGGCAGAGCGTGTGATAAATCATCGCGTGGCTTTCCTGGATCAGCCGCGTATCGCGCGCGGGAACCCGGATGGAGTGGGTCGCGAGCGATCGAGCGAGGCCGCCGGATTCGCCGGTCAGCAATATGCTCACGATGCCCCGTTTGCTGCAGGCTTCGAGCGCTTTTAAAATATTGGGTGAATTGCCGGAAGTCGAGATGCCCAGAAAAACATCCTTCGGGGTCATCAGTCCGTTGACCTGGCGGGCGAAAACCTCGTCATATCCGTAATCGTTGCCGATCGCGGTCATGATCGACGGATCGACGGTCATTGAGAACGCCCGAATGGAATCGCGCTCGCGGCAGAGGCGGGCGACGAGCTCGGCGACCAGGTGTTGGACGTCCGCCGCGGAACCGCCGTTTCCGGCGGCAAACAAGCATCCGCCCGAAAGGTAAGCGGCTTTGATCAATTCGGATGCTTGGAGAAGCTGCGCGGAAATTTCCGGATCAAGCGCCGTCTGCTCGATGCTTTTCAGGGATTGATTGAAGAAAGTGCGGATGGTTTCGAGCTTGCTCATCTGGAGCCACATTAGCAGAGGCTAGCCTGAACGCGCCAATAATTTCGAGATAAAACGCGCCAAATTGGCCTCAATTGAAGCAAGCGGAGCTGTTTTTAAGCGACTCGTAGCCGTAGTTACGACGAGCTTAAAAAATCAGCGAGCACGCTTCAATTGAGGCCAATTTCGCGCGAACAGAGTGGTTTTAGCTGAAATTATTGGCGCGTTCAGGCTAAAGCTTTTTGGTACGGCTGAGTGTGAACTCGATCCGGCGATTTTTTTGCCGGCCTTGAGGTTCGTCGTTGCTGGCCAAGGCGCGGCGCGCGCCCATGCCGATGGGGAGGATCCGGTCTTCAGGCATATAGTGCTCGCCGACCAGGTATTTCATCACCGAAACGGCGCGGGTGAGGGTGAATTCAAACGAGCTTACGCCGGGCTCGAGCTTGGGATCGTCTTCGAGATTGCCGCTGATCGTGACGTAACCGGGAAAACGCGAGAGCACTTTTCCGACTTTATCGAGGACCTTCGCGGCACTTGGCTTGAGCTCGGTGGAGTTCGGCTCGAAGAGCTCGTCTTCGTTGATCGAAAACTTCATCGATTCGACGCTGAGATCCATTCCGTAGGCAACCGCTTGAAGCTCGGATTCGACTTTCGTTTGCAGATCCCTGTACTCGGATAGGCCTTGCGCGGTCGCGCGATTCGGGTTCGCGACCATGTCATCCGGAACCATGCCTTGCTGGCCTTGCATGATGTTCTGGCCGTCGCCGACTTCCTCTCCGTTGGGATTGGACGTGTTGGAGTTGGGGTCTTTGCCGGCGCTGTAGGGCGTATTGGGGTGATTGAAGTAATGAGAGATGGATTGCTTGGTTTCTTCGTCGGAGCCCATGAGCCACATAACCAGGAAAAAGGCCATCATCGCGGTCACGAAGTCGGCGTAGGCGACTTTCCACGCCCCGCCGTGGTGGCCGTGGCCTCCCGCGGAGATCTTTTTTACGACGATGACATCTTCCTTCTTGGCCATTAAGCAGCGGCTTTCTTACCCGCGCTCGAGGTGAGCTGATCGACTTCCGCGAACGACGGACGAAGCTCCGGCGAGATCGTTCGGCGCGAGAACTCGACGCAAACTTTAGGCGAGCAATTTTTGGAATAGGCGAGCAGACCGGCTTTGATGACTTCCATGAATTTCGCTTCGAGCCCTAAATTCAGCTCCATCTTGGCGGCCAGGGGCTGCAAGAAACCGTAAGACATCAAAATACCCAAGAAGGTTCCGACGAGGGCGGATGCGACCGAGTGACCGATGACTTCTTTGCCTTGAGTCAGTTTGCCCATGGTGAGAACGACGCCCAAGACGGCGGCCACGATGCCTAAGCCCGGCATCGCATCCCCGATGCGGGTGACGGTGGAAGGAGCATTGTGTTCTTCCTGGTGGGCGGCCGCGATGTCTTTGTCCATCAGATCTTCGAAATCAAAAGGGCTCATGGGTGAGCTGATTTGAACTTTGAGGGAATCGCAAAGAAAGTCGAGCGCGTGGTGATTTTCGAGAACCTTGGGGTAGCGTTTGAAAATTTCGCTCTCGTGCGGCTTTTCGACGTGAGCTTCGATCGAAAGAGGGTTGGCCTTCGCGTTCTTGCAAAGCTCGAAAAGCAAAAGGAGCAGTTCGGTATAATGCTCGCGGGTCACCTTCGGTCCCTTCAAGGTGCCGAGCGCTTGGGAAATGATCATTTTGATGAGAGGGATGGGAGCGGAAATCAAAAGCGATCCCGCGGCGGCGCCGCCGATGATGAGAAATTCAATCGGCTGAATCAGAACCGCGAGTTTACCCCCTTCAATCAGGTATCCCCCGAAAACTGCGCCGATGACTATGAACGCACCAACGATGACCAGCATGGTGAACGGTTCCTCTCCTGAGATTAATCGAGTGTTTTAGGCAAAAACTTGAGGGGAATGTGGATTGGGGTAGATTGGGGTAGGCCGTACCTTTTGGTTGAGGTCTGCGTCAAATAGGACACAGTTAGCGAAAGGTACGGCCTAACTTTTGCGGTTTGCTTGGCCATGCCGCGTAAACTTTTATTAAGAAATGACCATCTTCCTTATCATGTGACCGCCAGGGCGAATAATCGTCAGGAGTTTCCCTTAAGTATGGGCCAAATGTGGGAAATCATGAGCGATGAATGTCTTAGGGCGCACGTTCTATACGCAGTCGAGTTTCATGCTTTGGTTCTCATGCCCAATCATTTTCACATCCTGCTCACAGTGCCGGAGCGTGACCTGGGTGTCGTCATGAACGAGCTCATGAAGTCTGTTTCCCGAAGCACGAATCTTCTTTCCGGACGTTCGGGGCATTTATTTGGAGGGCCATACCATTGGTCGTTGATCGGGAATACTCGCTACTTCCGGCATGCTTTGAAATACATCTATAGAAACCCGGTACGAGCGAAACTTTGTAGTCGGGTCGAAAGCTATCCCTACAGCACGCTCTGGGGACTAATTGGGTTGGGAAAACTTCCTTTTCCCATTTTTTTGACGCGAATTGGAATGGAGATTTCATTGCCTTTTCTGGACGGTCAGCGCCAATTGGATTGGCTGAATACGCCTTTTCCAATCGAAATGGAAAAGCTCATCCAAAAAGGATTACGAAAAAAACTATTTGATGAGGCGAGGGACCGAGAAACACGCGTTTCTGTCGCAGCGGCTCTCAACTAAATAACCACCAGTTTTGACGCGGGTCTCAACCAAAAGGTACGGCCTACCTTTTTTTGATCCCGCAGACATAGGCGATCCAGGAATAGGCGTTATCCCCGTTTTCGGTGCGGACGTACTCGCCGGTACCTTCGCCCTCGTGTTCGGTTTCCCACCAAACGCCGACATCATCGAAGCCGGCTTCCAGCAGGCAGTCCCGGAGTTCGGGAATGCTCCAAAGCCGCCAGTCGTATTGGAATACATGGCGAAGCTCGCGTCCATTGGCGAGGTTGAAATGGATGCTGTAACGCGCCTCGTGAGTGATGGGGTTAAATGAGCGCTGATCCCAGAAATAGGTGAAGAGGCGTTTTCCTTTTTCAAAAATGGGGCGTCTTTCGCGCGAGGTTTCGATGGCGCCCGGGCCACCGAGGGTTTCAAGGATGAGCATTCCATCCTTGGTGAGAGATCGGCGCACGCAGGTGAGATATTCGATGAGCTGGGCGCGCTGTTTAAAGATGAAAAAGGAGAAATTGCAGGCGATCACGATATCCGATTTGGGAGACGTGACCGAGACGGCGTTGCCGCGGCGCACATCGATACGGCTTTGTTGCTCGCGGGTGAGGCGTTTGAGGTGGTGTTTTTTTCCGTAGGCGAGGGGAGCCGGGTCCAAGTCGATGCACAGCGCCGTATTTTTCTTGTTGCGGTTGACCCATTCGACCGCATCCGAAAAGGTTCCGCAGAAGTCCTCCCGCAGGTGGCGCGCGTACTTACCGAAAGTTTCCCGATACATCGCGACGAACATCGGGATGTGCACATCGGGCGACTGAACGGAGCGCTCATAGAGGTCGTACTTATGGAGTTTGGGCATGGTCCACTAGATACACTTAAGAGCGTTGCGAGTCGAGGCGGAGTGTAATAGTGTCAGCATCATGGATCAATTTTTGGATAAGTTTCAGGACCTCATGTCGAATCGTGCCGTATCCATCGTCGTGATGTTGGGCGCCGCTGCCGGCGCCATCGTGAGCATCGCGGGCGGATATTACATCACTTATCGCTTAGTCACCCTCATTGGCGCGAGCTGACCGGGTTTCCGCGCTCGCGCTTGGCGTTTCTTTAGCGCTGGTCAACGCCTCCTACGCGGATTCGAATTCTTACGAGCTCCCTCCGATTCGGATGCAGGGCTCAGCCTCTGATTCCCTGATCGAAGATCCGGTCGTGCCCTCCGTGGAGAGGGCGATCGATAAGCCTTCCACGAACGGATCCATTTCCAATTCTTTTTCCGATCTGCTGCCGATTCCTCTCACGGATTACGGTTATCCCGGGACCGTGACGCAAGTTCGAGGATTGGGCCGTACCGTGGAAGACACGAACGTCGAGGCCTTGGGCGTGCCCTTGAATCTGCCTCAAGGCGGAGGCTTTGATTTATCCACTTTTCCGCAGTTTTTCTGGTCGAGTTATGAGTTTCGTCTGGGGCCCGGAGGCATGGCTTTCGATCCGCGAGCCAGCACGGGCGTGATTTCGCTGAAGCCTTGGACCGCGCAAGCGATTGATGGCGATTCAAACTCATCGTCCAACGAAGGCAGGTTCACGCTGCTGGCCGGCCGTTCCTTGGGTCAAATATCGGCCGCAGCTCGATACGGAGACGTGGCGTTTTTGATGGGCGGCACCTTTGGCCAGGCGCATGGGCCTACCGGCTCGTTTTCAGTGCGCCTGCCGGATCTCGGGAGCGTACGATTGCGGGCGCACTTGCTTGCTACGAGCATCGACGCGTCGACGCCGGGACCGACGAGTCCGCCTTCATTTTTTTCGCCGAATGCGCGGCAGACCAGCGCGCGTCTGGCTCCGATTTTGGAGGGGAGCGCCGATTTGGGAGGCGCGGCGGTCCTCAAGTCCTCCGCGTTTTTCGATCGCAGCTGGATCAATTACGAAAACCCCGATCAGTCGTACTCGGGCGTCACCCGGGCCGATCAGTACGGCATCGAGAACGCGATCGTTTCCGGGCCCATGACTTACGGGGTGACGGCAAAACACGTGGTGCTGACGGGAACCTCTTACTCGGTCCCGGATGAGTCATCGCTCAACCTTCGAGCGGGACCTACTCTTCGTTTTGGCAGCTATACGCTCGACGGTTATATCGGGGCGGATGCCGTCAGCGGAACCGGTTGGGAGCCGGCCGCGACCCTGGGGCTGCGCGAAAGCCTCCCGGGCCAGGTCGATATTTATACACGGGGATCATATAGCTGGCGCTTTCCGACGCTGACCGATCGCTATGCCGAGATTCCGCCGTATTCGGTCGCGAATTCCGGGCTTTCACCCGAGCAGGTGATGAGTTGGCTTTTGGGAAGCGAATTCCGCTCCGAGCGATGGCATTGGGCGCTGGAGGGAATGGCGCAATTCCGGAACCGCGCGCAACTTTATATCAGCGATCCGGTGACCTATGTCGGGCAAACCGTGAACGCCGGCCATACGGATGAGCTTTCGCTGATGCCGAGCATGAGCTGGGATGCCTGGCCGGAGCTGCAGCTCTTTCAGTCCGCCCGCTTTTCGAGCTCGCAGGTCGCGAGCTTTAACGATCAGCGCATACCCTATGACCCGTTTTTGACCTACGTGGCGGAAGCGCGCTTTCATGCGCGGGGCGAGAGCCCGCTCTGGCGCGCGAATTTGGGTATGCGCGCTTTAAGCTCGGCGCCCTCCGATTACGCCAACACGCCGCTGCCCGGCTACGCGCTCGCCCATATGGATCTGGAGTATCGCCTCGGCAAGGTGACGCTGCAGGGAAGAATCGAAAATCTTTTGGGCCGCGACGTTCAGGTCACGGCGGGTTATCCGCTTCCGGGGCGGCTCTTCGTGCTCGGCGCGGTGGGCGAGATCTGAGCCGGCGCCTGCAGCGGTTTCACTTTGGACCAAACCGCTAGGAATCGTTCGGTCCAGGCGTTGGGGTCGCGCGGTACGAGATCGAAATTTCGCATGGCCTGCCAAAGTTCGGCGAGTTGTCCGTACTGGCTGAGTCCGTGGTAGCCTTGCTTTTCCTGGGCGCTGCAGGCCGCGCCGAGGAAGTTCAGGGGGGCGTTGATGTCGCTTCCGATCATGACCGATTGCGCGTCCCCGACGATGCCCGCCATTTCAGAGTACTGAGTGAGAAAAATGGGAATACCCTGATCGCAGCTTCCCGTGCAAACCGTGGGGCAGTAAACCGGATCGGCCTTGGTTTCGGCGAGCATGTCTTCGCTGGGGAGCAAGCCGACAATGCCTCCGGTATCGCGAACTTTTTCAAGTCGCTCGGGGGTAACGCCGCGTTCGGCCCGATAATACCTTCTGAGAATGGTGTGCGTGTAGAGAAACGGCTGCTTCGCGCGCTCAAGCCAGGGCGTGAGCGCCGAATAAGTGCCGTCCGAAGTGTGCGCAAGATCGATCCAAATTCCGCGCTTAAGGAGGCTTTCGACGAGCCACTGGCCTTTCTTGCCCAGTCCGTAGCTGTGGACGCGCGCGCCGAATTGATCGAAATGCGGTGCAATGAGCGATTCGAGGGCGGCGATGGGATTGGTTAAAATCTCGATGCCCGGCATGAACGAGGCGCCGCCGATCGTGTCATCGGTGAAGTGGACGGGGGTGACGATTCGAACGCCGCGGCGGTCGATGAATTCGTTGAGATCTTCCTCCGTCTCGAGAACGCAGCTCGCTCCCTCGATCGAAAGAATCAGAATCCGCTTGCCGGCGTGAACGAGGCGCGCGGCTTCTTCCGCGCTTCGCGCGATGGCCCAGTCGGGGTGGGCGGTGACGAACGCTTCGGCCGCGTCAATTTGTTTGCGGATCGAGTCGCGGCAAGTGCTCCAAAAAAGCGGATGAGCGTAGAGCGCGACGATGATGATCCGCGCCCCCGAGTTCTCAAGCGCCTGGGCGTTGGCTTTTGCTCCCAAACGGCTTGAGGAAGAATCGGTCAGGACGGGGCTTGAGAAGCTTCCGAAGAAAGAGACTCCCGTGCCTTCGTAAAAAAACAGGTGGGCGTGCAGATCCACGATCGGGGCCGCGGCATGGGTGACGCCGGCGTGAGCCAAGATTGTGACGGTGGCAAGGAGGGTCCGGATGGAGGTTCGCATAATGAATTATTTACGATTATACGCTACAATAGGGTGTTGAATGAAAAATTTTCCGGAGCTGTCACTACTCGAGAAATTAGCCGATCGAAGTTCACGCTTCGGTCAAGTGAGAGTCGCGGAGTCCGTTGATTTTCGCGGTAATCCTTACCCCGTTTATTCTTTCGCCTTCGGTTCGCGCTCTCCCGACGCGCCGGTTTTCGGCTTAGTTGGCGGCGTGCACGGCCTCGAGAAAATCGGAACGCAAGTGGTGCTCTCGTTCTTGGATCATTTGCTGGAGCGCATGGAATGGGACGAGGGTCTCCGTTGGCAGTTGGAGAAAATGCGTTTCATCCTGATGCCGCTCGTGAACCCCGTCGGCATGCACCGCAATACCCGCGCGAACGGCAACGATGTCGATTTGATGCGCAATTCGCCGGTGCGGTCGCTGCAAGGCGCGACGCCGCTCCTGGGCGGCCATCGTTTGAGCCGTCTTTTGCCCTGGTATATGGGCGAGGAGGGGAAGCTCGAGGCCGAGGCCAAGGCTCTTTGCGATTTCATTCGCCAGGAATGCTTTTCGTCCAAAAGCTCCGTCGTCGTCGACGTGCATTCGGGATTCGGCTTGGCGGATCAAATCTGGTTCCCTTACGCGCATTCGACGGATCCTTATCCGGGCCTGCCGGACGTGGCCGCGCTCAAGGCGCTGCTGGATCGCGTGCTCCCGAACCATATTTACCGCTTCGAGCCGCAGGCGATTAATTACACAACTCATGGTGATCTTTGGGACTATCTTTACGACGAACATGGCGTGTCGGGAGCCAAGGACTCGGTTTTCGTTCCCTTGACGCTTGAACTCGGGTCTTGGAACTGGATCAAGAAAAACCCCTTCCAGCTTTACTATCGGAGCGGGGCATTCAACCCCATGAAGATCCATCGGCAAAAGCGCGTGTTGCGGCGGCACTTGCCGTTTTTCGACTTCCTGATGCACGCGTCGGCGTTCCCGGCGAAATGGCGGCTCGAGCCAGGGTCGGTGCGCGAGGAGTTCCGTCAGCTCGGCATGCGGTACTGGTACCAGCATCTTTTGCCGGCGCCGGCGCTAGGCTCTGTCCGGTGAATAATCTCAGCGCAGGGTTCCGCGAAGCTCGGCTAAGGCTTCTTTCACGTATTTTTTGTCCGTGACCATGGCTTCCCGCTCCATCCACTTGCCGTGCGCGGTGAGTTTTTTACAGGTGAGGCGCGTGACCTCAAGGCGCGCATACTCTTTGTCGTTGGCGTCGATCACATGCCAGGGACATTGTTTTGTGTCGGTTTTCTTCCACATTTCTTCCGCGGCGGCGACGTAATCGGCCCATTTTTTCCTGCCTTCGATGTCGGCGGGGGTCAGCTTCCAATGTTTATAAGGGTCCTGAAGGCGGGCTTCAAAGCGCCGGAGCTGCTCTTCTTTCGATATTTTCAGAAAAAATTTAATGATCTCGACCCCGTCGTTCGCTAGCATCGCCTCGAACTGGTTGATCTCGCTGTAAGCGCGCTTCCAGTCCTTTTTGGGAGTGAGGCTCTCCACGCGCTCGACCAGAACCCGGCCGTACCAGCTGCGGTCAAAAATCCCGATCACCCCGGGCTTCGGAAGGCGGGTCCAAAACCGGTAAAGCCAATGCCTTTCTTGCTCGCCCGGCTCAGGGGGGCCGATGGGGTGAACATCGATGCCGCGCGGATCGAGTGCTTCGGTAAGGCGACGGATCGCGCCGCCCTTGCCAGCGGCGTCAAAGCCTTCGAAGACGATGATCGCTCTTTTCTTGTTGTGATAGAGGCCTTCTTGAATTCTCAGTAGCTCGAGCTGGAGCTTGCGAATGGTTTTGTCAGCGGAAGCTTTTGATTTTGACGAGGCCTTGGTCATGGAACCAGGTTACCGTGCGACTCGCCGCGGTCGCAAGGGTTTGGTCGGTATGGAGTGCGAATGGGCCGAGTAGGGGCGCGGGCTATGTGGGCACGGCTGGCTTAGGTTTTTGCGGCCGGTAATCGAGAAAGCCATCCGCCTCAAGCTCGTTCCGAAGAACGTAGTATTTGGCCTCGGTAAATGCGCGGCCCCACTCCACGACGCGTGAATAGGCGAGCGCCGACCAGAATTTACCGAAGGCGTGGCCTTTTTTCGCGCCTGTAACGAACTGTGCGATTTTACCAGAAAACACGCGGAGAAAATCCTGAAGACCTTTTCGCGTCTTTCCGCGCACGAGCAGGTGCAGGTGGTTTCCGGAATTGGCGAACTGATAAACGCGCACGCCGTAGCGACGGCTCAGCTTTGCGGTGAGGCGTTCGATCGCACGCCAGTTTTGCCCATAAAGAAGAGATAGCCGGCCTCGCGCTTTCTCGGATCGCAAGACCAGATGCAGCGGCCGCTTCGGATCGAGCGGTCTCGCGAGCTTTCGCTTGCCTTGGCGGATCGCGCCGCCGTGCTCGGTGCGGGCTTTGGGGATTGTGGTGAAGGCGAGTTGTTTCACGAACGAGTACATACCCCAGGCTTTCACCGCGAATCAGAGCGCGTATCTCATGATGAATTTTGGGTTTTAAGGGATTTGTTTGTCGGCCATCTCCGCTTATATTCGAGTCGTTTTCTCAAATCGATTTAAACCGATTAAGACGATTTCGATCTTTCATAAAATCGCGATTATTGGCGGAAATAGGCCAATTTTTGCAAAGATTGCTCGCGATTTGATACAATGACTGTTCGCAAAAGCGCTCGTGAGTCCGAGCATCGTCGATGATTCAGCTCAAGATCGCATGAGCGCAGAAAGTCCGGCTGCCGCAGATTTTAAAGCGAGTCCTCCCGAACTCCTCGATCCGTCTGGGCGAGTAAGTTCAATCGATTAGAACAGGCTCTCCGGAAGCAATGGCTTCTTTTAAGACGGGATTATTGTTGATGGCATTGCGACTTTCATCTCCCACTACGTTTTTAATTCCGTACCTCAAAAACGTAGCAGGAGTCGGAGCCAGCATAACGTAGGTTTTACTGTCACCCATCCCCTTGTCTCTAGATTGAGTCCGGTCAAAAAGGGCCTGAGAGACACCAACCGTATTTAAAAAGGCTGACTCTTCTTTAGCGACGTCTTGGTAATGAGCAAGAACGCTCGATATCTGATTATCAGTTAATCCCTGCTTTTTCATGTCCTCGACCGCATCGGTCCGGCCGACGGTGAGTAGAGCTTTGATATTCCCGTGATAACCAACAACCCCGTTGTTCAAAATTTTGTGCCGCCCCGAGGTGAAGATGTAGTTGGCGCAAGACGATACACATACTCCGTTCACTTCGATGTCAACGCCCTTTTGGAAAAGTAATTTCCCAATCTTTAGGCCTTCTTCAGCGTCTCCTCCCAAGGAGTTGACTACGATTTTCGAAACGCCTTGGTTCAGTAGCTCAACAAGCTGATCAGCATCACCGCTTTGATGTATCCGTCGAAATGAAGTACATCGGGGGAAGTTGTCGTCCAATTGCCCGCCATACAGGTAGAAGCTAAAAGAAGAGAAATGACTATCAAACAAGATGACCGCAAAATAGTCGACACGGGGCCTCCACTTGATTACAAAGGCCCTAATCTATTGCGATCCGAAAATTTAATCATTTTTGTCCGTGGATAATCCTATGCGAGAAACTCGAATTTTAACCGGCCCTAAGAGCGTGCTTGCAACCACCGCGTTTGTCCTGCTTTTCATCGTTAGTCCGCAGTAAGCGAACGCGGTAATCGGTGGAGCACCCACCGAACCCGGGGATGGTATTTCGAGGTCGGTGTTCGGACTTTTCAACTCGGTGTCCATGGAACTTTGTACCGCTACTTTGGTTTCTTCCAATGCCGCGCTAACTGCCGCACATTGCGTCGTTGACAACGATATATCCAAATCGGTTGCCATTTTTTCGGATGACTTGCTGCCGTTTATTTTGAATCCCGGGTCTTCAGTCGCACCGACAGCGAGAGTGATTGAGCCGGACGTTTCGACGTTTGATGGAGAAAGGGCAATCGATCAGGACGATATTGCGATTATTCATTTAGACCATGTTCCACCAGGCTATAGTCCTGTCCAGTTCGCTCCCGGCCCGATCAACGTGGGGGACGAGATCGTAATTGCTGGCTTTGGCGCGTCCGCGGTGTCTATTGATCCTAAAACTGGTGCAATTCATCACACCGATATCGGTCAGCTCAAAACTGCAGAGGTTATCGTCGAAGGAATGGATGCCAAGGAAATATTCATCGATCAATCCCATGGGGTCGGCGCATGCAACGGGGATTCTGGCGGGCCCGCATTTGTTAAGTCTTCAACCGGCGAACTACAGATTTGGGGCGTAATTAGTCGCGGCGTAGGAAATTCCTGCGGGGAAACTGGAAAGATAACGAACGCGCTTCAGTACATGGATTGGATCAGTCGATCGCTCTAGCGTTTACACGAGGTCCTCCTAACTACCGGTAGAGCATGGTTGGCCGGGTTGGCGAGGTTTTGCTAGGCTTCGCTCGCGAACGCGTGATTTTTGATGTTTTTGAAGAAAAAAATGGCAAGGGCAAGCTGCCGAGAAGCCTGCGCGAAGAAATCGAAGAGTCTTCCCATGACATTTGATTAATGCCCGACTGTAACGTTCAAAACACTCGTCGCGCGACGAGTGCGCGTTCTTCGGGCGTGAGGTCATGTGTGGGCAGGGATAGCCATGGAAGGCGGCCCGAGCGGTGAAAGGGAATAAAACTCATCATTCCGCACATGCCCCAGCGCTATCCCTAAAGTCCTCAAGCAGATGGCCGATGAGCCATACGAGATGGACTGCAAACGGACGCTAAATAAGTGCATTTTCTTGTCGGGGCTGATGGCTGTCGGTATTTTGACGGCCTATTCGGTTTACTCGGCGGACAAAGAGCCGATCGCCGAGGCGAAGGCTGAACGATCCCAGGCGGTCGAAAAGGCTCCCCAAAAGCCCGATGAGCAGGCCGACGACCTGTTTGACGAGAAGGCTGACGAAAAGGCCGACGCTAAGACAGGGAAGAAACAAGGTTTTATCAGCTCGCTTTTGGGCACTTATTTCGATTCGTTTCAAAGCATTCAGAGCAAGGTCGACGAGCTCCGGCGCGCGGATGAAGAGAATCAGCGCTTGAGGCTCGAGAACGCGAACTTGCGCCTCGCGGTCGAGGCTCGCAATTTTTCCTGCAATGCCGAGCAATCCGAAAAAATGACTCGTGAGTACGAGCTGAAGCTCGGCGCGGAAACCAAGAGCAATACCGGCCGGACGCTAGCCAGCATCACTTATAAGATGCCCAAAGAGCTTTTGCCCAAGGAGCTTTACGCCTTGGGGGTTTCGTATTTCCGCTCCCGCGACGACGAGAAGGCGGCGGTCATCCTCACTTATTTGATGGGGCTCGATGACGACGAAACCTACAAGACCCCGGCGAATTCGATGATGACCGGCGTGGCTTGGTACCGCCTGGAACATTACGCGAAGGCGGAATTGTACTTCGATCATGTTTTGAAAACCGCGAAAGGAAATCCCGAGCTCGCCCCGTTGTCACGTGAGGCGTTGATCTGGAAAGGTCTGGTCGCGGAGCGAATCGGAAAACATCAACAGGCACAGGCATGGCTTCGGGGCGTCCTGGATGCGGCGCCGAATTCGGTCGAGGCCGCGATGGTGAACCGTCGCATCGCGAGCACAACCGCGAAATCAGGCTCAAAGGATGAAGCTGATGGCAGCAAATCGAAGTAACCGTATCGGGATCATGAGCATGGGAGCGGTCTTCGGCCTGGCCGGCGCGCTCTTGCCGGCGTCGGCTTCGGCGCGGACGGCCCAGCAGCCAGTGGCCCCGGTTCAAGCTGAAATTTGCGCGGTTCTCGAGAAATATTCCGGTGCCACTCAAATCGTCGACGATTCGAAACTGAGCATCGTCGAGCTGCATCAGAGCGCGGGGATTCCTTGCGGAAGCTGGATCAGCGTCGAGTCGGGCTGGTCAGAGATCCGCCACGAGAACGGATTCGTTCTGCATTTGCGCGAAGGAAGTTATGTTCAGGTGGCGCGCGCGCACGGGGATCAGGATTCGGTGGTTTTATATCGCGGCGAGATTTTCGGGCAGGCGAACGGAGGAGGGGGCGAGCTCCGCATTCTCACTCCGAATTCGAGAATCCGTTTGATGCGTGGCTCGGTGGTCGCTCATTTCGATCAGGAAGAGCAGCGAACGGAGCTCATCGCCGTGGATGGTTCGGCCTCCCTCGAAAATCGCTTCGAGGCCTCAAGGCAAATTCAGGTGAAGGCGGGGCAGTTCAGCGCGCTTGATTTCAAGATTCTACGGGTCATTCCCTCGGTCGCGAAACCGATTGATATGGCCTCGCTCCGGTTGAAGCTCCAGGATCTGCACGTGCCGGCCGAGGAAAAGGCCCGCGCCATGGCCTTTGCCAGAAAAAGCCGCGAAGAAACGTTTAGCCCAGCGTTGACGCCGGTTCCGGAAACGGCGTCTAGCGTCCATAAGAAGGAAACCTATCCGGCGATCGAAGCGAAGGCGGGTGGGCTCAATACTTCGACAAAAGTCATGGAGCATTTGGCCGGCGCTGAGGATTCGGATGGCGAGGCGGATGCCGGTGTTCCGCGCCGCCACAAGGCTTCGCGCAGCACGGCGAGCGTGGGTTCGAAAGCAACCGTGGATGTGCGTCACGCCAAAGATCCAGTCGAGGATGCGGAGAGAAAGCGATTGATCGAGGATCTTTCCAAGCTTTCGTCTGAGTAAAAGACGCAGCGGCGAGTGAGGCGGCAAAGGATGCCGCTTCGAGATTAAGAGCAGTTCTTATGGAGGAGATGATGAGAAACCGATTTTTAGGCGCCGCGGCGCTCTTTTTAGCGCTGACCGCCGTCATTTCATTCTGGCCATCCAAGGCCTCCGCGTACTCCGGCCCCGTGGCCGGCATGTTCGAAGTGACAGGAATGTTTAGTTTCAGTAAAAGCGATTACGGCGACGGGAACCAGGAATGGACCCGCCGCTGGACCGGCTCGCTGGGCTATCATTTCACCGAGCTCTCCGAGCTTGAAGTTTCATTTCAAGACGTGCTCGCGCGCACGATCATTTCCGGCTTTGAGGATACGACGTTTCATGACCGAATTTACAGCCTCGACTGGGTGCAATCGTTTACGGGGCGGGAGTATCCGCTGCAGCCCTACGTCAAGATCGGGGTCGGACAGCTCGATCGCGACGCGACCGGCAGCTACGCGGGAGGCACCTCGCCGCCGTTGGTGCTGGACCAGTACACGGTTTTGGCCGGGGTGGGTTTACGCGTTTTTCTCTCGAAGGAGTTTTCGTTGCGGGCGGAGGCGAGCACTTATCTCACCGGCGGCAGCATCAATACTTACCAGAAGAATTATAGCTCGAACTTCGGGGTTTCCGTTTATTTCTAAGCGCTGGTTCGTGGTTTCGTCGCTTTTGGCGTGCGTGTCCAGCGCCGCGGGCTGCAGCTCGGTCCAGTATCTTTACCAGGCCGGCAAAGGTCAGCTTGAAATCCAGAACAAGGCGAAGCCGATCGACGATGTCATCCGCGACGAAACGACCCCGCCCCGGATTCGCGAGCTGCTGGCTGAGATTCCCAAGATCAAGAAATTCGGCGAGAGCCAGGGTCTCAAGGCTACGCCCAACTATCGCGAATACGTGAAGCTGAACCGGGCCGCGGCAAGCTGGGTGGTTTCCGCCTGCGCGCCGCTCAAGTTCGAGCCCAAGACCTGGAGTTTCCCCATCGTGGGAAGTTTTTCGTACTTGGGCTGGTTCAGTTTGGACGATGCGAAAAAATACGCGGCCGAGTTGCGGCAGGCGGGCTGGGACGTCGATTTGCGCGGCGCGAGCGCTTATTCGACTCTGGGCTGGTTTCGGGATCCGGTTTTGTCCAGCATGCTCTCCGACGGAGATTCCGCGCGGGGAGATCTGGTCAATGTCGTCCTGCATGAGTCGACTCACGCGACCCTTTACATCGGCGGGCAATCCTCGTTCAACGAAAGCCTGGCCGAGTTCGTGGCCGGAAAGATGACTTCCCAGTATTTCGAGACCCTTGCCCGCTCGCCGGACGCGCGGGAGCGCGAACAAACGCTGAAAGCGTCCAAGGCTTATCTGGATTCGGAAAAAAGAGGCGATGAGATCGAGAAACGGCTGCACGACGCCTACGAAGTGCTTGATAAACTTTACGGCTCGGCCAAGCCTGATTCGGAGAAGCTCGCGGAAAAAAAAGAGCTGCTGGCCAAGCTGAAAGACAAGCTTGGCTTCAAGCGCGAAATCAACAATGCCACGCTCATCGGTTATCGAACCTACAACACCGGTTTGGATTCGTTCGAGCGCCTTTACAAAGCTTGTCAGGAGGACTGGCGGCGCTTTTTCGCCGTGCTTTCGAAGCTGAGCTCCCGCTCGTTTCAAGCTTCACAGCAAACCGACCTCGAGCCGATCCTTGGCCCGCTTAGCTCCCAGTGCCGTTAACCTGAATGGAAAGGGTTCCATTCACCGTGTGGTTTTTATAAACCAGGTCCATCGGGCAGTAGTTATTGCAGTAATAGCCGTAGAGCCATGGATAGGTTCGGCAGCTCATGCAATCGAAGTCGTAGTCGTTGGACGTCACCGTTACCGTGACTGGCCCGTGACCCGTGGTCATGCGGCTCGAGAAATCGATCGTTTGGCTGGTGGCCGCTCCCGAGCAGTCGCTATCGCTTCCCAGTCCGGTTGAAAGCGTATTGGTCACGACGGTTTGGCCCTCAACCGTGATCTTGAAGTTCACGCAGCCGTAATTGGCTGAAAAGCCGTAACCGGGGACGGTCAACGTGCCCGCGGATCCCGCCGTGACAGTCACCTTCAGGAGATTATCGGTGTTGACGACGATGGACGTGCTCGCCGCCGAGTTCGTGACGTTGCCACGAGTGCCGGCCAGGCTAAAGCTCGAGGTAATCGCGGGCAGAAGATTTTCGCCGGAAGTCGACGACGAGGTCGAGCTGGATGAGCTCGAGCTGGATGTCGTCGTCGTGGCGCTCGTAATCGATGAGGTCGAGCTGGTTGAGGACGATCCCGCTGTACCCAGCGTCGTGGTCGTCGAGCTTCCGCATCCTGTGATCAGCGCCAGAGCTGCGATCCCTAAATTTGTATAGGTCAGAACCTTTTTCATAAAAACCTCTCGACTTGGAAGTTTGCAACCCTTGGGCCAGTGTGTCTTTCGTTGCGCATCTTTGATTTCATTTTGGATTTCATGGCTTTTGTTTTTCTCTGGGGGGTTCATTCGCGACACATGTCAAAATTCTAGTCAACGGCCTGCGTATCATCGGTTTCGACCGTGAGCGTTCCGCCCCAGGTCTGGCCCTGGCTCACGCGGTTCCACGGGCACATCTGGCCGTCTATCAAACACCAGTAATTGCTGTTGGGGCTCGAGATCGTGATCGTCACGCTGGTGCGGCACGCGGTGCCGCTCGAGGTGCCGCTGGTGCAGCCGGTGAGGGCGGGTGAAAAATCCAGCACCGGGCTTCTTTCCGCAGTGGTGCCGCCGTAGCCGTTGGTCAGCATGGTGCTTGGGAGGGTGAGGCTTCCCACCGTGATGTATACGCCAAGCGCGGAGTAGTTATAAACGGTGCTCGAACCGTTCGATAAGGTGCTGGCTTGGCTAGGAGCGAAGGTCAGTCTCAGAATTTGTCCAGCCTGGACCGTCACCGAGGTCGAAGTGTAGCCGCTGGCGCTGACGTTAAAGACAAAAGGCGCGGTGTTTGAGGTGCTCGCGGTCGAGCTGGTGCTGGTTAAAATCGAGTTTGAGGTCGGGCTGATGGCGACGACCCCGCTTGTGGAGCTCGCGATGGAGGAGCTCTTCTGGCTAAGTGCGCAGGAGGTCAGGAAAAACAGCGCGATCAGCGCGCTGAAGCCGTTATTTTTTGTCATAATACCCATTGAGATTGCAACCGGGGGGCCAGGCCAAAACCCTTGTAAAAGCCAGGAGAGTCACTGTTAACCCACTCTGGCTAACCAATGCTCACACGGCTGACTAATGTTTAGACATCTGATACCGTCAACAAAGGGGGAGGCCGTTTTGAGTCTGGATCGTGATCTTGAGACATTCGCGCAGCTAGGTACGGCGCTTTGGATTGCTCCCGAGCGCGCGCGTCCCGTCGTAATCGAAACGCTCGGCGCGGTTTCGCTCCTGGAGTTGAGCGAGGATCGGGCCTTGGAGCGCGCGGCGATGCTGATGTTGGCGCGCGCCGAGAGTCGGGGCAATGCCGAGGGCACTTTAACGAGCCTGGCCTCCGGACAGTTCGGGAACCCGTTTTTCAAGCTCGCTCCCAGCGAGCGATTCATCTTGGTGGCGCTCCATTCAGGCCGATGGTCTTATGAGCGCGTGGCTCGCGTGATGAATTTGGACGCGGATGCCGTTGAAAGGTTCGCCTGGAAAAGCCGGGTTCGGCTTGGCGCGGCCCAAGGGATTCTCCCCGCGGGCCCTAAGACCTTGGGCACGCATTGTCCGGAATATGATTTCGAACGGCCGTGGACCCAGCGCTTTTTGGATGAGGAAATTCCGAACGGGCGCGAGCGGATTTTTCTCCAAAATCATCTCATGGCCTGCAGCCTTTGCCAAAACGCGCTGAATCGTTGCCGTGATCTTTATTTCCGCGCGGACAAGGCCATCCCGAAGGACCTGGCTCAAGAGGATTTCGTGCGGGAGCTCTCTCGAATCCGCCGCCGCGGCCTTGTGTTCAGGCGCAAGAGCCTGGTGACGTTCCGGGACGGGCTGCTCGCGATGCTTCGCCAACGGGACATCCAGCTTTGGCTTGCCCTGGCCGCGGCGTTGCTCTTCTATAGGTATTTTCGCTAGTTGGCCCGGGAGGGAGGCAGGAAGCTCACTCCGCCTTGGCCCACCCGCATCGTGAATGACCAGGCCATGTGTAAGGTCCCGTCCGGGCTCAGGAGCCCCGACGGGGGATTGGGAAATCGGCCGATTATGCGCCAGGAAGGCTCGACCACGCTGTCGAGCTCATGAATTCCCGAGCTTTGGAGCTGGCGGACTTCGAGCAGGTCTCCGGCCTGATTCAGTACAACGTCCACAACGGTTGTGTAATCGCCGGGCTGGGGATGGGCCGCGTAAGCCGCCTGCTGGACTTTGCTCGACCAGATCGGCGCGATCGCGTCGTAGAGGCGCGCGTAAAAGGAGTAGTAAACCGATTCCTGCGCGTTCAGCATGTTCTCGCTTCCTTCGGGAAGCGTCTGATCGTTCACCCACTGGTTGGCGCCGCCCGAGCCCGATGAATTCGTGTTTTGGTTCGGCGAGTTCATGGGCGGCGAGGCTTCTTGTTCCTCGGGATGGGATTTCGCCGAGAGGCGCAGCGGAATGCCTAAGCTGCTCAGATCGTGAACGGGGTTCGCCGAGCGGGCAGGAGGGGTTTTCGGTTGCCGCGGGACCGCGTGGGTGGCCGTTCGTTTCTTTTGCTGGGCGGCTTCGGAATGAGTGCCGCCCGGCGCGCCCGCTTTGGGCATGACATCGGTTTGCCGGGCGCGCTGCTCTTTCTGGACGACGATATTGCGATCGGACATGTACCTTGCCTTGTCGGAGGCTTCCGGCGCGCTGGGCGCGTTTTTGTCGCGATCGATCAGGAGCTGCTTCGGCTGGTTGTTTTTCCACTTCTTTCGGATTTCATCCAGTTTCGCCGGGTCGATGGTTTTCAGTTCGACCGGCACCGGCTTGATCGACGGGCTCCAGGAAATATGCGTGGCCATGAACAGGACGTGGACCAGCAAGGCCAGAATGACGATGACCGCCCAGATCCGCCAATCCCGATGCCATGAGGCCTCCGCGTCTTCAAAAATAGCCTCTGCGAGTACTGCGTTATTGATGGGGCGGGCGTCCGTCATCGACTAGAACATAGCGTACTTCATGCCCAAGGTAAAACGGCGACCCTCAGGCGGCTTGAGCGGATTCGCGGATAGGCGCTTCCGTGAAAACCTTCGAGATAATCGCGGAAAAAAAATCCGGATTGAAGAGCTGGGGAAACGGGGGGCGGCAATTCAGGGACTCAAGAGCTTTTCGCGCCGCAGGGAGACCGCGAGGGGTCTTTTGAGGGTCTGCGTTAAAAATACCATCGACCGTGTCTGCGATCGCAAGCAGCTGCGCGAAATCGTCGATTTCAAATCCCTTGAGCGCTTTCGGGTGGCCGGATCCGTCGAAGCGTTCGTATCTCTGTTCAAGCCAGAGCGCGACGCGGCTCGGAAGCGTTTCGGATTTTTCGGCGAGCGCGGCCAAGGCCAGATCGGCGTAGAGTGGGCTTTCGAAACTTTGAACGGTGCCGGCGAAAAGGATCGTCAGGATCGCCACGCGAAACTGAGCGCTGGGCTGGGGCTGCTTAGCGGCTTCGCTCCAGAGCGCGAAGGCTTGCGGCGAGGCCGGGTTCCCGTCGGGAAAGGCGAGCCACTGCGCTGCTTTCGCGGCCATTTGCCAGCCTTCTTGAATATCGTTTTGGAGCTCGTTCGGGTCGAGGCCCTGCTCGAAGTGATGAGGGAGGGGCTCGCTCAAGGAAGAAAAGAGCATTTGCGCCGCTTCCGCGGCAGGGGCGCGTTCCAGCAGGAGGCGGTATTGTTTGAAGTCTTCCGCCTGTTGGTCGGGGATCCAGGCGCGGCGCACGTTTTTATCACGAAAGCGCCGGTAGCGTTCGGGCGAAATCGTATCGCCCTTTTGATGGAGCTTGACCAGGCGGTTCGCGGGAACCATTTCAAAGTACAGATCGCACGGCAGAGGCCGGCGCGTACTGAGGTCTTTGATCTTGATTTCCGTGTACCCTGGTTTCAACTGGCTTGCCTCGAGTTCAGCCGGGCGCGGTCGTCCTGGAAGGTCCGGAGAATTTCCGCCAGCTTTCGTACCCAAGTTTCCTCGCGCTGGCAAAGCTCCGCGAGGCGGAGCTTTTGCTTGGGATAGTCGGCGCTCCATTCGCTGGGAGGCCGCTCCGTCTCCTCGATCAATTGCATGATTTGGTCGTGGTTGATCATGAAGCGCTCGTAGAATGCCGCAAGCAGGCTGTCCGTGTCGGGGGGTGATGCCGGCGCGGCCGAGCCGATGCCTCCGTATTTGAGCTCGGCGATGTACGATTCACGGGCGAAAAGCTGGGCTTTGATTTCTTGCAGCGTTACCCGCAGCTCCTCGATTTTCCGGTCGCGCGCGATGATCTGAGCCCTGACTCCTTCGATGCTGTCCGACGGGGACGCCGCGGTTTCGTCTTTTGGGGGCAAAAAGCGCATCGGGTCGGTTTTCCGTTCCGGGTAGAGCTCTTCGGAGACCAGCCGGTCTTGCAGGGGTTCGATCCAAAAGGTTTGCAGATGCTGAGGGGCTTTTTCGGCGCCCGCGCTTTTGAACAGCGCCGCGACCACTTCGACGTCGCCCGAGCCCACAAGCCGGTGTACCCGCAAAACATCGGCATGCCGCAGGAGCAACTGGGCGGAAGAAGTCGGGGCCTCGGGTCGGGGCCAGAAAAAATCGACCGTATCCTTGGGGGTCCATGTCGACATCGAGTAGCAGAGGCGGAGCGCGAAGCATTCGTTCGAGATCCCGATCTGCAGTGAGGCGCGAGGGGCACTGCTGCCGACCTGTTTCCGCACGGTCGCCACTCCGGTGGACTCCTCGAAAATCAGTCCCCAGAAGGAAGTGAGCAGGATGCGTATGGAGTTTGCGCGATCGGACCAGCCGCCGTTCTCGATTTGAGGAAGCGATAAAACGGCGTCCATGCGGGAGCCCAAGGTGTGGCCGTCGAGCCAGGAGTCGAAACGAATGTTGGCGTTGGAGCCGACCAAGGGCAGAATGCCCGATCGCGTTTCATCCGAAATCAGCGAGCGTACCAGAAGGGCGCTTTCTTCCGGCGAGGTGCCGTCGAAATCAAGCAGGATGATCCGGGAGTCGTCAGCGGTCGCGCCGATTTCGCGCTGGTGCAATTCGCCGCAATGATAGCCGGCAAACGTGGGGCCGGACGAGCGCGTCAGCCCGAAGTAGCCTTCGATTTTTTTCCAGCTCAGATAGTTGTGCCAAGGCGCCAAAACCAGGTGAGGCGAGTAGTTATCGAGATCTTGGAGAAGCTGCGCTTCGGTCGTGGTGGCCGCCAGCAGCTTGACCTCGGCAAAAACCCGGAAGCGATTGCAAAGACGCGTCAGATTGAGCGACTTTTGCCGCGAAAGCTTGGGGTCAAGCACCAGCACGATCCGGCCGAGCTTTTTTGCGGACGTTGGGACGTTTGTCATCGAACTTCCTGCGAGTTTCCTAGTTGAGTCACCTTATGGTGCCTATCGGCCTGATTTTGATTTCGTTTGAGCGGCGTTTTTTTGGCGGTTATTGCGGATTGTCACTCTCTCCCTTATGATTTTCAGGTGAGCTCGAAATCCCCTCCCAACGGCCTCAAAGTTCGAAGCACCTTGCGTCAGAGGATTTTGGGCTTTGTTTGCGCGTTGATCGTGCTTTCCCTTTTGGGCTCGACCTTGAGCCTCTACCGGGTCACCGAGGTGAACCGCCTTTTGGACGCGATCAACGGCGTCTCGGTCCCGCTGGGAAGGCTTTTCGTTCAGATGCAATCGGACGCCGAGCTCTACCGCCGCGAAGTGGAAAAAAATCTCGGAGCTTCGCACTGGAAGGATCCCCGCTGGAGCTCGAGGCCGTTGCCGCGCTGGGCGGTGGAAATGCTGGAGAGCGAAGTGAGCCGGGCCAGCACCCTTATCACCAGCGATTTGGAATGGGCTCCATCCGATACCCGCGCGCGCTGGCAGGATTGGGCGTCTTCGGTTGCGAGGGGTTTTACCGAGCTTTCGGCCGAGTCTTCGCGCCTGCAGGCGGCGCTTGAGCAGCACGATGCGGATTCGGCCACGCGTTCGTATCAGCGTTGGAGCGCGCTGATGGACGAATGGGGGAGGCTCATCCAATCCGGCGAGGCCGATTACGATCGCTCGTTTCGCCAGACCTTCGCGCTGGCCCAGACACGGATGACGGAACTTCGCACCGGGCTCGAGATCATCTTGGTGGTCGTGGTTTCGCTTTCACTGCTTTTGCTTTGGCTCGGAGAGCGCGCGTTGCGCCCGTTGGGCGAGTTGACCCGGCTTGCGCGCGAGATTACCCGCCAGGGACTGCGCAAGGAGCATAAATCGCGGCTGCCGGATATCCCGCTCAACCGCGAAGACGAGGTCAGCCAATTGGCTCGGGAGTTTCATCACATGGCCACCGCGCTGCTGGAGCGCGAGAAAACGGTCGAGACCCAAAGATACCGGGTGCAGGAGCAGAACACGCTTCTTCGTCGGATGGGCGAGCTCAACGAGAACGTCCTTCACAGCATTGAATCCATCCTGCTGGTGACCGATCTTCACGGGGTAATCACCCAGTGCAATCCGGTCGCGGCGCGTTGGCTTTCGGATGGTCTTGACGAGTCGGCGGATAAGTTCCGGGGCCAGAAATTGCTCGATTTTCCGAAGATCCGGGCCATTCTCGATGCGCATCCGGAGGCGAGGGAATGGCTTCAGGGCGCCGATTCGGTTTCGAGCGCTCGGCAGCTGTTGCGGCCCAGCGGCGCGCGGATCGAGGGCCGCGTCTACGGGGGTCACCTCATGCCGCTGCGGACGGAGGGCGGCACGCCCAGCGGCGCGGTCCTGGTTTTGGATGACGTGACCGAGGAGCTCGATCTGCAGGAAAGACTGAGAAGTTCGGAGCATATGGCTGCCGTGGGTCGAATGTCGGCTCAGGTCGCGCATGAGGTGCGGAACCCGTTGCATTCGATCGGGCTCGAGGCTGAGATGGCTTCCGAGCTCGCGGCAGGCATCGGAAGCGCCGCTCTCAAGCAATCGCTGGCTTCGATTTTGGGCGGAGTCGACCGGCTGGAGAAAATTACCGATAATTATCTGCGCCTTTCCCGGCTTTCGACCGGAAAAAAACAGTCGATCAGCTTGCCCGATCTTCTGATGTCGGTTCTGGCCACGTACGCGACCGTTTGCGAGGCTCAAGGCGTGCTCGTCGATTGGAAATGCGAACCCGGCCGCGAACCGCGGGTTTGGGGGGATTGCGATTTGCTCGAGCAGGCGCTCGGAAATCTGATGCGGAACGCCTTGCAGGCGCTAGAAAATGTCCACGGCCTTCAGCCGCGCATCGAATGGAAAATGGGCGTCACGGAATCGGATCGGGTTTGGATCCGCATTCACGATAACGGCCCTGGGATTCCGCGCGAGATCCAGGAAAAATTATTCAATCCGTTCGTCACGACGCGGGCCCAGGGAACCGGTTTGGGATTGGCGTTCGTGAAACGGGTGATCGAAGAGCATGGAGGCACGGTAAGCCTGGCCAAGGCCGCCGCCGTAGGAGGGGCTTGCTTCGATTTATTGCTGCCCGTTCTCGAAAAAGAGAAGCCGAGGGAAAGACACGATGTCCAAATTTAAGGCCGAAATTCTGCTGGTTGATGACGATGCGCAGGCCCTCGAGTCGATGCGCAAAATCCTGGAGCTCGAAGGGCACTCCGTCGTGACGGCGGTCGATGGGCAAGCGGCGCTCGATCTCGTGCGCTCCGTTCCCGGCAAGCCGCGATCCCGGTTTGATCTCGTCGTGAGCGATGTCCGGATGCCGGGACTCGGGGGGCTTGAGTTTCTGCGCGCGCTCTCCGTTTGCGGCGACGAGACGCCAGTGATCCTGATGACCGCGTTCGGGCGGGTGGAAGAAGCGGTCTGGGCGATGAAATTCGGCGCCGCTGATTTTCTGACCAAGCCATTCAAGCGCCAGGCGTTGGTGTCGGCAATCGAGATGGCGCTCAAGCGGGCTCATGTGCGGGGAAGAAGCGCGTCCGGGGCCTCGACGGCCGGTCCGGCTTCGTCGTCGGCCCTGGTCGGGCGCTCGCAACCGATGCGCGAACTGGAATCGATCATTCGCAAGGTCGGCCCGACGGTCGCGACCGTTCTGATTCAAGGCGAAAGCGGTACCGGCAAAGAGATGATCGCCCGGAGAATCCATGAGGAGAGCCCGCGCGCGGCCAGCGGCCGTTTTGTCGCCATCAACTGCGCGGCCGTCCCCGAGCATCTCATCGAGTCCGAGCTCTTCGGATTCGAGAAGGGCGCTTTCACCGGCGCATCGAACGCCAAAGAGGGTTTGCTGGAGTCGGCGCACGGCGGGACTTTCCTGCTGGACGAGGTGGGCGATATGCCGCTGAGTCTGCAGGCCAAGCTTTTGAGGGTTTTGCAGGAGGGCGAAGTTCGTCGGATCGGCGCCAATACCTCCCGCAAAATCGATGTTCGGGTCATCGCGGCGACCCACCGGGATTTGGCGGAGGCGGTGAGAACCGGTCAATTCCGCCAGGATCTGCTTTATCGCCTTGAAGTGGTGACGATCTCGGTGCCGCCGCTGCGCGAGCGCATGGAAGATATCCCGGATTTGGCGAATTATTTCTTGCGTGTCTCCAGCGAGCGGCATGAGAAACGGGTGGTTTCGCTTTCCGAGGAAGCGTTCGAGGTGCTTCTCTCGCATTCGTGGCCCGGCAACGTGCGCGAGCTTTCAAACGTGATCGAGCGCGCGGTCGTTTTCGCTCAACGCGATCAGGTCACGCTGGAAGATTTGCCGGCCCATCTCAGGACTCAGTCCGCATCCGTTTCGCAGAGCCTGGATACCATCGCCGTGCCGCTCGGAACCACTTTGAAAAACGTGGAAGAGCTTCTGATCCGGAAAACCCTGGAAGCGACCTCGGGCGATAAGCAGATGACCGCCAAGCTTTTGGGCATCAATTCCCGCACGATTTATCGCAAGCTTCAGCGCGAAACGGATTGATCCAGCTTGAACGAGGGGGTCAGCTCCGCGAGCGTCCAGCGGCAATGGCAGCGCGTAGGCCCGGAGCCGGATTCAAGGTTGGAGGATGTCGTGCAGTGGATGGTTTCGACACCCACCGCCGGATTCAGCCCGTAAGCGAATCCTTTGAGCCAATGAGCATGCAGGCCGCAGAGCGCATCCGCGACGCTCCGGACCTCGTTCGAGGATTGCTGATGGGCGCAGCGAAGCATTTCGAAATGGGCCTCGCGCGCGGTAATGCGAATCATGAGCACTCCGTCATTCCCGAAAGGGGTGTCGTTCAGGGCAAGCACGAGCTCGGCGACGTTCTTGCGGCTGAGAGGGTTGAGCTCCGACCAACGCTTTTCGGCGCAATTGCGCCCGAGTTTCCAGGACGTCTGCTCCAGAACCGATTTGAGGGGGGCGCTCGAGTTGGCTCGCTCCAAAAGCTTCGCCAGCGTGTAGGCTTGCACCGACCAGACGGTATGATCCAGCCGGCTTAAGACGTCATCCGTCGAGGTATCGTCGAGGAGATCTTCCAGGCGCTCCTGGCTCAGTGATTCTAGGCGCCAAAGCGCGTCCGCCATGTCGCGCGACAAGCCTCGGTTCAAAAAATGCGAAGGACGCTCTTCCGTCACTTCCTTGAGCGCGTCTACCCAAGCTTCCGTCAGCCGATGAAGCTGCAAAATCTTCTCGAACTGATGCTCATGCTCGTAATGGATGGTCCGTGAATTCCAGCTCATGTCGTTAAGATTAGCCTGGTTCGGGGGAATGAGGAAGGGGGAGGGGCACTGGATCCGAACGGCTGAGTCAGTGCCCCGGGGGGATTGGGGAAGGGGGTTACAACATGCGCTTTCCCAAATTTTCGATCGAGATCGAAAATTCGAGAAAGCCCACAGTCCGGGTTGCGAATCTCAATTTCTTGAAAATTCGAATCGTGACTGCGACGGATCTGTGGTGAGTAATTGCACGGGGAGTGCCATTCGTGACACAGGGCGTACTAGTCCGTAATGTTTCAAGTAGATGTTAGTGATTTCAACGGGTTCCAATGTTTTCCAGAGAGATTACTTGAGAGCTTAATCCTTCAAGTCAGCTCTCAAAGATGTTCAATCGATGAACACTCGCCCAGAAGTTGGACCAGTCCGGCGATTTTTTTCGCGTGTTCCCCATGTGCGCGCAAAATCTCGGTCGCGGTCTCTTCCGCGATCTCAAGCCGGCGCGGCAGTTTGAGGTAATGGAGCAGCTCGCTCCACGTCGGATTGACGGGACCTTGGAGCTGATCCGAGAGCATTTCGCGAATGAGGCTCGATTCCGACAGAATCTTCAGCGAGAGGCCGGCCTCGGTCATCAGCAAGAAGCCGGGTTCCGGGGTTTTGATCGGGGTTACTTCGCCGATCGGAAGGTGGAGCGGCAGGCTACCTTGAATGCTGACTCGGGGATGGAGCGTCACGGAGATGCACTCCGTGCGCGGCAGAATATCGAGCAGCTTGCGCCAGAGAATTCTGCCGTCGTTCCCAATCAATCGGAGCGTGGCCGCGCTCGGGTGCTCGGGGGATTTGATGTACTCCAGGGTTCGCGAGGTTCTGACAAAGAGCTCGGCGAGAATTGCGTCGACTTCGATACCGGGTTGCGTTTTTTGCGACGTCTTCAGGCTCTTGACCGCGTCCAGCGCGACGCCGGGCTCGTTTGCGAGCCGGGAAGCGGTTCGTTCCCATTCCGGAGGCAGGATCGCGGGCCCGCGCGGGGCCTCGCCCGAGAGCCCGAGCGTACGAAGCAGGGTTCTTTTGACCGGGATCCAGCGAATGATTTGTTCGGTGAGGATCCAGCGATCGCCCTTTCTCTCGCAGCGCTGGTCGAGCCATTGGCGGACGGTCTCGGATTCGAGATAGTGCTTCAGCGGCGAGACGATGCTCTCGTCGGTCACGAGAATGAGGAAGCCCGATCCGGACGTTTCCCCGTCCGGCATCTCATTGGGTTTCGGCAGGGCGCGCGTCACCAAGCTGCGATTTTCGGCCTGCACCCAAAAACCTTTCAGCGTTCCGTCCATCGACCAATTCGGGCGATCGGGCGTCGGGCGGATGGTCGTGGCGCTCGCGAGCGGGAGCGAGGCCTCGCGCAAGGCTTCAAGCCGCATCAGCGTCGAATGCGCGGCAGGCTCCGGCCAACGTTCCGCCCAGTCCTTTTGAGGAATCGGGCTTTCCTGCGCCTGGATCGTCCACTGCCCGTGAGGCGTGATTTCCGAACGGGCTCCGGAGCGTAGCGCGTCTTCCAAAAGCTGCGGGATTTCCACATGGCTTCGAATTTGGCCTTGAACCGCCACGCGCATCGGACGGTGGGTGATCCGTTCCTCGATGCGCGGTTCGCGCTGGAAGAGATAGATATAGCGGGAGAAAAGCGGGCGCTTGGAGGGAAGACCATGCTCGACTTCCGACAGATTCCACTCGCAGATCAGCTTTCCCTTTTCGAGCAGGAAATTCAAAACTTCCGAGCCGGCGCGTTCATCCAAGAGTTCTTCCCGGGCCCACCAGAGAAGCCCGCCGGGGCGGAGCTTGCTGATGGCGACGCATGCTTGCAAATCGCCCAGGGATGTCCTTGTCGCGCGCAGTTTCCGAAAATAGGGATTCGAGTCGGCCTGCATGCGGAAGGCCTGGGATTCGGCCGTGCGTCCTTGGCCACGCACGGATCGTTCTTCGAAAACGAAAGCCGCATCGCAGGCTTCCATTTCGGCAATGCGGGAAAAAAGCGAGGGCTTTAAGCCCGTGCTGGATCGTCCGCCCGGGCCTCCGCTCGAGCTTCCCAGATTGAGCATGAGCTGATCGCGAGTGGGCACTTCCAAGCCGTTTCCGACCGTCCAGAGTGGGGGAGCGGAGGGGCCCCACCAGAGTTGGAGGAGTTCCGCCATCATGACCAGAAATGAAGAGGACTCGAGTCCCACCCACTGAATGCCGGAGGGGCCGTTTCGAACGACCGCGCCGTCGCGCAGCGTCGGCGAAAACGCATGCCAAGATCGCCGGTAAGCCGGGCAGGAGTTCTCCGGGTCAAAGCCGAAAAACGGTATATTCTCCCACAAGGACTGATAAAAGCGCGAGTCGTAGCCCTCGGGTTCCGCCGAGTCGGGCCGGGCTTTTCGAGTGGATGAAATCAATGCGGCGAGAAACGTCGGATTCTCTCCTGGGATTTTCCAGGGCTCGAGCGTGATCCAGATTTCGCGTTGGATCGCCGGGCTCGGTTTGTACCAGGAGTAGATGTTCTGCCGGACGACTTGCCACGTATCGCGATCGAGCGGGATGTGAGGCTTGAGCGCCGTGTTCATCGCCCAGTTCAAATCGTTGAGATCGGCTGGGCTCCAGACGCGCAAGCAGCGATCGGACCAGGCCTTCAGCAAGATCGCCTGGCCGAGAACCAAAAGCGCGACTTCCTCGAAATAGCTTTGCAGAGCGCGATTTTGAGCCGGGCTTCGGGGCTCCTCGATCCAGCGGCGCAGTCCGCCCGAGCTATCGGGTTGCTGGGGTCCGATGTCGCCGGAAAGGCGGTCGAGATGGTTGGCTATCGCCTCCCTACGGCTCATGTTCAAGGCGAGCAGGCGCCCCAGATGATTTTCCAGATCCTGCAGAATCAGGCTTTTGAGGGCCGCCAGATAGGGGAGCCAGGCGGAAAGATGAGTGGCCGCCGTGGTTTCGAGTTTTTCCGGCTTGGGCGCGGGAGTTTTAGTCAAAAGACCGGGAAGCGGTTTCCGGGCGCGCGAGATTTGCTTCGACTTCGGAAGCTCTGAAACAACTAGAAGTGACTCGACACCGATCGTTTTGGACGTAGACAAACGAATTCCCACCCACAGAAATGAAGCTGAGGGAGTTTGATAACAAACTGGGTTTTTGTTTGGCGAGAAAAAACGGCTGACGCTAGTAGTCGATCTATTCGGTCTAATAAAATCAATGAGTTAGAGGAGTGTTGGGGATGGCCTAGGTGCTTCAGTTTTTTGGGGTTCCGGCCGATAAGGAATATATGAGCCAATCTCAATCAGCACGAGACAAAAGCGCCACCGAGGCCGCACCGAACGTCGATGTCGAAACCCGTGACGAGATCGATAAGATCTTGAGCGAGGTTGAGGAGCTCCGCAAAGAGCTGAGCGGCGAAACCACGCCGACTGAAGCGGAAAGTCCGCTCGGGGAAAAAGCTTCGGCTTCGGCCGAAGACATTAGCATTGAGGAAACGCTCGCCGCTTTGCCCGAGTCGGAGGCTGAGGGAGAGACTCCTTTCGGTGAGTCCGATTTAGGCGTGGTGGTCGATATGAAAAAAGCGGCTAGTCAGCTGGCCCGTGCCCCCTCCCATATTCAAGGATCCAATTCTATGAAACCAGTTCAGGCTTCCTCGTCTCCCGGAACGTTGAGCATGACTTTGAGCGGCAGCATGACTTTGAAACTGAAATACGAATTCGACGGGCAAGAGGTGACGGTCGGTTTCGCGGATCAGTTTCTGCAGATCGCGCTAGCCGACGGCACCGAATTCAAGATCCCTGTCGGCAGCCGCGCGAGCGAAACGCGGAAGAAAAGCGCTTAGCTGAAAGACCGGAAGAGGCACTCCCATTTTACGCATCACGAGCGGTGAGTTTCGAGGGCGCTTCATCGAAGCCCCCAAAGGCCTGGAGACTCGTCCTACCCAATCGAGGTTGCGGCAAGCGCTCTTCAATTCCATTCAAATGTCGGTTCCGGGCGCGCGCGTGCTCGATATTTTCGCGGGTTCCGGGGCTCTCGGTTTCGAGGCGCTTTCGCGGGGGGCCG
The DNA here is from genome assembly GCA_031292385.1 of Oligoflexia bacterium. Classification (GTDB taxonomy): domain Bacteria; phylum Bdellovibrionota; class UBA1018; order UBA1018; family UBA1018; genus JARLHE01. Next base: position 88,589 of record JARLHE010000060.1, read on the forward strand.
CGAGCGTGGTTTTCGTCGAGGCGGCGATTCCCGTCGTCAAAATCATCGAGCGGAACGCGAAAGCTTTGGGCGTCCAGGACCGGATTGAGATTTACGCCGATTCGATCGACCGGCTTTGGAAAAAGCTCGAGCCCCGGTTTCCCTTCGACATCGTGATGGCCGACCCGCCTTATTCGGAGGGATGGGAAGAGCGGCTTTTGAAGGAAGCCCCTTGGGATGGCGCCTTATCGGAAGGCGGTCTTTTCGTGCTGGAGTGGGGAATCAAGAAGTCCCAGGTTCCGTCATTGCCCGAGCGGGCAGGGCCGATGGTCAAAATTCGCGAGAAAAACTATGGCGATAGCGTGTTGACCTCATATAAGAAAGAGCAGGAGGTCACCCCATGACACTGCGAACCGCAATCTATCCAGGCTCGTTTGATCCGATCACGAACGGACATTTGGATATCCTCGATCGCACGCTCCACGTTTTTTCCGAAGTGACGATCGTCGTCGCCGGCACGGGCGGAAAACGGACACCGCTTTTTACTCCGGAAGAGCGGGTCGAGATCATTCAGGAAGTGATCCGGGGCCGCAAAGGCGTCAAAGTCGACCGCTGGCCGGGGCTGATCATGGACTATGCCCATCAGCACAAGGTGCATGCGGTGATCCGCGGGCTGCGCGCCGCCAGCGATTTCGAATACGAGTTCATGATGGCAAGCATGAACAAGCGGATCCAGCCGGATGTCGAAACCTTGTTCATGATGACGTCGCAGGATCTGTATTTCGTCAGCTCTTCGATGATCAAAGAGCTTTTTCATTACGGCGGGGATGTCTCCGCTTACGTTCCTCCGGTCGTATTCGAACGATTGAAGCGGAAGATTCCGCTCAAAATGTCATCGTCGTCATAAAATTGCCGGCCAAAACAGACTTGGCTCGCCGCGAGATTCTCGGCACAATAAGAGAGTGGGAGCGCGTCAGCTTGCGAACAGGATGTTCGCGTCGATTTTGTTTATTTTGCTTTTCGGGCAAGGCTGCGGCGCCCCGACCCCTGACCCCAGCTCCACGGACGGCCAGCAGCAGATCCTCGACGCCGTCGACATGGCCCTCACCAATCAGGACTGCTCGACCGCGCTCAATCTGATTCTGCCGCTTTACAATTCCGCGAACACCGATAACGAAATCCGGCTCAAAACCGCCTCCGCCTACGGCTGTGCCGCGGGAGTTAATTTTTTCTCCCTGACTTCCACTTTGCTGTCGAATGTCACCAATCTGGCCCCTCCCACCTTCTGGTCGTACATGGCGCAGCTTTTTCCGTCGACCGCCGGCGCGGATCACAAGATGGAGGGCGCGTTTTACGGAACCGACGCCTTGCAATCGGTGCTCAATAACGGCGTGATCATTTTGCCGGCGAATCAGGTAAATTCCGGAACCTACAACGTCGGCTCGGTCTTCTCGAACGACCGAACCCTCGATTCCAATCTGTATTTGATCTACATGGCCATGGCGGGAATCGGAACGGCCGAAAGCAGGTACGGCAACCCGGACCCGGTCACGCACAACAAGGGCAATGCCCTGCCTTGGACGACGGCCGCGGCGATGACCGAGGACGGTTGCGGGCTCGCGGCCTCCGTTTTGAACTTTTTGGATGCGACCACGTCATCCGCGAGCTCGCTTTCAGCCTCTCTCGCGAACGCGCTCACCTCCAATCAGGCGCTGATTTACGCGGGCATCGCGCAGGCCTGCGCTTACGGCTGTTCGAACTCGCTTCCGGCGGGAGCGGTGGATATCGCTGTCTACAATCCGAACGGCACCTGGCAAGCGTCGGGCTGCACGATGGCGTCTCCCTGCAGCGCTTGTCCTTCCACTCTCAGAAACCGCAGCTCCTGCACGGCGCAGTCGTCGGACGTGAACTCGTGCGCGGCAGCGGGAATCATTAACTTCATCAACTCCGCGGTAGCTGGATGGCAGTGAGCAAAGGGCACCGCCAAAAGAATTCGAGGCGCGGCAGCGGAATTTGGTGGGTCGGCCTCGTGGTCAGCTTGGCCGCGGCGCTCACCGCGTATTCAACCGCTTACGCGTCGGTGGGGCAGGGCGAGCTTCGCGACCTTTATACGAGCGCCGAGGCGCAAGGAATGGGCAACGCTTTCACCGCGATTGTCGACGACGACGAGTCGCTTTATTACAATCCGGCCGGTCTTGCCGGCGTGAAAACCCCGAAGCTGACTTACCTGGATCTTCAGGCCGAGACGGCAAGTAGTATCATCACGAGCGCGTCGAGCACGGCTAACTCCCTGAAGACGATCAATTCCAACACGCTGAACACCTTTATCGGCAAAGACATTTACGGGCGGGCTTCGCTCACTCCGTCGCTCGTGCTGCCGGGTTTCGGCATCGGTTTGCTCGTGGATCAGCAGGTCGCGTTCTATGCGGAGAACCAGGCGTTGCCCGCCGTGACTTTAGGGTATCAGACCACCAACGGCGTGAAGGTCGGCTATGGGCATTCGTTTTTTTTGGGCGGATCGAAAAAGAACGCGGGCAAGGACGAAATCCGCGTCGGCATCGGCGGGGAGCTGCTTTTTCGCAGGGGCGGTTATTACTCCTTGTCCGAGAGCCAGATCCTGAATATCGGCACCAGCGAATATCATTCGATCGTCGGCGGCTTCGGCGAGGGCGTCGGCGCCGATATCGGAATGCAGTATATCCGGCACCAGAACAAGCGCCTCTCGCTCATGGCGGGTTTTGCGTGGGAAAGCATCGGCGGAGTGGGTTTCAATAATTCTACCGCCCAGACCCAGCCGGGGGATTTGTCGATCGGCGTCGGCGCGCGTTATGAGCTTCCGGGCTTGCGTCTCACGCTGGCGTACGACATGAAGCATCTCGATCAGTCGACGGATATGAGAATGCGCCAGCACTTCGGGGCGGAGCTTAAAATCCCGCTTGTTGCCTTTTCGTTAGGAATAAATGAGGTTTCGTACACGGCCGGCGCCACCGTCGATGTCTGGCTGGCCAAGGTCTCGCTGGTGACCTATGCCGAAGAGCTGGCTTATGAGGCCGACCTGGCAACCGAACGACGCTATCTATTGCGGATTGCGTTTTCCCTCTGATAGAGTTTTGACGTAGTACCTAAACAGGGGGACCACAATTTGCGCAAAGCCTTCGTTCTCGATACCAACGTTCTTCTTTTCGATCCTCAAGCGCTTTTCAAATTCGATAACAACGACGTCGTCATCCCGATCGTGGTGATCGAGGAAATCGATCGGTTCAAGCGGGAAATGAGCGAAAACGGGCGACATGCCCGCCTTTTTTCGCGCTTGATCGACGGTATGCGCGCCGATGGCGAGCTCTCCAAGGGCGTGAAGCTCCCGAACGGGGGGCTTTTGATCGTCGAGTTGGGAAGCCATCAACCGCTTCCGATGGAGCTGGCCATGGACAAGGCGGACAACCGCATCCTGGCTCTGGCGATCTCGCTCAAGAAAGAACAGCCCAAGCGTCCGGTCGTTTTCGTCACCAAGGACGTCAATCTCCGGATCAAGGCGGACGCGCTCGGCATTACCGCCGAGGATTACGAGCCGTCCAGCGTCGAGCCCGAACAGCTTTACGCGGGCACGATCACGCTTCCGATCGCCGCTCATCAGGTGGACGAGTTCTATCAGAATAAACGCCTCGTCTTGAAAGAGGCGAACTTGAAGCCCAATCAGTACGTGATTCTCAAGGACGAGGTGAACCCCAATCACACGGCGATGGGGCGCTTCTCGAAAGAGCTCGATTGCATCGTCCCGGTTTTCAAGCCGGTCGAAGGGCTTTGGGGAATTTTCCCGAAAAACGCCGAACAGGCGTTCGCCATCGACGCGCTTTTGAACGACGACATCAAGCTCGTCTCCTTGGTCGGCAAAGCCGGTACCGGTAAAACCCTGCTCGCGATCGCGGCGGGTTTGGCCAAAACGGTCGACGAAGGCGTGTATCATCGCTTGCTCGTCTCGCGCCCGGTTTTCCCGTTGGGCAAAGATATCGGCTTTTTGCCCGGCAATATCGAGGAGAAGCTCAATCCCTGGATGCAGCCCATCTACGACAACATCGACTTTCTCTTCGGCACGACCGGGGCGAAAGGGCGCCGTGGAGCGGGGAAGGGCTGTCAGGAGCTGATGAACCAAGGCCTCCTGCAGATCGAGCCGCTGACTTATATCCGCGGCCGTTCGATTCCGCAGCAATACCTGATCGTCGATGAGTCTCAAAATCTCACGCCGCACGAAATCAAGACGATCGTCACCCGTGCCGGTGACAATACGAAGATCGTGCTGACCGGCGATAGCTACCAGATCGACAATCCGTACGTCGATTCGGCGAACAACGGCTTGGTTTATCTCGTTGAGCGCTTCAAAGATGAAGCGATCGCCGCCCATATCACCCTCAGCAAGGGCGAGCGCTCGAAGCTTTCCGAGCTTGCCAGCAACTTGCTTTAAGTCGAGATGGGGATTCAACGCCGGGTTTTCGTTTCAGGCCGGGTTCAGGGCGTGGGCTATCGCGCGTCGACGGTTCGCGAGGCCTCTCGCCATCCCGGCCTGAGCGGATATGTCCGAAACCTGCCCGATGGCCGCGTGGAAGCGGTCTTCGCGGGAGACGCCTCCCAGGTGGAAGCGATGGTGAATTGGTGTCGCCGAGGGCCTCGAACGGCGCAAGTCACGGAGCTACAGGTGATCGAAGAGCCCGTCGATCCGGCGCTTGCGTCGTTTCAGATCAGGGATTGAAGCAATCCCTGATTTCAGCCTTGGGCTTGGGATTGGCGATACGCCGTGAGCTCGCACTCAAGATGACGGCGATAGGAGCGGGTGAGTAGGCGCAGCTCTTGGGTTTCCGCGCTTTCTTCGAGCGCTTTGAAAAGCAGCTGGCCGCGAACCATCATCGTGACCGTGAGATGGCCCACGCGGCTTCTTTCTTCCTGGAAGCGAACCATTTCTTCGAGAAGCTCCATCTTGTCCATGCCGAGAATCCGGGCGTGGTATTCATGATCATCGGTGCGGGCATCCTTGATTTCACGTACTGCTTTCAACGAAACGACTTTACTCATACAGGTCTCACTTTTTACGTCCAAGTTTCACATTCAGGCGGTGTTTTTATCACCGCACGCGCTGGCCCTTAGAGCAAGCGCAATGCCATGCGTCAGTGTCTAAAAACTGGGCAGATTTGGATGGGTTGCAGAGAAAAAAAGCTAATAAAAACGAGGAATGGATTCCCGGAGGATCCGATTGGTGTCAGGTTGCTCCTGGTAAAGTATGACACAGTGTGTCTTGTAACCTGACAGGGTTTGGACCGGTTCGCGTTAAAGCTTTCATCTCGGGTACCGATAAATCATTGGATGGCCACCCTGAGATTAACGCATAAATGGTTCCTTTTGGCAGCTTTCGGGCTCCTCAGCGTGCCGGTATACGCGGAAATGGATCATTCCCGATTTGATAATATGGACGGTGACTCCGGCCCACCGCAGCCTTACTCGGTTTCTGCTTTTTCGGACTCCGAACGCCCGGTTCGCCATGCCGACGGCTCATATTCGGATGAAGCAGGGGACTTTGCCAATCGTGCTCCCGCAGGGTTGTTTTTTTCGGGGTCGCCGGCGCCGGATTCAAATCGTCAGGTCAGCCCGGCCGGTCAAGTAAGTCAGCCATCTTTATCGAGCGGGCCCAAGGCTCCAACTCAGATGACCAATGGCAATATCATCCCTCCCGCCTTGAGTGATGTCGCCGGCCAGGTTTCGCGCCGAGGCGTTCAGGAAGTCGCGGTCATTGCCACCGATTTGGGCTTTTTTCCGAAGACGATTTTCGTCACGCGCGACGTTCCCGTGCGACTATTCGTGACCGGAGCCTCGACCCATACGCTCTGTATCATGATGGACTCGTTTCAGGTGCGTAAGCAAATTCGCGCTAAGCAGATTGAAGAGATCACCTTTATCCCCTCGACTCCCGGCAAATACCGGTTTTACTGCCCCGTGAACGGGATGGAGGGAAGTTTGGTCGTGAAAGAGCTGACCTCCGATCTTCCGCCAACCCGGCTGCCTGCCTCGGAGTCTCGCTAAGCGCTACCGCGCGAGCCCCCTCTGTTTGAATTGAGTTAATTCGATATTGGTGTTCTCTTCGGGCCTCGAATCGGATAAAAAATGCCCTATGACCTTTGATCTCATCGTGATTGGCTCCGGCCCTGCCGGACAGCGAGCAGCGCTCCAGGGTGCTAAGATTGGCAAAACTGTCGCCATCATTGAGGAATTGCCCGCGTTGGGGGGAGGTTGCGTTCATTTCGGAACCTTGCCCTCCAAGTCTTTTCGCGAATCGGTCTATCGTTGGTCGCTCGGGTCACGCGGCACTCTCGGAAATGAGAGCGAGCATTCGCAGAAGGTTTCAAAGAAAATCGGAGAGTTGCCCGACATGCAGCGCTTGCTGCGCCGGCGAAACCGCGTCGTCTCGGAAGAGGCCAAAATCGTTTATGACCAATTGAAACGCAATCACGTGTCCATTTATCATGGGCACGCCAAATTGCTGAGTCCCACCGAGGTTGAAATCCAGTCGAAAAAAGGCATCGAAAAGCTGTCGGCCAAGGTGGTGATCATCGCGGTAGGCGCGCGGCCGGTGGCTCCGGAGCACCTGGAGGTCGATGGCGAGCGAGTCCACGACAGCAACACGATCTTGAATCAGAAAGAGCTGCCCAAGACGATGGTCGTTCTTGGAGCGGGCATCATCGGTGCCGAATATGCTTCGATGTTCTCCATGGCCGGGACCAAGGTTTACCTGGTGGACCGCCGCAATGAGATCCTGGCGAGCGTCGACCGCGAAATCGTCAATCACCTGGTGGATCGGTTTGAGGCCCAGGGTGTTGAGATCGTCCTCGAGTGCGAGGCTAGCAAGATCGAATATAAAGCGGACAAATCCGGTCTCAAGGTTCATCTCAGCAATCAAAAAAACCTCGAAGTGGACATGGTCCTGGTTGCTTTAGGGCGGGTAGGGAACTCGTCCACGCTCGGCCTGGACGCGGTCGGAGTCGAGAGCGATGAGCGCGGCTTGATCCGGGTCGACCAGCACTTCCAGACCTCGATTCGAGGGGTGTACGCGGTCGGGGATGTCGTGGGCCAGCCCGCGCTTGCTTCGACCAGCATGGAGCAGGGGAGAATCGCCTGCAGCCACGCCTTTGACCTCAAGCGCGTGACCATGCCGCGGTTTTTCCCTTACGGGATCTACACCATTCCCGAGATTTCCATGATCGGCGATACCGAGGAAAGCCTAATCGCCCAGAAAAAGGCTTACGTGGTGGGCCGGGCGAGCTATCGGGAGCTGGCCCGTGGCCAGATCGTCGGAGATCGCTGGGGCTTGCTGAAGCTTTTGGTGGAACCCCAGACGCAAAAACTGCTGGGAGTGCATATCGTCGGTGACAACGCGGCCGAGCTGATCCATATTGGGCAGGCCGTGATGACGCTGGGAGGCGGTTTGAGTTATTTCGTCGAGAATGTATTCAACTACCCGACCTTGGCAGAGGCGTATAAAACCGCTGCCCTTCACGCTGAAAACCAGCTTCGGCAAAAGACCGCTTCAAGCCAGACGGTCGCCGTCAGCTGAGCTTTAATTTAATACGAGAAAGCCCTTTTTACTATGAGCACCAATTCCGGCATCCAGGATCCCGCAAAGCTTCGTAACGTTTGCATTATCGCGCACGTCGACCACGGCAAAACGACCCTCGTCGATTTCTTGCTGAGACAGGCTGGAACGTTCAAGCAACACGAGTCGATGACCGACCGGGTGATGGACTCGATGGATCTCGAGCGCGAGCGCGGGATCACCATCTTGGCGAAGAACACTTCGGTCAAAGTCGGCGATATCAAGATCAACATCGTCGATACGCCGGGCCACGCCGATTTCGGCGGCGAAGTCGAGCGCATCATGGGCATGGTCGATGGCGCGCTTCTGCTCGTGGACGCGGCCGAGGGCCCGCTTCCGCAAACCCGCTTCGTGCTTCGCAAGGCGCTTTCGCAAGGTCTTAAGGTGATCTTGGTCATCAACAAGGTCGATCGCCCCGACGCGCGCATCGACGAGGTCGTCAATCACGCGTTCGATCTGTTCGTCGAGCTCGGGGCTTCGGATGTGCAGGCGAATTTCCCGATCGTCTATGCCTGCGCCCGTCACGGCTGGTGCACGCTCAATCGCGATGATGTCGATGCGATGATCTCGGGCGAGAAGAAGGGTACGCTGCAGCCGCTTTTTGACGAGATCCTGCGCGACATTCCTTCGCCGAAGGTTCTGGAAGGCAAGGGGAACGAAGATTTCCAAATGCTGATCTCCAACCTTTCTTACTCCGATTACGTCGGACGTCTCGCGATCGGTCGCGTTCTGGCCGGCAAAGTGAAACGGGGTCAGCGCATCATCCGCCACGGCGTGGATGCCGCGGGCAATTCAGTGAACGAAAATTTCTCGGTCACGCGTGTTTATACTTACCATGGCCTCGCGATGGTGGAGGTCGAGGAGCTTGGCGCGGGAGATATCGGCGTGTTGGCCGGCAGCGAAAAAGCGGAGATCGGCGATACCTTCGTGGGCAATGATGGCGTTTCGCCGCTTCCTCGCATCGTCGTCGAGAAGCCGACTCTCGGAATGATTTTCGCCGTCAGCACGTCTCCGCTTTCCGGAAAAGAAGGCGAAGCGATTCAGTCCCGAAAGCTTCGTGACCGCTTGATGCGTGAAGTTCGCCAAAACGTGGCTTTGCGTTTCGAGGAAACCTCGCAAGGGGATCAGTTCCGGATCTTGGGACGAGGCGAGTTGCAGTTCGCGATTCTGATCGAGCAGATGCGCCGCGAGAATTTCGAGTTCATGGTCGGAAAGCCCACCGTTCTTTACCAGACCAGCGAAAACGGCGAGCGTCTTGAGCCGATGGAGCGTGCCGTTCTCGATTTGCCGGAAACGGCGGCGGGCGACGTGACTCGGATGTTCCAAGGCCGTAAGGGCATTTTGACCAAGTACGAGGCCGGATCGGGCCATGGCTCGGGACGCGTTCGTCTTGAGTTCGACATCCCGACCCGTGGGCTTTTGGGAATGCGCTCCCATTATCTCACGGCAACCCGCGGCGAAGGCCTGATCTCGACGATCTTCTTGGGCTACGGTCCACACAAGGGCGATATCGCTCATCGCACAAGCGGCTCGTTGATCTGCGATCGCCTCGGCAAGACGATCGAATACGGCTTGATGGGCCTTGAAGATCGCGGAATCATGTTTGTCGGCATCGGCGTGGATGTCTATGAAGGCATGATCATCGGCGAGCACAATAAGGAGAATGACCTGAACGTCAATCCTTGCCGTGAAAAGAAGCTTACCAATATTCGTTCGGCCGGTGCTGAATTCCTCGTCACGCTCGCGGGCATCCGCAAGATGTCGCTCGAGCAGTGCCTCGAGTGGATCGACGAAGATGAGTGGATCGAGGTCACGCCTCAGTCGATTCGCCTGCGCAAGAAGATCCTCAATCAGAATCTTCGCAGCGTGAAGCGGGAAGAGCGCATTAAGTAGCTGGGGTTCTGGGCCGGTCAGCGGGAAACTGGAAACCGGCCCCGGTTCTGGGGGCCGGCTCGGGTTCTGGGTGAATTAGTTGCTCCGCGCGAGTAGCCGCGTGACGCTTAATTCTTCTGAATGCTCGGCTCGTTCAAGTCGCAAAGAACGTAAGCGGGTTTACACCATCGCATCAACTGAAACCAAGCAAGGCCTGATTGACCACCTGAGCATGTATTTCTCGTTTCACAACCGGGTGCTCACTCCACCCATCAGCAATTAAAGGGGCCAGTTAGTACTTTGTCCCGGCTTGGAAATTCAGAACATTTTCCCAAGCCCGCGCTCTCTCCTGATCCGATTTGGGTGCGCTTCGAATTCGAACTGCCCAAGGGCCTTTCATGGAGAATGTGACTTTCACCCGGTAGTGGCCTGGGATGATTTCTCTGACTTCAGGTTCTTCCGTGCCCATGTCCATACTGGTCATGAAGACTTGTGCTTGGAGGCTCAGTCCTGTCGCGAGCTTCTTGGTCTTCGAGTCAATCAAGGTAAAATCGAGTTGGTTCGCGCCGACTTTCGGCCGATCCGGCGTAATATTCGCCTGAATCTCAAACGGAGACGGATTGTTCACTCCTGATCTTGAAACCTCAGGAGCCTGATTGGCTGAAGCCATCTTCATCCCGCTCATGTTCATGCCTTCGAGACCCGAGCCATCGATCATCATCTGATTCATCATTTGAACGGTGGCCGTCTCCCCGCCGAATCCCGTCGATTCTTCAAAATTCTCGCCTCTCGTAACCGTGATGAGGCGCTTTTCTTGGGCGATCGGCATGTGTTCCATGCCCTCGGTGCCAGCGTTTGCGGTGGCCGCGATCATGGCAGCGAGTGCGATGGAGGGATAGATCGGTCTCATGACGTACTCCTAATCCGGAATATATTGGTGTTGAGTGTTGAGCGGCGTCCTTCTTGGACTGATGTGTGGATTGAATGTGCCGCTGAAGTTGAAGACAAGCCCGATCTGCCCAACGTTTTCGCTGGTTTGTCCCTGGTACTGCGCTGCGAGGTTTGCAGCTCGCCATTGAGTGGCATATTGCGCAACCAGGTCGAATCCTTCACCCAGTCGCTTTGCCGCGGTCACTGCAAGTCCCCAGCTGCCAGCTTGATCGATTCCAAAGAAGCTGCGATAGCCACCCGTGAGTGAAATCTGGTATCCAGGCTGCCCGAACGGATTATGAAGATATCTCACCGATCCGGCGATAGCGTTGTAGCTCGCCTGGTAAGTGTCGTTTAGATTCTGAAAGCTCTTGAGAGAGCTTCCGAAATTGACAAGGTCCTGCGCTCGAAAGTCCACGCGGTCGACCAGGCTCTGATTGAGGTTGATCAGGCCTCCGGCAGAGACTTGATTCAGGCCGCGCGTCGAGGGCTGGCTGATCGTTTCGTACTCGTACCCGATTCCGTAAGAAACCACTCGCGAAAGAGGTTCCATTCCCGGAGCGCACAAGTACTCGAAATGCGCACCGAATGAGTTCAGGCTCGTCGATGTGCTGCCGATCCCCTGGCTGTCGATCAGGTGTTGCGCATGAAAATCCTCAAAATAAGTGAGGTCCTGATTCAGCGTGAACGATGCGACGTTGGCGTAGCGATGCTCCTCTAGGACGCTCCCGTTAGAAAATGGATCGAGGGGATTCGTGAATGTGATCAGGTCTTCCTCTCGCAGGGTCGGAAAATCGACCAAGTGCGAGGCGCGATTATCCGAGCGACCGATCAGAAACTCGGCGGATTCCGCCTGGTAATCAACAAACGCTTGGTGAACAAAGAGCGGATTCGTTGTCCCCGCGTTCCCTTCGTCTGGCGAGAGAACACCGAAGCCGAGGCTTCCGATTCCGTTGTTATAAAGACGCTGTGCGCCTCCGATAAGGAGCGAGGAGTCACTGAAATCGATTCCCGGAGCGTACCGAACTTTGCCATTCTCGATTGGGTTTCCGTAGTTCACGCTGGCAATGCCGGTCCCGTCGATCTCTACTTGGGGCATGGTGCCCATACTCTCGGGAATTGGCACGGGCTGGGCTTGCATTGCGAACGCTACGAGCGGCCGAGTGAAAACGCCGGTCAGGACGAGTAAGGTTTTCGCGAAGTTTTTCGTGAAGTGTTTCATCGGACGCCTCAAGAGCTCACCTGAATCACGTTCGGAACCTTCACTCCGTACTTGTCCGCATCCTCATACATCAGCATCGTCATCATGCCGCCTGGGAATTGCCCATTGTTCGTGGTCGAAAGATCGCTGTGGTCGTGAAAATGCCACATTCCTGGGTTCGTTCCTTGAATGATGATGTCCGAAGTGGTGCCGGGAAAAATCGGTATCGTATTCATTTTTACCGGATTTGCCAGTGGAGAGCCGTCCTGGCAGACATGCCAAAAGTCATGGCCGTGAAGGTGCATGTAATGGGGCATCGCGCCCGCTCCAACGAGCCTCACTCGAATATTTTCCCCCGATCGAATCGAAAGGGCATCCGTCATCGGAAAGGACTTCCCGTTAATCATGAAAAAATTGAAACTGGGGGGCTTCGCCGCGCCGACGCGGGAACTCACGTAAGGCGGAATGTAGCCCGATTTGACGGCGTTCAAAAATGCATTCTTATCTTGGAACCAGCCCATCATCCGACCGTTCATTTCCTTCATGAGCTTTGCTGACTGATTCATGGCCGTCATCTGGCCCATCATTTTCAGCATGTCATTCATTTGGGTTTGAACAAGATGGGTATCGACCTCGCTGAGGAGCAGCGTGTATTCGCGCTCGTAGGGAAACAGCTTTTTCACGGGGTCGACTTTTGGCTCAATGATGAAGGCTCCAAACATCCCTGCCTGGACGTGGAGTGTGGTCATATTGTGACAGTGGTAAAAGTGCGTTCCAGCGGGCTGGGCTCGGAATAGGTACTTGAAAGTTTGCCCGAGTCCCACAGGCCATTGCGTTCCCAGCGGAACACCGTCCATTTCACAGGGAACCTGAACGCCGTGCCAGTGAATCGTGTGAAGCTCAGACGTGCGATTCGTGAAATTGACTTGGACCCAGTCTCCCTCGGGAACGCGAAACTCAGGTCCGGGATATGTGCCATTGTAGGTAAAAGCGTGCATCTCGACGCCAGGGACGATTTCGTGGACGCTGATCGCGAGATCAATGTCAAACTCGTGAATTTTCTCGCCGGGTTTGGGGAGTTGGCGGGGAGGGTAGTCGGGAGTCGTAGTGCCGGGATCGAAAGTCGTAGCACGTGGCTCGGCGGCAAGCGCTGTGGGCGATCGGCTCAGCAACATGCTGGCTCCGATCGCCGCACCTGATGTTCCCGCAAGAGACATGAATCCGCGCCGGCTCAGGTGCGATTCATCTTTGTCCCTTTTTTCGTTATCGGCCATGGGTGCCCTCGAACCTTATAATCACAGTTTCGCGCGCCTGAGCCTAAGCGCATTGCTGATGACGGAAACAGAACTCAGACTCATCGCCGCGCTCGCGATCATCGGGCTTAGTAGAATGCCAAAAGTGGGGTAGAGGACTCCGGCCGCAATTGGTACGCCGAGAAAGTTATAAACGAGCGCGAAAAAGAGATTCTGACGAATGTTCTTCATCGTCGCTTGACTGAGCCTCCGGGCGCGAACAATCCCGCGCAGGTCGCCTTTGATAAGCGTAATTCCCGCGCTTTGCATCGCGACATCAGTTCCTGAACCCATCGCGATTCCTACTTGAGCTTGAGCGAGCGCGGGAGCGTCGTTCACTCCGTCTCCCGCCATGGCCACAAATCTTCCCTTGGCCTGCAACTCCTGAACAGCTGCTCTCTTTTGATCGGGCAGGACCTGTGCTCTGACCTCCAAAATCCCAAGCTTCCTGGCTACGGCTTGCGCCGTTTTTGGATGATCGCCTGTGAGCATGACTACCGAGATTCCTTCCGCGGCAAGCATTCGAAGCGCTTCAGGGGTGGTTTCCTTTATCGGATCGGCGACACCCAGTAGGCCTGCGGGCTTTCCGTCGATCGCGAGAAACACAACCGTTTGTCCGTCATCGAGAAGCGCTGGAGCAAGGCGTTCCAAGTCCTCGGTCTTGATATCTCCTTGCTTGAGGAGTTCTAAATTACCGAGCAGGGAAATTTTATTGTCGACTCGCGCCTGAATTCCCTTTCCTGTCATCGAACGAAAATCGTCTATTTGCGGAAATTCGGTGATCTTTCTCTCTTTTGCGCCTTTCAACACCGCGGTCGCGAGCGGGTGCTCACTTCCTCTTTCGAGAGCGGCCGAAATTCGAAGGACTTCTTCGCCGGTGAACCCGGGAAGGGCTTGGACGGTCACGAGTCTTGGTTTTCCTTCGGTCAAGGTACCGGTCTTGTCGACAACAAGAGTGGTGACCTTCTCCAGGGTCTCCAACGCCTCCGCGTTCTTGATGAGCACGCCGTGGTGCGCTCCCTCGCCCGTTCCAACCATGATCGCCATGGGCGTCGCAAGGCCCAAAGCGCATGGGCAGGCGATGATCAAAACCGCAACCGCATTGATCAGCGCATAGGCGAGGCGCGGTTCGGGTCCGTAGATCGCCCAAACCACGAAGGTTACGACCGAAACGAGAACGACAACGGGCACGAAGTAGGCCGAAACGGTATCGGCTAATCTCTGGATCGGAGCGCGGCTTCTTTGCGCTTCGCTGACCATTTTCACGATCTGAGCGAGCAGGGTTCCGGAGCCGACACGGGTAGCTGTCATCTCAAAACTGCCGGTTCCGTTCAATGTGCCGCCGGTGACTCGATCTTCCGATGCTTTATCGACCGGAATGGACTCGCCCGTAATCATGGATTCGTCGAGAGAGCTCGATCCTGATGAAATAGTCCCGTCGACCGGTACCTTTTCTCCGGGCCTGACGCGGAGAAGGTCGCCCTCTACGATGGTCTCGATTGAGACGTCTTCTTCGTGACCGTCCGGAAAAACTTTCCGCGCGGTATTCGGGGCAAGTTGCAGAAGCGAACGAATCGCCGCGCTCGTTTGCCCGCGAGCCCGAAGTTCCAAGATCTGACCGAGGAGAACCAGCGTGACGATGACGGCGGATGCCTCGAAATAAACTCCTACCGTTCCTTCGTGCATCTGAAAAGACAGAGGGAGTGCCTCGGGAAAAAGCGTCGCAAAAATGCTAAAAAGGTAGGCCACCCCGGTTCCGAGTGCAATCAGGGAGAACATATTCAGATTGCGGCTCCGGATCGATGCCCACCCACGTTCGAATAGCGGGTAACCCGCCCACAGAACCACGGGGGCGGCCAGAACAAGTTGAACCCAGTTGAAGGAATTGCCTGGTAGAATTGCGTGCGCCCTGCTTGTGAACAGCTCCGACATCGAAATCAGTAGAAGAGGAAGCGAAAGAGCTAGGCCGGCCTTGAACCGTTTGGTCATGTCCAGCAGCTCGGGCGATTCCGCTCCTTCCGCGCTGAATTCGATAGGCTCCAGAGCCATGCCACAGACCGGGCAACTGCCAGGCCCGATCCGCCTGACTTCTGGATGCATGGGGCAAGTATAGGCGCGCTGATCGGCGCCCGAAGGAACTGTTGCGCGCTTCGTTTCTTCTAGGAAATCTGCCGGATTTTTTCGAAATGTCTTTCGGCAGTGCTCCGAACAGAAGTAATAGATCTTTCCCTGCTGCTCCAAGCGTTCGGAGTCACTCGGGTCGACCGTCATCCCGCAAACGGGATCGATGGCCGATCCATGGGGCGATCGTTCTTTGTTTGCGCAACAGTCCATTCAAGTGCTTTCTCGGGTTGTGATCATTCTTTTTCCGGTTGATGAGCCGAGTGATCTTCCGATGGCTTGCTTTCAGCGTCTTTCTTGCCGTGATCGCCCGTCATGTCGTCCATGTGGTGGCCTTTATGCCCACCTTTTCCTTCCATCATCGGACAGTGGCCGTGTTTCATCGCGGGACAGCTCTTCATCAACTCTTCTTCGCACTCCGAAAACGGCTTCGTGGATTTCAAGCAGTCAGCCATTTTCTGGTGGGCTTCCGCCATTTGTTTCCTCGTTTCGGAAGAGGGTTCCTTCGTTTTCGTTTCAGTGGCGTGATGTGCTTGATGTTCGGCGTTCGTCGCGGCGTCATCGGCCAATGCCGTACCAGCAGAGGTCAGGGCGAATGTCATAAGTCCGATAAGAGAGAGTTTTTTCAACATATGATGTGTTTCCTTTTTCTAGTCCAAGAGTTTTACAGTCTATATCCGAGAAAGCAGTAATCGGCCGTGCGGCCATTTCGCAATTTAAAGCTTCCCATTGTGGGAAGGTCAAGAAATTTGTGGTAGGTTTGCGCCATGGTTAGGACAATGGGCGATACGATGAATATCGGAAGAGCGGCAAAGCTATCGGGTGTCTCGGCCAAAATGATCCGGCACTACGAGTCCATTGGTCTGTTTCCCAAGCCACTTCGGACCAATAGTGGATATCGGATATACGCGATGACGGACGTCCATACGTTGAAATTCGTCAAGCGAGCCCGGGCGCTGGGTTTTTCGATGGCTGATATAAAAAAGCTCGTGGGACTCTGGCGGTCGAAAACGCGAGAGAGCGCGCAGGTGAAAGCGATGGCTCTGTCCCATATTCAAGAGCTTGAGCAAAAAATCCAGGAGCTTAAATCAATGAGCGAAGCTTTGAAGAAACTCACTTGTCACTGCCATGGAGATGAGCGTCCGAATTGCCCCATTCTGGACGACCTGGCCAGTGAGTAAATCCAAGAGGCACTTATACGTATGACAAACTCTCTAGCAGTCGTTTATTTTCCTGCCGCCGTCGCGCTGGGCGCACTGCACGCCCTTGAACCTGGGCATGCAAAAGCCCTTACTGCCGCCTATCTTATCGGTATTAAGGGAACGAAGCGAGATTCGGTGATTTTAGGCCTTTCAGTCGCTGCAACTCATTCGATTGTCGTGATTGGGATTTCAGCAGTCGGCCTTTGGCTGGGTAACGAAGCATTTACCGGGCAAGCCATCGAATGGCTTGAGCGTAGTAGCGGCATCGTTGCTGTCTCGATTGGGAGCTGGATGCTTTGGAGGCGTTTAGCCTTGAGGTCAAAATCTCACGATCGTCATCATCATCATCATGCCCCCGACCCCGTTGTGATTGCAGGTCATTCCGTGAAAGGCCGTATCGAAATCGTAGACACCCCTCTGGGTGAGCGGATGCGATTCATGGGGTCGCACGGTATTCTGGACGATGAACTCGCCGTCGAAATCGACCGAGAGGACAGCCAGGTCGAGCGCCTGATCCTGGAGAAAAGTCATGAGGGTAAAAACGTGTATCTCAGCACGACTATTCCCGATGAGCCTCATAAATTTTCGGCTCGATTCATAGCTTCAAAGAGCGGCGAGGTGATCCCATTTTCGATGAAAGAGCCGGAGGGACATCACGATCATACGCAGATGGACGATATCGCTCATGCCCGAGCTCACGCGGCAACGTTGCCGTCCTACGTGAGAACCGGCACGAAACCGAGTGTCGGACAAATTATCGGCTTTGGAGCCGCCGGAGGAATGATTCCGTGTCCGGCGTCAATTACGGTAATGCTCTGGGCTCTGTCGACGGGTAAGGCAGGGCTTGGAGTCTTCACAGTTCTGGGGTTTAGTGTGGGCCTCGCCGTTGCCCTGGTGGGAATTGGAGTCATTGTCGTTTCGGGTCTTAGTAGGCTATCGGTCTCTGGAAGATTCACTGCGATCAGCTCACAAGCGCCGGTCATAAGCGCAGGCCTCGTCATTGTTTCAGGGCTCTTTGCGCTTGTGATTGCTCACTGAGTCTATGCGATGATTTGGCGTGAACTTATGGGGCGTTTGGGTGCGCCCGATCAAAATCGCTTTCGATTCGCTCGTTGTACTGGACCACGCCGCGCATCGCATCCTCATAAGAGGACGTATAGTCAAAGCTGAGAACGATCAAACCCCCGACGCCCGAAGCGAGAAGGGGCCAGTCATGACCCCAAGAAAGGTCGCCTCGATGGGCGGCAACGTAAGCAGGAATTGCGATCGCGGTTGCGGCGAGCACGGCGACGGCCAGTCGAATAATTCCACTCCTGTTTTCTCCAACGTAGAGTTGCCCTAGACCCGGCAGCAGAGAACGAGTGGCGGCACTATCTTTTGATTTCCAAGGAGTGGCCTTTGCTTCGATCGCAAGCTTCGCCAAAGCTGAGTTGGGTTCCTCATGAACGAGGGTATTGAAGGCGTCGTCCGGGGATTCCCGCGGCAATCCTGATGCGGCGACAGAGCGATAGGCCCAACCGAGATGGTAAAGGGTAAGCGAGCGGAGCGGAGTTTTTGGATAGCGCAATAAGAGCGTTTCCCAAAGCTGCACTGAGGCGTCGGCCGCTCTTAAGCGAAGATCCACGAGGTCGAATGATCCAGCAAGCGACTGGAGTGCCGGAAAGTCGGTGATGGCCGCGGCCGCTTCAGCGAGATACGACATTGTCCCGCGTTCCCCAAACTCGAAGCGGTACTGATTAATACTTTCCGCCTGGATGAATAGGACTTGTTCTTCTTTTGGGGCCGTGCTCGCCTCAACTTGGGCCGATAGGCGAACAAGGCGTTTTTGCGCCTCTCGAAAAGTCGCGTCATCGTCTTTTATCAAGAGAGAAGGTGAGGCGCATCCAGAGAAAATCGCAAGGAGCGCCGCGAAAACTACAACACGATCCACTGAGGGATTACCGTAATACAGTAACCGAAAGCGGTACGGTTCTCAAAATTCCACCATCCAGGAACTGCACCCAGAGTCGATAGTCGCCGGGGTTGGGAAATTCGGTGTGAAGCATCATCTGCGTGGAGTTTGCGCCGCCCATGGCCATCGGGTGCACATGAATCAGCGAACTCCCGTCGATCGGCACTGCAACTACATGGGCCGGAGCTCCAAGGTAGGGCGCCAGATCGGGCTGTGAGCCGTCTGTTCTGGACATCGTGACGGTGAGCATCGTCATATGGGCGGCGGTGATTTTATTGTTTGAAACAGTCACCTGGGAAATTCCATCTACACCGGTTCTTACGTCGCCTAAGAATGAAGCCGGAGGAAGGGCTGGATCGCCACCCTCGATATCGAGCCTGGAGCTTGCGGTAAACTCTTGTTGGGTGTCCGCGAGTTCTCCCTGTACCCAAACCCAATAGTTTCCGCTCGTGTTCAAGGTACTGCTGACGTGCCAAGTGCTCGAGGATGAATCGAATACAGGATGCTCGTGGCGAAATTCTTGTAGAGACGGATCGAAGAGAAAAAGATGGAGCTTCTTTTCATGCAGAACCGCGAGATTGTCTTCGGTTACGGGTGAGTTGGTAGTTGTGTCAATCATTTGGAAATTTAATCCCAAAGAACCCGCCTGCATCGGGCCCTCGCCACTAAGATTCAGAGTGACGCGAGAGTGAGCGGCGGCCTCGTCCGCATGAGCTAGTGTCGAAAAGGCGCAAGCTGTCGCCACCAACGCTGCCGTAATCAGTGTCTTCGTCATAAGTGATCGATCCTCTTATTTTTTATTGGGTACATTCGGGCGGCTTGTAAGTCAAGTGAGCCGATCGGGCCTTGACCTGCACATAATTGAAACTCTCGGTTATTTTCAATATCGGATCAATTCAAAGTCGGTCAGGTCTAGGCTTTGCACTGTGGCCCAGTCGAGGTGCTCTCATGAAAAGTTACATGGCGCAGAATCTTTGGCTCGCGGTTTCGTTTTCGCTCGCTACGATTTCCGCGGTTTCAGCGGAAACTCCGCCGAAGCATGTTGTCGGTATGGAACAGGCGAGAAATACCGCGCTCAAGAATTATCCGGGCGCCGTCACCGATCACGAGCTGGAGAAGGAAAATGGAAAATGGATCTATAGTTTCGATATCCGTGGCAATGATCAAAAAACTCACGAGGTTTGGATTGACGCGCGAAGCGGGAAGATGATCGGTCATCACATCGAGTCCGCCGCCGAAGAGTCCAGTGAGTCTAAGTGATGTAACGCGTGAAATTCGCCTCGCTTCGAACGGCTAAAGTCGCTACAGTTCATGTAAGGAGCCGTCTATGAGGCGAATCATTCTACCGCTAATGACTATCGGGGCCTTGTTTTGCTGCGCAGCCTATGCCGCATCCGATCCCATTGCGATCACTCTCGACTCGCTCAGTAACTTGGCGGGAAACGGCGCGATCGAGGCGTGCGGGACCGGTGTTGCCCAGGACGGTACCCAGCCGGTTCTAATCACGGTCAGACATGCGGATTCGTATTATACGACCTTGACGGCGCCGAACGGAAAATGGTGTCTCGTTTTCAAGCGTTGGACTTTTGATGGTCGAATTGATGTCAGTGGTACGACGTTGCGCAATCCGAGTGAGATGAACTTTCGAACTTTCAGCGCGCCTTCACGCGCGAACGAATAAGCCGGCACTTTCCACGAGCCGCTATCGAAGAGCAGCTCTTTCATGTTTTATTGAAAAGTCGATCTCCGGTCCCAACGGTACAATCTGGGCGCGATATCGGGCGGTTTGTCGGGGAGCTTGAGGTGGGGCAGGATCTTCCTGATTGCGGCAACCTCTATGATGGCGGCGCAGGGTTTGAAGTTCTCGCTCATGCAATTGGGGCAACGGCTCATGTCGATGGCGAAGACGCGGGCCAAGAACTCGGCCCAGCTCATGCGGGCTGTCCGGGGACTGAGCCCCCGCAGCGGCTTACGGCCTGAACCCCCTCGGACTGGCGCCGATACGGCTTCTTGCCTTGCTGTAGCCATTCACTACTGCTTTGGATGGCAAGGCTCACGATAAGGCGCTCTCGTTTCGCTGGGACGAATTTCACTTGATTGTCGTTCTCCCCGCGTCCATCCACTGCGCACAATCAAACTGGCCCACTTCATTGTGCATGAGCCCATGTAGAACATTGGAAATTCATAAGAAATTGATCACTTTTGCTAAGAATCGGTGACAATTCTCCGAGTTGTCGTTTGAAATCCGCTCGCCGAATCCGACAGTCAGACTCATAAGTTATTGTTATTTAAGGATTTTGTTTCTTTACTCAGAGAGTAGTTGTGTTATCATCGTATGAAGAAGGGGTGCCTTATGACTGATCCAAGACTTGAAAAATTTGCCGATCGCATCGAGACCGGTTCCGGGACCCCCCGAACGAATGAGGCGCGCCCCTCGGAACTCTTCAGAGAAGTTGAGGCTAAAGTCCCCGCCCATTCATCAAAAGATGCCGCCCTCAAGAGCTACCAGACAGAATTGGAAGTCCTGGCAGCGAAATATGGGACGAACATCGAAGATTTGCTCGAAAAAGCGCATTCTTCTGTCGGGAAGTACGACCCGGATTTCGAGCGGGCGATTTCGCTCTCGAAGCGCATTCATTTCCTGAAGAATGTCTAAGCACGACTGGAACGACTACCAAAATTACATCGACGTTCATGATCGAGTGCTTCGATTTTTCTCGCCCTACATGACTCCGGTGAAGACGTATTCAAGCGAATGGCCGTTTCCTGACAAGCTATACTTGATTCTTGAATTGAACAACGTGCAGTTCATCACCGCCCGAGGGACCATCGCGGGTTTAGCGATTGAAAAGCACGTTATTGTCTGACGCGCCCCGTACCCGAAACCCCAGGCGAAGACCTGGGGCTATAAGTATCATGCCTACGATGCGGCAACCGGAATCGGTTTGCTTCGCTACTGTAGTCCAGATCGGGACACCGGTAATCCCGGAAACCACGCAGGTACGAATCACCACGCCGTTCATCACCGGCACGATTTCTCGCGACCAGGGTGCGACCCGATCGCAGGAGATGTGACGCCCGTTGATCCGGAACAGGTGCCACACGTAGGCGATTTCTTGAACGAGCTGCTTATTAACTACTGATGTGAGTTTTTCGTTCCAAGCCTATGCGGCTTCTGAGGGCGTAGTCTCTTTTAACTTGCACTCGTCACAATGGTAATCCGGTACGGATGCCAGATTCTGCTGCCTGATCACTGATGCCCGCTGCCCGGGCCTTTATAAATCCCGCAGCACGACATTCATCGCTTCTTGCCCTTTCGAGCCGTCGTAGACGTCGAATTCGACTTCTTGCCCTTCAGCGAGGGTTTTGTAGCCCTCGGCGCGGATCGCGGTGTAATGGACGAAGATTTCGCCGCCTTCTTTGCGCTCGATGAAGCCGAATCCCTTAGAGTTGTTGAACCATTTGACTTTACCTACAGCCATCCTTGGCCCCCCTAAGAAATAGTCTGAACAAAATTTTCGGTTCTGTCAAAAGCGAGCCGTCAATTTGGTGTCAGATTCTCATTCCCGGAAGTCAAAAATCAGCTCATTGGGGGCGGCATAGCCCAAAACCCGTCTAATCTCGATCTGTTGGGCGACCCGGCTCTTTTCCAGCCGGTCGGCTTCGGTCTGGAGGCGAAGCAGTTCGTCTTCGTGCTGGGCGATCTGCTCTTGCTTGGTTTCAAGGATATGGCGGAGGCGGAGCGCTTGAATCGCGCCGGGGGTGCCGAAAAAAGGGGTGAGTACCCCGGAAAGAAAAAAGAGCCATAGGCCGAACGTGGCGAACCAAAAATGCCGAGGCTGGATACTAACCACTTTGGCGCCCTCCATGGCTCCTGTGCATGACCCGGGTCTTTTCTACTTTCGTTTGAACGCCGGAAAAGAAGCGAGTCCCTTGAAAACGGCCTTATCGCCCAATTGCTCCTCAATCCTAAGGAGCCGGTTGTATTTCGCGATTCGATCGGTCCGCGAGGCCGATCCGGTTTTGATCTGGCCGCAATCGGTGCCGACCGCGAGGTCAGCGATGAAAGTGTCTTCGCTTTCGCCGCTGCGATGCGAGGAGATCTGCGCGAAATGGGCGTGACTCGCCATTTTCATCGTTTCGAGAGTTTCGGTGACCGTGCCGATCTGATTGAGCTTGATCAGAACCGCGTTCCCGCAGTGGTGATCGATGCCGCGTTTCAGATAGGTCGGGTTGGTCACAAAAAGATCGTCTCCCACGAGCTGGATTTTCGAGCCGGCGGCGCGGGTGAGCTCTTCCCACCCGTCCCAATCGTGCTCGGAAAGTCCGTCTTCAATAGAAATGATAGGATAGTTTTCGATCCAATGGGAGTAGAGCGCGATCATTTCTTTTGAGGAGTGTTTCTGGCCTTCGAAAAGATAGGTTCCCTTTTCCGGAGAAAACTCGCTCGCGGCGCAATCGAGTGCCAGGAAAATGTCGGATCCGGGTTTGTATCCCGCTTCCGAGATGGCTTGCATGATGGATTGAATGACCTGTTCGTGGGGTTTTTCTCCCGTGAACGAAGGGGCGAATCCGCCTTCGTCGCCCACGCCGGTGGAAAGACCTTTGTCGTGAAGGATCTTTTTCAGCGTGTGGAAGACTTCCGCTCCCGCGCGCAGCGCATCCGAGAACTTCGTGAAGCCCGCCGGCACGATCATGAACTCCTGGATCGCAAGCCCGTTGTCGGCATGTTTGCCGCCGTTGATGATATTCATCATCGGCACCGGGAGGGTGACTCCCTTGGATTCGAAAAGCTTTGAGATTTGCAGGTAGGCGGGGATTCCCTCCGCCGCGGCCTGAGCCCGGCAGAAAGCCATGCTGACCGGCAAAATGGCGTTCGCCCCGAGCTTCGATTTATTGGCGGTTCCGTCGAGATCGCGAAGAGCGTCGTCGAGCAAAAATTGATTCGGGAACTCGCGTCCGATCAGCGCGGGGGCGATTTTTTCGCGGACGTTGGCGACCGCCTTGAGGACGCCCTTCCCGCCGTAACGTTTCTTGTCGCCGTCGCGAAGCTCGAGGGCTTCGCCTTCACCCGTGGACGCTCCCGAAGGAACGATCGCCGACCCGAAAAATTTGGAGCCATTGCTCTCGGCTTCGAGCTCGACTTCAACTGTGGGGAAACCGCGGGAGTCCAAAACTTCACGAGCGTGAATCTGCGTAATTTTCATGACCAATATGTTCCACAAATAACGTGCGGGTTCAAGAGTGACGCACCTGTCGAGCGGGGGAGTGTCATTACTTTTCCGCCACATTTTGTGGAGAACTGGTTCGAAGATTGGATTACCTTTGATCTATGCAGCGAAATCCCCTGGTTCTCTTCGCCAGCATGATGGTTTGCATCAGTTTGGTTTTGACGCTGAAGCGCAGCACGCGCGCTCGCGCCGAAACTGATCCTGCCGCGCTTGCTCCCTGCCCGCCTCCGGCAACTCTTCCTTTGAAGGTCGACAAGGTGATTCGCCGCTCACGCCCGGCATTTACCGAGGGCTTGGTTTACTGGGAAGGGACTCTTTACGAAAGCACGGGTCTTTACGGACAATCGGCGCTGCAGCGACTGGATCCGGCGACCGGCATCAGCGAAAAACTGGTGGATCTTCCGAACGATCAATTTGGTGAGGGCTTGGCGCTCTGGCAAGGCGAGCTCTTGCAGCTGACCTGGAAGCAGGGAATCGTTTGGCACTGGCCGATTTTGGCCGATGGAATCGGGCTTGCCGCGGTGACGACGCCTTATCCGCGGGAGGGCTGGGGAATCGCGGCGGGCATGGATCCGAAAAAAGGGGTGGGTCTTATCGCAAGCGATGGCACCAGCCACATCTATACGCTGAATCCCAAAACATTCACCGCGATCGATATTCTGACCGTGCGGGATGATCATGGATTGATCGCCGGATTGAACGAACTGGAAGTGGTGGAAGGCAACGCTCAGTCCAGCATCTGGGCCAATGTTTGGCCGACTTATCGCGTGGTACGAATCGATCCGGTCAGCGGTTGCGTCACCGGAAATCTGGATCTCAGCCCATTGCGGGATTTTCTCGCCCCGGAAGAGCAAGACGCCTTGGCGAGGGATCCCGACGCTTTTCCGAACGGCATCGCATATGATGCCGCGAATTCGGCTTTGTATTTTACGGCCAAAAACTGGCCGATCTTTTTTCGGATGACATTGGCGAGGTAATTGCCTGACGTAGTTTTGATTTCAGGCCCAAAGTCCGAATTTCGGTATTTCTCTTGGCTTTAACCAATTGTTTTTATTGATAAAGTTAATGCTCCTTCTTGCTGTCGCAGGGTCAAGAAAGGGAGAAAATTGATGTTTAATGTGTTAAAATATACAGAAGAACTGGAGAAGGCGGGATTTTCGCGCAGTCAGGCCGAAATGAGCATGAAAGTCCTCATCGACGTTATGAATGAAAACTTCGCTACGAAGTCAGACTTAGCAGAACTTGGATTCAAGTTCGAAAAGCTGGAATCCAAGGTCGAATCCTCAATGAGGGAGCTCGAATACCGACTCACGATCAAACTTGGGACGATGCTTACTCTTGCAATCGGCGTCACCGCCACCCTGGTCAAGCTTCTTGGATCCATTCACTGAATCGCGTCTACTCCCGAACGTGCTTGGCTCGCACGACGGTTTTGATGTTTCCGCGCACGCTGAAATCGCCCACCACTTCCATTTCCCAAGGGTCGAGCAATTTGACCAGGTCGTCGAGCACGACGTTGGCGACGTCTTCGTGAAAGATGCCGCGATCCCGAAATTGATTGATGTAAAGTTTCAGGCTCTTCAATTCGACGCACCAGTCTTTCGGCGTGTATTTGATGAACAGGGTGGCAAAATCCGGAAAACCTGACGCCGGGCAAACGCAGGTGAACTCGGGACAGGTGAATTCGACCTGGTAGCGGCGCACAGTCGTCCGGTTCGCGAAGCGCATGAGTTTGGCTTCCCGGATCATGCGAGCGCCATCGGGGCGTAGAGTCGAAAGAGTTATGTTGTTTTTCTTTGCCGAGGTCTTCTTTTTGCCGCTCATGGGAAGCGACGTATCATAAAAGCCCAGTCGACGAAAGCCTAGCCTGCGCGAGAGATCTGTCTTTGGTAAAGCCCCATGACCTCGCTCGTGGCGATAATAAACGGTTCGATATGCGCCAAAAGCTCGTTGCGAGTCGGTCGCTTCTCGAGATGCGGAAGTTCCCGCAGGGCGTAGAGTTTGAAGATGTAGCGGTGAGCGCCGTGATTCGGCGGCGGACAGGGGCCGAAATAACCCAACTTCCCGGCGGAGTTCACGCCCTGCCGGATTCCGTTCGGCAAGGACTCCTGCGGCGGCACGCCAGCGGGCAAATGCCGGACGTCGGGAGGGATGTTGTAAACTACCCAATGGCAAAACGGAGGGTTGCGGGGAGCGTCGGGGTCATCCACGATGAGCGCGAAACCTCGAGTCCCTTCCGGTGGCTCGTCCCAGCGCAGTTCTGGAGAGGAATTATCGATGTCGCACGTGTAGCGGGCATCCATAAAACCCCGGTTGTCGATGGAATCGGTTTCGAGCTTCATGAATTGAAACCGATGCAAAATATGGAGCCGCGTTATCCGCATTCTGCCCGTGCTGACGGGCCTCTAGTTTGCTTCGGGCTCGGCGCCGGCATTCGCGCCCGCGTCATCGTCGCTATCGTCGTCGTCGTTGTCATGTTCTCGCGTATTGCGAAGCTGCACGTCGAGAGGCCGGTTGAGCATGATTCGGCTTCTGCCCGGGATTTCGCGGCATTCATGGTCTTTCAGCATTCGAAGTGTGGTGGCAAGCACCGGCAGATTTCTCTCGAGCAACACGTCGTGGATATGGCTTTGGCTTCCGCCCTCATGTTGAAGCGCGGGCTCGGCGATCAGGACGCTTTTTAACAGGCCGTGCCTTCGGTCGACGATTTCGCGCTGAAAGATGACTAGAACATCGTGATTCTTGCGCGTAAGGCAGCGGCCATAGAAAGCCCGCGATTCATAGACGAGGGACCGGTTTCGGGCGAAGATTCGTCCAGGGTAAATATAGCCGTTGGGTTTGCCCCCAGAGGGCGGAATCAGAAAAAGCCCGGGATCGGCCTGGCAGTTCTTGCAGGTTTTTCCCGTCAGCAAAAGAAAAGGCTGGCCGCCGTTGGGTAAGGGGCGCAGCGATCCGAGGAGCTTGGCTTCGTCGAGATGAGTTTGA
The DNA here is from genome assembly GCA_031292385.1 of Oligoflexia bacterium. Lineage (GTDB taxonomy): Bacteria > Bdellovibrionota > UBA1018 > UBA1018 > UBA1018 > JARLHE01. The sequence continues at coordinate 114,986 of JARLHE010000060.1, forward strand.
AGTGGTGCTGGAGCGGGCGCGCCGCCGGAGCTTTGAAAATAGAGGACCCCATTCTGTAGGCGATCGATATTGAAGTCCGCCGACGATACCGGGCTTGGTAACGGTCTGGGCGTGGGTTTTGGTAGCGGGCTCGGCGTTGGGCTCGGCGTGGGGCTTGGAGAAGGGCTTGGCACAGGTGTCGGCGCTGGGCTTGGAATAGGGCTCGATGCGTAGCTCGGTGCGGCACTGGGTGAGGGACTTGGGATCGCTTGAGCCCAGGAAGAAGCGGTTGCCCCAAAAAAGCTCAAAGATAAGCCGATCGTCAGTGCCGAAATCGAAGAAGATGCCTTCATATGACCCTAGTGTAATGGAGTTTTACGATATTGCGCATAGTTTAGGCTATGCTATAGATTACGACTCAAGGAGTCCGATATGAACACCCACGCCAATCCTTCTGCTAGCCCTGTTTATGTATCTCTTGAGTTTACTCCGAACCCGAACACTCTCAAGTATTCGGTGAACCGGGAGCTCTTGGCGCGTGGAGCGGTCAATATCGTCAAAAAGGCGGACGCCGAATCGCTTTCGCCGTTGGCGGTGAAGCTCTTCGCGATTCCCGGCATCGCGGCCGTCATGATCGGCAAAGACTTCGTGACGGTCACCAAGACCGAAGAAGGTGATTGGGACTTGGTTCACAAGGAATGCTCCAAGACCATTGAGCAGCATCTGTCTTCAGGCGAGCCGGTGCTCAACCAAGCGAGCCTGAATCAAGACGCTCACAAGGGCGGCAGCTCGGATATCGAAAAGAAGATCCGCGAAATCCTGGATAACGAGATCCGTCCAGCCGTGGCGATGGACGGCGGCGATATCACTTTCGAGAAATACGAAGCCGGAATCGTCTATCTTTATATGCAGGGATCTTGTGCCGGCTGCCCAAGCTCCACGGCCACTTTAAAGATGGGCATTGAAACCCGTCTGCGCGACGCGATTCCGGAAGTGCTCGAAGTCGTCGCGGTCTAATTGGCAGTCGTCTAATTCATTGACACCCTCTTCTTTCCCAACCCTCTTTTAAGCGGGGCACAGGCTGGTTTGCGCCCTGTGTCACCGTGGGCACACCCATTGCACAAGGGCCAGCCTGAAAGAGGTTTGGTGTTTTATGAAAAAGAGCAAAACGAATGCAGCGGGCACGGCAACTCTGTTTCTGATGACGACTTTGGGCGTTGTTGGGTGCGGAAGCGGCAATTCCAGTACTCCGACGGTCCCTACGGCTGGAACCGCGGCTACCGGTGGTTGTTTACAATCCCCGCAATATCCGAATCAGTGTTTGACGGCTTGCGCGTCGACCTCCTGCCAGGGCTATTCCGGCGTGGGCAGCACTTATAATAATTATGCCGGTTATACTGAGGAATGCGTGACAGTTCCGAACAGTGGCTATTGCCAGCTCATGGAGGTCACGACGACCACCACCGCCGGAGTCGGCGTTACCGGCGTCAATGGGCAGTGCGGCAGTGGGTATATCTACTCAAGCCGTTATCAGAGTTGCTTGCAAGAGTGCGGCAACGGTCAGGGCGGCTACGTCAATGGCCAATGCGTTTACTACACGTACCTTTGAGACGCGGTGTTGAAGGTGGAGGCTTTATGAAGAAAACCAACGTCCATGCAATCGTGACCGCGTCCACGTTGTTGGCGAGCGCCTTAGGGGTTGTCGGCTGCGGTAGCGGCAACTCAAGCTCTTCGGCGGTGACGCTTGCGACGCCGGTTGCGAGCGTGGCATCGTCCTCGACCTGTAATTTGACTCAAGCGTATCCCGGCCAATGTTTATCGACTTGTAGCCCCTCGGCGGGAGCAGGCGGGAATGGCATTGTCGGCAACGGTTATGTTTTGGAATATGTCACGGCTCCGAACACGAGTTACTGCGAGCAGATGCAAGTGGTTCAAGTGTCGGTCGGTTCCACGATCGCCATTAATGAGTATCCCTATACGGTCTGCGCGATCAGCGGAAATTCAATTTCCGTCTACAATACGGGAAGCTCGGGCTCTTGTGTTCCGATCCCGGCCCAGTATCTCTCCAGTATTGTTCCTTAAAAAGGGCCCTCTTGTGATATTGCGCGTCACGCACGGAGTGCCAGAAGTGCGTGCGGCCTGATGACTTCTATTGCGCCTTGTTGATAGCGGTGTATAAGGATTTAGTTTCGAATACATCAGCATTATGTCAGGAGGCAAAATGGCAACAGGTACTCAAGGTACTCACGAAGTGGTGATCGTCTCGATCGCGCGGACCCCGGTTGGAAGCTTTCAAGGGGCGCTCGCAGGAATTTCCGCTCCGAAGTTGGGCACGATTGCGATTCAAGGCGCGCTGAGCCGCGCCGGCATCAAGCCGAATCAAGTCTCCGAAGTCATCATGGGCAATGTGCTCACCGCGGGCGAAGGACAAGCTCCTGCGCGCCAAGCGGCCATCGGCGCCGGCATTCCCACCTCGGTTCCGGCTCTCACGATCAATAAAGTTTGCGGCAGCGGCATGAAGGCCGTGATGCTGGGCGCTCAATCCATCATGCTGGGCGATAGCGAAGTCGTCGTCGCCGGCGGCATGGAAAACATGAGCCAATCGCCTTATCTGGTTCCGAATGCCCGCGCCGGTTTCCGCATGGGCAATCAGCAGTTCGTCGATTCGATGATTAACGACGGGCTTTGGGATCCTTACAACAACCAGCATATGGGAAATTGCGGCGAGCTCTGCGCCAAGGAGCGGAACTTCACGCGCCAAGCCCAAGATGCCTTCTCGATCGAAAGTTTTCGCCGCGCGCAAGAGGCTCAGAAATCCGGCAAACTGGCGGATGAGATCGTTCCTGTCGAAATCCAGGGCAGAAAAGGGGACGTTACCTTGTTCTCGGCCGATGAAGGGCCGGCCAAGGTTCAGTTCGATAAGATCCCGACGCTGAAACCCGCTTTCGATAAGCAGGGTACGATCACGGCCGCGAACGCATCGACTTTGAACGACGGCGCCGCGGCTCTGGTTTTGATGAGCGCGGACAAGGCTCGCGAGCTCGGCCTCAAGCCTTTGGCTAAGCTCGTCTCTTACGGCAGCAATGCTCAAGACCCGGCTTGGTTCACGACGGCTCCGGCCGAAGCCATGCGCCGGGCGATGAAAAAAGCCGGCTGGGAGTCGAAAGACGTCGATCTTTGGGAAGTGAACGAAGCGTTCGCGGTGGTCGCGATGGCGGCTGAGCAGGATCTGGGGATCCCACATGAGCGCTTGAACGTCCGCGGCGGCGGGATTTCGATCGGGCATCCCATCGGGGCGAGTGGCGCGCGCATTATCGTGACGCTGATTTCGGCTCTCAAAGAAAAGAACATGAAGCGCGGCGTGGCCGGTATCTGCATCGGCGGCGGTGAAGCCACCGCGGTTTGCGTGGAGTGCCTATGAGCATGAATAAAGTCGTCGCGGACGCCCGCGAAGCCGTACGCGATGTTCCGAACGGAGCCGTCCTCGCTTTGGGCGGGTTCGGGCTTTGCGGAATCCCAGAGAACACGATCGCCGCGCTCGTTGAGCGTGGCGTGAAGAATCTGACCTGCATTTCGAATAACGCCGGGGTCGATGGTTTCGGCATCGGGCTCATGCTCGAAAAGCGCCAGGTCAAAAAGATGATCTCGAGCTACGTGGGCGAAAATAAATTGTTCGAGCAGCTTCTTCTTTCCGGAGAGCTGGAAGTAGAGCTCACGCCTCAAGGGACGCTTGCCGAAAAGCTTCGTGCGGGCGGAGCGGGAATTCCCGCGTTTTTCACTCCGACGGGTGTCGGCACGTTGATCGCGGAAGGCAAGGAAGTGCGCGAGTTCGACGGACGCAAGTATGTTCTTGAGAAGTCCCTGCGCGCCGATTACGGCATCGTCAAAGCCTGGAAGGGCGATGCGATGGGCAATCTCGTCTATCGTCACACGGCCGCGAATTTTAACCCGATGTGCGCGACCGCGGGCAAAATCACGATCGCCGAGGTCGAGGAATTGGTTCCGGTCGGCTCGCTCGACCCGGACCACATCCATACGCCGGGCATTTATGTGCAGCGAATTTTCGTCGGCAAGAACTATCAAAAGCGCATCGAGCGCCGCACGGTTCGTCCCTCGTAAAAAGGAATCTTAATCATGGCACTCACCCGAGAACAGATTGCTCAGCGTATCGCTCAAGAGCTTCGTGACGGCTACTACGTCAATTTGGGGATCGGCATTCCGACCCTGGTCGCCAATTACATTCCGCCCAAAATGACCGTGATCTTGCAAAGCGAGAACGGGATTTTGGGAATGGGCCCGTTTCCGACCGAAGCCGCAGTAGATTCCGACATGATCAATGCCGGCAAGGAAACCGTTACCGTCATTCCAGGCGCGGCTATTTTTTCGAGCGCCGATTCCTTCGCGATGATTCGCGGCGGCAACATCGATCTGACGGTTTTGGGCGCGATGGAAGTCGACGAAACCGGAAGCATCGCCAACTGGATGATCCCCGGAAAAATGGTGAAGGGGATGGGCGGTGCGATGGATCTCGTGGCCGGCGCCGCGAATGTGATCGTCGCCATGCAACACGTCTCAAAGGACGGGGCGAGCAAGATTCTTCCGAAGTGCACCTTGCCGCTCACCGGCGTAGGCGTGGTCAAAAAGATCGTCTCCGAGCTTGCCGTGATCGACGTGACCCCGAAGGGGCTCGTTCTTCGCGAGCGCGCGCCGGGTGTTTCGGTCGAAGAGATCCGCAAAGCTACCGCGGCGAAGATGGAAATTCCGGCGGATGTGCCGGAAATGAAGTTCAGTCAGTAAGACGGAACTTTTACCCAGCTCATGTTGGCCGCGATCGCGGATTGAATGCCCAGCTGCGCGTCTTCAAATACGAGGCAGCGGTTGGGCGCGACACCCAATCGCTTGGCTGCGGTGAGGAACGGCTCAGGATGGGGCTTTCCTTTGGAGTAATCCTCGGCGCCCACGATCGCGCCAAAGCGATCTTCGATTCCTAAATAAGTGAGAGTTTTGATGACCGACGCGCGCGGGCTGCCCGAAACCACGGCCATCGGAATGCGCCCAAATCCGTCATGAACATGCTCGATGACTTCAGCGACGGGTTGAACCTTGGGCAGGTATTCAAAGTAAAGCCGATCGCGTTCTTGATCGATTGCCTTAAAGGGCATTTTGAGCTGATGAATTTCGTTGAGACTGTGGATGATGGCCTCGGTCGGCCGCCCGGCCCATTCATAAAAAAGCGTTTCCGGGAACTCGCAATTCCAAGGTGCCAGCACTTCTTTCCATGCCTGGTAATGAATGGGCATGGAGTGAGCGAGCGTCCCGTCGCAATCGAAAAGATAGGCGTCGAAAGCGCCTTCGGGAAGTTTCATTACTGCAGCATAACCTGTTTTCGATCATGGGTCGATCGCCATCGCGATAATTCCTTTGTAAATAAAAGTATACATAAAATTACGATATGATATGTGGTGAGTGAGGGCGTTTCTCATGAAAGACATCCATCGAAAAGCGATTCAAGCCGCGGCGAGATTCAAGCAGGCCGAAGCCGATTTGATTTCCGTTTTTCAGGAATTGGATGAATCGCGCGCGTTTGTCGACTTGGGTTATACGAGCCTGTTTTCGTATTCCGTTTCAGCGCTCGGATTATCGGAGAGCGTTACGTCCAATCTCATTGCAGTCGCGCGAAAGGCTCGCGAGATGCCGGCCTTGCACGAGGCGATTCAAAACGGCGAGCTTTCGGTTTCGAAAGCCCGAAAGATTACCCCGGTTTTGGCGCTGGAGAACCAGCGAGAATGGGTGGCAAAAGCCCAAACAATGTCGTCCAGGAAACTCGAAGAAGAAGTAGCAAAGCTTTGCCCAAGAGCGTCGGTGGAAGAGCGTGTGAAACCTGTATGCGAAGATCGCTTAGAGCTCAGGGTCGGGATTTCAAAATCATTGGAAGCAAAGCTAAAGCGCGTCCAAGATCTCGAGTCACAAAGAATATCAAATGCGGCCAATTTGGAGCACGCTCTTGAAGCCATGGCTGATGTTTACTTGGAACGCAAAGATCCGGTGATCAAGGCTGAGAGGATACTGAATAAATCAGTCAAACATGTCACGGGACATGTCACGGCGAAGGCAATTCCGGCAACTATCAAACATCAAGTGCAACTCAGAGATGGAGGGCAATGCGCGCATCTGGATTCGCAGGGGGTGCGCTGTGGAAGTCGAAGATGGCTCGATGTACATCATATTCGGCATAGAGCCTATGGCGGTGATAACGGTTTGGAAAATCTAGTGACGTTATGTTCTGCCCATCATAGGATGCAGCACTCTCATTGAACCATCGGGGTTTAACCCCCGCGGATATCCTGAATCGTCGCGAGCGCGAAAAACTTCAGTCCCAGTTTCATGATCGCTTCGGCGCCGCCTTGCTGGCGGTCGACCACGGTCAGGGTGGCGACGGGATTGTAGCCTGCTTCGCGCAAGCGCTCGATGGCTTTGATGCTCGAGCCTCCGGTAGTGACGACGTCTTCGATGACGATGAGGCGCGCGCCGGGCTTGAGGTTTTCCGTTCCTTCGATGTAGCGCGAGGTGCCGTGGCCTTTGGGTTCTTTGCGCACGATGAAGGCGGGCCAGATGATGCCGCGAGCGCGCGCGGCGAGCGATACGGCGGTCGCGATCGGGTCGGCGCCTAGGGTCAGGCCGCCCACGCCGTCGACTTCGATTTCCTCGCGCTTGAGCAAATCAACCGCGAGCTCGCCGATATGCCAAGCCCCGTCGGGATGAAGGGTCGTCGCTTTGAGGTCGATGTAGAACGAGCTTTTTTGGCCTGAAGCGAGGGTGAAATCGCCTTCGCGATAGCTGTGTTTGCGGATTAGCTCGATGAGCTGGTTTCGGAGCTGAGCCATTCTTTGAGGTCCTCGAAGGTCTGTTGTTTCCCGGTTTCGTTATAAGCCTCGTGAAAAAAGCCGGGATAGGTCTTGAGCTTGAGCGTGTCGTCTTTTTTCGCGGATTTCACGGCGTGGAAAAAACCGATCGCGGCTTCGGAGTTCACGATCTTATCTCCGGTCGGAACCTGCATCAGGAGCGGCAGGCGGACGCGCTCGGCGAAGGCTTCGGCATGATGGCTGATTTTTTTCATCGAGGCGCTCATCTCCGTGTAGAGGCGAGGGGTGCAGAAATCGTGCACGAGCCGGTCTTTGCGATAGGCTTCGACGACCGCGGCGTCATGCGAGAGCATCGAGGCGTTCAGACCCGTTCTGATTTGCAAATTGCCCCATAAATTCGAGAGCGCGCCCGCCGCCGCTTTTTTGATCAGTGGCACTTCGACCGAAACCGCGAGAAGCGGTGACGAAAGAATCGCCGAATACAGGGGGAGCTCCGGGTGATCCATCAGCAGATTCATCAGGATCAGCGAGCCCATGCTGTGACCGAGCACGTGGATTTCGTATTGGCTTCCCAGACGTTCGATTCCGACTCGGAGGTCTTCGGAGTAGTCGGTGAAACGATCCACATGACCCCGCAGACCTTCGGACCTGCCGTGCCCTCGATGATCGGGGCAGAAAAGGAGATCGACGGTGTCGGCGAGATAATGCGGGAAGTGAAGATAGCGCCCGCCGTGCTCTCCGATTCCGTGCGCGATCACCAGCGCGCGCAAGGGACGGCTCGTGACTTTTTTCAGGTCGGGACGGGTATGGGTCGCCGAAAAGAGCTTCAGCTCCCCGTCATGGCTCGGATAAGTCGTGAACTCCGTGCTCCAGCCCGCGGGCAGGGGCGGAAAGCCCGCCGGCTGAACGATGCCTAAGGCCATCGGGTTAGGCATTGGCCTGGATATAGGCTTCGATCGAGCGCTTGGCCGCGTCCGAAATCTTATCGAAGCGGAACGAAAAACCTCGGCCGTCCTCAAGCACGCGGACGATCACGCCTTCGGCCACGAACGGCTTGAAGTTTGTGGCCTTTGCTGTCGAGCTCTTTTCGGAATCCGCGGGGCTGACGTTCAGCTTGATCTTGGCGCCCACGCTTGCGGGCACGCGATCGGTGAGCACCTGCATGCCGCCGATGCTGATGTCGCGGCAAACGCCGGTCAGAAGAGCGTCCTCATGGGCCAGATAGATTTTCGCGAGCAGCGGCTTGCGGGGCGTATGACGCTTGTTCGCGCGCGCGGACGACGGCGCCTCCGGCATTTTGGGGGACGCCGTTTTCAGGTGGGCCGCGAACGTGGCGAGCTTTTCGATACGCTCCCACTTGGTCATTTTCTCTTTCCAGAGATAATGGCTTCCGTTGATGCGCCCGGCGGCGATCATCTGCTCGATTTCAAACGTCGAGAACGGGCCATACTGCGTATCGTTCCAGTGCAGATACCAAATCTTCGCGTTCGGATCGTCTTCAGGGCCCGTGGCTTCGCGCTTGGGAGGGGCAGGGCGGATCACGGCCTTGCGCGTGAGCGCGGCGCTGGATTGAGAGCGTTCGGTCACTTCCGATTTGATTCTTGCTCCCGGCGCCGAAGGGGCCGCCGCTTGGAATTCGGGCGTATCGCAGATACGCACCCAGTTGCGCTGACCTTTGCGCCAGACGTAGTGAGCCCAGCTGATTTCTTGCGCGACGATCTTTTGGTAGACGTCGGAGGCCGGCAGGGGGCCGATCCAGTTATTGCCGAGAGCCACAAACCACTGAGGGGACTCATCTTTGAATAGAACTTTCCCAGTATTTTCCATAACCCAAAGTTTAACGGAACATGTCCGGGTCGTCGAGTGGCTTATTGCTCGGTGATTGGAGGGGCGGCTTGGAACGTCTCCGGTGCTGGGGGGACGGGCGGGGCGCTGAGCTGCGGGGTGACCTCGCCGTTTTCGACGGCAAGGTTCTTTCGGGCTTCCGCTTCGGCTTGAGTGACCTGTTGCTCCTGAGATTGAATTTCCGCCGCAGTGGGGGCGGCCGGGCGATCATTTACGCCTGGGGGATTGCTCTCGGTCGTTTGGGTCGCAAGCTCGGGGTAAGCTTGTTCGAACTCGTCGCGCGCGGGATTAGGGGTGTTCGGTACTTCCGGCTGCGCGGTGGCCGGCTGCGTGGGTGATGGATCGAGCGCGGGCGATTGGCTTACGATGACCGGCAGATTGACGGTGGCCGGTGCCGCGGCAGGAGCCGGGCCGAGCAAATCCGAGAGTTCTTGCGCGTGGTTGGTAATGCTTTTCAGCGTGCGCATATCCATTAGGCCGCAAACGGGGCCGGCATTGAAAACGGTTCCTTGCGCGAGCTGTCCCGCTTGGATGCCTTGAGCGACTTTGTCGGGGTCGATTTTTCCGTTGGTTCCGCGGAAGACGTTCAGCTCGTTATTGGAGGCTCTCGCGAAGATATTCTTGTAAATCGAGCCGTCGGCGGCTTCGGTTCCGCTGACGGATGACATCTTCATGCCGACCACGGCATATTCACCGGTCGCGGGGTTTTTCTTTTCCAGGAAGGTGCGGAGTTGGATCACGTCATTGCGGCCGCCGCCCGCGTTTTGGGTAATTTTTCCGTCGAAGCGGAAGCGATAGGCGGTATCGGGGATGTCGTATTCCGCGCTGATCTCGCCCGTGTTGTCATGGATGTTCTGAACGCGCAAGGCCTGCTCACCGGTATCGAAACCATAGAGCTGTTCGGAGCCCAGGCTTGTGCCCGCGGCGTTGCGGTCGCTGACCATCGAGTAACGATAAACGCAGAGTAGGGCTGGAAACTTGAATTCGGCCGCAAGCGCGATCGTCGGGCTCGCAAGCGCGAGGCTTGCCGTTGCCAACAAGGTGTAGGTGAGTCGGTTTGAAAACTTTCTCCTAGCGGTCATAACGGGGGTTCTCATTGCAATGGTGTTGCCAACGGGACACACCCCGTTTTTCTTGGTTTTTTTATCTCAGTTAACTTTAAAAATGAGGGAATCAGCGTCTAAGAATTAGACATCCGTCTGTCGTTTTCCGGTTCAGTCCCGGTTTTTTCCGAGTAAGAGGATTCCGTCGATTAATTAAAAAGATATTGGAAATTCGAGGCTTGCCTTGATTCCGGGCTCCTGTGTCGCGTTTGGCACCGGGCTTGCGATAGGTCTGCTTGGGAGAGAGTTTTATGTGGAACATGAAATCACAGCAGCACCTTGTCGCGGCGGCCTTGGGCCTGGCTGGAGCGCTCATCACGAGCTGCGGAAGCCAGGCTTACCAGGCCGGAAGCACGAGCCTCGCGCAGGCCGCTCCGGGCACCTTTCAGATCGCGGCGAAAGTCGATATCGTGCTCGCCCAAGAAGACATGGGCTCGATGTACGAAGCTTACAATCAGCTTGCGACCCAATTCCCCGGCTTTTTGAACCAGCTTCAATCATCGGGCTGGGATTATCACTTTACCGTGGTGCCGCTCACCACTCAGGTCTCGCCTCTTCAAGCCGTCGCATCCCAATACGACGCGAACTGGGGATCTTCCTGGATCTCGCCTTATCCGGGCGCGGTCGAAGGAAGTCCGGGCCAGGGCGAGAACTTGAGCGCGAGCCTATTCAGCACTCCGTCGAGCTTCGGCGGGTTCGCCTGGGCGAACACGTTCACTTCGAACGTGAATAACGGCCAGGAATACGGGCTTTTGAATATTACGCAGAATTTATTGGCGATGCAGGGCGCGAGCTCGAGCACGAATCTCATCCGTAACGACGCGCTTCTGGTCGTGGTCGTGCTCAGCAACGAGGACGACAGCTCCGGCGTGACTTATTGCCCACGCTCGGGTGACGGACTTCTGGTGCCTTGTAATGGCACCTATCAGTCAAGCCTGAATACTTATCAGCAGGAAATGCTGAACCTCAAGGGCGGCAACGCCTCCGGGGTCAAGTTTTACGCCGCGGTGGCCAACGAGCAGAATTACAACGAAAGCTGCTTGGGCGGGAACTCCGCGGTGGGAACCCGATATCAAGCGATGGCCTCGATGTTGGGCGGCCAGAGCTATGATATCTGCACCAGTCAGATCAGCGGCGTGCTCTCGAGCCTCAGCTCTTCCTTGCAGGCGGTTCGCATGAGCTATGAAACCAAGTATTTGTTCATCGCGAGCGCCCCGAATCTTTCGACCCTCACGGTGACCAAGTATCCGGGCGGCGATACGTCGAATCCGCAGGTCATTCCGCAAAGCTCGACGAACGGCTGGACTTATGACGGCCAGTTGACGAACGTGTACGCGATCGATTCGCCGATCCCGATGAATTTAAGCTCAGGCTACGCCATTGAGCTGCACGGTGCGGCCAAGCTCGAGGGCAACGATACCGCGGTGGTGAATTTCACTCCCGCGAATCTTCAAAATACGGCCGGCTGATCGCTCCCGTTATTTCGAGAGTGTTTCAAGATTCAAGATTCAAGATTCAAGATGGTTATCCCATGCGCCGGTGGTAGACTTGTGGACTTAAGGAATGGTTTCAAAAGCGATCGGTAGGACCCGCGAGCCCGAATGGGCGAGTGGACGATCGCGTTTTTGAAACCTATGCTAATGACGATGGGGGTTTTTCAGCTTCTCTTCTTGGAAGGCGCGTTTTCCTACGCTTATGACACTTGGACTGGGCCCACTTATCTAAGCGGGCTCGCGGGTGAGTTCGGCGTCGGCGTCGGCCTGCTCAGCTTGATCACGGTCGTGCCCTGGATCGGAGCGGTCGGCCAATTCGCGACTCTCGGTGCTTATCATCGGTCCGCTTCAGTTCGAAGATATGTCGTGGGTTCGGCCGCATTCGCTCGCGTGCTTTGGCTGATTCCACTTTGCCTGGGCTGGTATTGGGGGCTCCAGAGCGCGCTTGGTCACGAAGTTTTTCCCGCAAAAAAATGGTTTCTGGTGTCGGCGATTGTCGGCCTCGTTTCCCAGCTCATTGGCAGCGCGAGCGGCGCGGCCTGGATGGCGTGGATTCGGGAGCTGGTCGCACCGCGCGTGCGCGGTCGGTTTTTCGGCGTGCGCCAGCGCTACACCATGGTCGCGGTCATCGTGGTCCATTTTCTCGGGATTCTCTGGGCCGGCTGGCGGCCCGGAGGCTATCCCGCGGGTTATGGTATTTTGCTCGGGTGCGCGTGCCTGAGCGCGGCACTATCGACCTGGCTTTTGGCGAAGGTGCCCGATGTTCAATCGATTCGGGCGGAAAACGAGGTGGCGCCTTCGACCCGGATGATCGACCTGATCCGCGAGCCTTTCCGGGACGAAATGTTTCGAAACTTGGTCTTATTCAACGCCGCTTTTCAATTCAGCATTCAGATCGCAGGTCCTTACTTTCCTTATTTTTTCACCAAAGAGCTGGGCTTCTCGATGGGCACGGTCGCCTTTTGGCTCATGCTGGGCAATATCGGCTGGTTCGTGGCCGCGCTTTTCTGGGGCAGGCGCATCGACCGGGTGGACGGCTGGCGCTCGGCGTTTCTCGCTTCCGCTACTTTGATCTCGATTTCCCCGATGTTTTACGTTTTCACCGGGGCGGGTTCGGTTCGAGTTTTCGCGCCTTTCGAATATTTCTCGAACGGCATGTTCTCGGCGGGCTATCTGCTCGTTTACATGAAGCTGCAGCTCGAGCGATCGCCTCAGGGAAAAAGCGCGGGGCCTTTCGCCGTGGCCTCGGCCGCGGCCGCGCTTTCTTCGGGCATAGGGAATCTGGCGGGGGCCCAGCTGGCGATTTGGCTTCAGCCTTGGGGCGGTTTTCGCGCGCTCTTTTTGATCGCGACGGTTTTGCGGCTCGCTACCGTTTGGGGCCTGGGTTATCTGTTGTTAGGAAAACAGTACCGTGTCGTGCGAGAAATTGGCGTCATCGCGCGTCGGATAGTCCACGGTGAAGTGTAGGCCGCGGCTTTCCTTGCGCATCATCGCGCTTTGAACCACGAGATCGGCGATGAGCAGCAGGTTGCGAAGCTCAATCAGATCCTTGGTGAGCAGGAAATTCCAGTAGTACGCGTTGACTTCGGCCTGCAGCAGATCGATCCGGCGTTTGGCGCGCTCCAGTCGCCGGTTGCTGCGAACGATGCCCACGAAATTCCACATGATGTGGCGGATCTCAAGCCAGTTGGCCGCGATATCGATCTGCTCTTCGAGTTCGACCGCGTGGTAGGAGTCCCATTCAGGCAATCCCTGCGGCGTCGCTTGCGAGCGCTTCGCGTGAATCGCGGCAAGCCGGGGCGCCACATGCTCGACCGCGCGATGAGCGAAGACCACCGCCTCAAGCAGCGAATTGCTGGCCAGGCGATTGGCGCCGTGCAGGCCCGTGCAGGCCACTTCGCCGACGGCGTAGAGATTCTCAATCGACGACTGCGCGTGCGCATCGACCAGCACGCCGCCGCAGGTGTAGTGCTGCGCCGGAACGACGGGAAGCGGCTGCTTCGGCGGGTAGATTCCCAGGTGATTGCAGGTTTCGGTGATGTTCGGGAATTTCCGGCGAAACTCCTCTTCGGACATATGCGTGCAATCGAGCAGGACGTGCTTGTCGCCCGTGCGCTTCATTTCGGAATCGATGCCGCGCGCGACGATGTCGCGGGGAGCGAGCGAGGCCATCGGATGGTGCTTGCTCATGAATTCCTGGCCCGCGAGATTTTTCAAAACGCCGCCTTCGCCGCGCAGCGCCTCGGTGATCAGATAGGTCCGCGCGCCGGGGTGATAGAGGCAGGTCGGGTGAAACTGCATGAACTCGAGATTGGCGATCTTCGCGCCCGCGCGGTAGGCCATGGCGATGCCGTCGCCAGTGGCCACGTCCGGGTTGGAAGTGTAGAGATAAACTTTGCCCGCCCCGCCGGTCGCCAGCAGCGTGACGTCGGCCGCGATCGCATGGATTTTTCCGGTCTTTTCCTCAAGAACGTAAGCGCCGAGACAGGGCCCCGCTTTTCTCCAACGGCGAAAAAGTTTGCCTTCGGTGATCAGATCGACGGCGATGTGGTTTTCCAAAATCCGGATATTGGGATTCTCGCGTACTTTCGCGAGCAGCGCTTTTTCGATCGCCCAACCGGTCAGATCGTCGGCATGTAGAATGCGTCGTTGGCCGTGCCCGCCTTCCCGATGCAAGTCGAACTCCTCGGCCGGGTCGCGCGCCGTTTTCGCGCCTTCGGCCCGAGTGAATTCCACGCCGAGATCAATGAGCTCCTGCACGCGCTCGGGGCCCTCGTGAACCGTGATATCGACGATGTCTTCGTGACAGAGGCCCGCCCCGGCGGTCAGGGTGTCTTGTTTGTGTTCTTCGAAACTGTCTTGCTTGGACCAAACGGACGCGATTCCGCCCTGCGCGTAGCGGGTGGCTCCTTCCGCGGGGTCGGCCTTACAGACCAGAGTCACTTGAATGGGTTGCCCCCCTGGGGTCGCCGGTTGTTCTGCAAACTTTAGGGCAGCGCTCAGCCCCGCGATTCCCGTACCCAGGATGAGTACGTGCGGTGAAGAGTTGGAAACGGTGCGCATGGGGGATTCTTAACATATTTGCGAGGCATCTGGGTCAAAACTGACATGGGTGCTTCGTCCGAATTGACAGAGGATTTGAATACTTGATACAATTAATCAACAACTTGTGAGGGACGTCGTTGATGAAACAAGGCTGCGATCAGTCACGCATTGCCTGTGGGCTAGTTTTCTGTGCTCTTTTCATGGGCCTATCCGCGTGCAATTTTAAGGGTTTCGGTAGCGGAAACTCCACTTCAGCTAACGCTGCTTTGACGACTGTCCAGGTGTCCGCCTTTCCAGTCGGGAATCAAAGAACGATGAGCGTGCTGAACTCCGTCGCGGTCGATGCGGACGGAAAAATCTACGGCGTCAGCATGCGCGCGCAACAAGTGCAGATCTACGATCGGAACGGGGATTTGCAGAATGCTTTCGGCGGGGCGGGAACTCAGCCTGGCCAATTCCAATATCCCTATCCCCTGGCCTTGAGCCATGACAAATTGTACGTGCCTGATTATTACAATAATCGCGTTCAAATCTTCGACACGTCGGGAAATTACATCTCATCGGTGGGAGCCGCCGGAAACGGAGACGGGGATCTGAACGGCCCGGCCGCGGTCGCCGTGGGCTTGCTCGGACAAGTAATCGTTGTCGATCAAGGCAATAATCGGGTCGAAGTTTTCAATTCAAACGGGTTTTATTCGCTGAGCTTCGGCAGTTTTGGATCATCTAACGGACAGTTCAATAATCCGAACGCGGTTGCCGTCGATGCGGCGGGCAATATCTACGTTTCGGATCAATATAATAATCGCGTGCAGGTGTTCAATTCCTCTGGCAGCTACTTGGCCACGATCGGCAGCGCGGGATCGGGCGATGGCGAACTCAATAGCCCGGGCGGCGTCGCGATCGATTCGAGCGGCCAGGTTTATGTCGCGGATAACGGCAACCAGCGGGTGTCGGTGTTCAGCTCAAGCGGGGTATGGCTCTCCAACATCGGATCGGCGGGCCTTTTGGAAGGGCAATTTTCGTCGGAGTTTTCCGTATCGGTCGGGGCGGACGGTAATATTTACGTTCCGGACTTCGGAAACAGTCAGCTGAGTGTTTTCAGCGCATCCGGGGTCTATCTCGAGGGATTCGGCCCGACGGCGGCGGGAGCGGACGGTCAACTCAACCAGCCGACCGCCGCGGCGATCGCTTCCAACGGAAATATTTACGTTTCGGATTTCAACAATGAGCGGGTCGCGGTTTTCAGTTCCGGCGGAAAATTCCTTCAAAATATCGGAATCGGAAAACTGGCACAGCCGGAAGGGCTTGCTTTGGATTCGCATGGAAATCTTTTCGTCACCGATTTTTTGAATAATGACGTCGCGGAATTCGACTCGAGCGGAAATTTCATCCAGGCGATCGGGTACGGCGGGAGCGGAGCAGGGCAGTTCAGCATGCCGATCGCAATTGCGATCGATAACAGCGATCAAATTTACGTATCCGACATGGGGAACAATCGCATCGAGGTTTTCGATGATCAGGGAAATTATCTCAAGACCATCGGATCAGCGGGAAGCGGCAACGGCCAGTTCATGTACCCGGGAGGGTTGGCCATCGATGCGCTGGGCGATCTTTACGTGATCGATCAAGGCAATGTCCGCATCATGATTTTCGATTCCAGCGGAAATTACAAAAGCCAATTCGGTTCTCTCGGTTATGGAGCCGGACAATTCAATTCGCCAACCGGTTTGGCCATCGGGCCTTCAGGGCTCATGTACGTGGGCGATTGGGTCTTGGATAATATCCAGGTCTTCGATGCTTCGGGAAACTACGTCATGACGATCGGTTCCGCCGGGGCGGGGCCGGACCAATTCGCCGGCGAGCAGGGCTTCGCGATCGACAGCGTCGGCAATCTTTACGTGCCCGACGACTATAACTGCCGTCTTCAGAAGCTGAGCGCCGCCGGCGCCGTATTGTATAATTAAGCTCAACGGCCCGGACGATTGGTGGCTTGGCTTAAAAAGAGCCACATCATTTCGCCGGCATCGGGTCCCGCCGGATCGGCGTAATTACTGGCTTGATGAGCCCCGCTCCAGGCATGTCCCATGCCCTCGACGGTGACGTTCATGATGTGAATTCCGCCCTGGCCGCCATAAGAATCGACTCGGTAAGGATAGCCGTTCGGCACGTTGAGCCGTCGGGAGTCCAGAATTTTGGTGGTCTGGCTTCCGTCCACCGAGCCGTCATCGAGCCCGTCGTTCATGCGCGTGAATTGCTCCAGGATTTGTTTTGAATTCACCGGATCCACCACGACGTCCTGATCGCCGTGAAGAATCATCACCGTCTCAAGCTTCGCGGCATTGCCCGCGCACTGAGCCGCAAGAGCCCCGCTTCGGCTCGGGGAGAGAGAGGAGCCTGATTCCATGGTGGTCATGGAGTCGCCCGCCGTGGTGGCCGCGCGGAACTCCAGTCCGGAGTGGATCATCCCTCCGGCAAAGATGTCGGAATAGCAGGAGATGAGGTTCGAAGCCATCGCGCCGCCGGATGAAAAGCCCACGGCAAAAACCTGATTGGTATCGATTTGGATCTGGGTTGAAACTTCCTGAACGATCCCCGCGGCGATCGCGATTTCCCCGCTGCCCCGAAGCGAGTTGCCGGAGTCAAACCAGTTCCAACAAAGCATGGAGTTCGCGTCGGAGGATTCCTCCGGGTACGCCACGACAAAACCATATTTTTCGGCGATCTGGTTCAGGCCGGTTTCCACCGCGAAAGTGGGGACGTCTTCCATGCAGCCATGAAGCGCCAAAACGAGCGGTAGCGCGCCGTTTGCCGAAGCCTGGGGCCGATTCGCAGGAATGTAGACGTAGTAATCGCGTTGGCCTAAGCCTTCAGGGCTGCGATACGTGCTTTTAGTCCAGCTTCCGGGAAGCGGCTGGTCGGAGCCGCTTCCACCAAACGTGGTTGACCCGCAGCCCCACCAAGGCAGACACCAGATGTCGGTCCAACTTGAAGGATCGGGAGAGGGGGCGTCTTGAGGCCCTGCGATCGCGCAGGTTGGCAGAAGGCTTTGCGCGGCCGCCAGTGCAAGCGCGACCCAAAGTCCCTCTAAACTAAAGAAATTCATGCTGGCTGATTCCCACACGGCATGGAATCTAGCGTCTTGATGCAATCCTGACAAGAAATTTAATGCAGGGCTGCAATTGAAACGCCGTGCTACCCTTCTTCCTAGATATGAGGACTCCTTTTTCATCTACTCATGATTCTCACTCGTTATCGGGTCCTCGGGCTTTTAGAAGTTCACGTTTATTTGGGGATTCCGAGCTGGATCCGGAAGAAAATGGCCGGGTCGTGGCGCGACTCAGCGCTCAGGCGCTCAAAGAAAATTACGCGGCGATTCGTGCGCTAGTGCCAGGCCAGGGAATTCTTCCCATGGTGAAGGCCAATGCCTACGGGCACGGGGCAGTGTGGGCGGCCCGAGAGCTTTTGAGCATGCCGGGCCTTTCGGGGTTCGGAGTGGCGACTCTGGAAGAGGGCCGGGACCTGCGCCGCGAACTGGGGATGCGGGCGCGAAAAACCCGGATCGTCATTTTTACCGGAACCGCTGCCTGGACTGAAGAGAAGGGGCAGTTTTGCGAGAATCACAATCTGACGCCGGTGATTCAATCCGACTCGGATTGGGTTGCGTTTTTGCGCGGCGGTTGGGCAGAGCGGCTGGATTACGAGATCATGTTCAATACGGGCATGAATCGCCTGGGTCTGACTCCCGGTTTCGCGGCGCAGGTCGCGAAAGCACTCCGAAACCGTCCGTCGAGCACCTTTCCGGAGGGAGTTTTCACGCATCTTGCGATGGCCGAAGAGCCCGACTCGAAGCTAACGCGCAGCCAGGTCCAGTGTTTTCAGGCAATCCGCCGGGAGCTTGCCGGGATCATGCCCGCCACGCATTTTCACATGGCTAACAGCGCGGGCATTTGGAATCAGAAGCAGTACGGGCTTCAGGATCTCACGGATCATGTGCGGCCGGGGCTTGCGCTCTACGGGATTGCTCCTTGGAAAGGGGCTCCTCGCCGAGGTTTGCAGCCTGTAATGAGCTTGGAAGCGAAGGTCGTGCAGCTGGGAAAACTTCGAGTCGGCGAATCGATCGGGTATGGCGGCACTTTCAAGGCAAAAGAAGTCACGCCTTACGCCATCTTAGGCGCTGGCTATGCCGATGGGGTGAGCCGATCGCTCGGAAACAAGGGGGCCATCAGCCTGCAAGGACAGCGCTGCCGCTTGATCGGGCGGGTCAGTATGGATCTTTGCGCCATTGAAACGAACTCGGTAAAAGCCCGCGTGGGCGATTGGGCGCAGATCCTGGGTCCCGAGGTGGATGCCTGGGAGCTTGCTGAAGCCGCGGGCACGATTCCCTATGAAATTTTGACATCGGTTTCCGGTCGAGTACAAAGAATCTATGGGTAGGGAAATTCGGTGATCCAATCGGCAGGCGTTCAGCTCAAAAACGTTTACAAATCCTTTCGAGAAGGGCGTGACGCCGTTTTGAAAGGGGTGGACCTGGATTTTCCCGCTGGCAAGCTCACCTATATTTTAGGTTCGTCGGGTGCGGGCAAATCGGTGACTTTGAAGCTGATCTTGGGGCTTCTGAAGCCGGATTCGGGCGAGGTCTGGGTCGCGGGCAAGGACATGAGCAAGCTGTCCGGTCGCGATCTCGCCGAGCATCGCGTGCATTTCGGCGTGCTCTTTCAGAACTCAGCGCTTTTCGATGACATGACGATTTACGAAAACGTCGCCTTTCCTTTGTGGGAGCACACGAAGCTGCCGGAAAACGAGGTTTTCGAGAAGGTCCAGAAGACGCTCGGCATTCTGGGAATGAAAGAGAATATCTTCGACAAATTCCCCAATGAGCTTTCGGGCGGCATGAGAAAGCGCGTGGGCCTGGCGCGCGCGATCATCCGCGAGCCGTCGATTTTGCTGTACGACGAGCCGACCACGGGTCTTGATCCGGTGACCCGCGTGACCGTCGACGAGTTGATCGAAACGCTGAAGCGCGAGCTGGCGCTCACGTCGATCGTCATCAGTCACGACATTCCGTCCGCTCTTCTGCTTGCCGATCAAATCGCGTTTTTACATCAGGGGCATATCGTTTTTTGGGGCGTGGCTCGTGATTTCGTGAAATCAGAGCATCCCGCCATTCAGGCATTTTTGGAAGCGGAAAGGCGCTCGATCGCGGCGCTCCAGATCAAATGAGCTTGTGGCTGATTCGTAATCAAAAAAACCAGCTTCTCGGTCCGGTCGAAAAGGACGAGCTGATCGCCCAAATCCGCGCCGGGCAGCTGGGTTTGAACGACGAGGTCTGCGCCGCCAATCATTACTGGATTCATCTCGACGAGCGCGATGAAGTCGCCGCTCACTTGGGCATTGAAATGCCGAGAATGCGGCTACGCGATAAAGACGGCGAAGAGATCACCCTGACCGACACGGCCGAAATCGCGCCCGATAAATCCGTTGAGCAGCGCTCAGCGCCTCTGGCGGAATCACCGGCCGGAGAACCGCCCCAAGGCACGGAACCCGAGGGGAGCACCGTGGTTGCGCCGGGCTCTTTTGTTTCGGCGCCGCCATCGAACAGCGCGGCCGTTCAGCAAAAGCCCATGGTTGTCGGCCGGGCTGAAGGCATGAGTCTTTTGGGCTTCGGGGCGCTTTTGCTGGTTCTGATGACCGGTGGATTCGTGTTTTGGATTTTGAAAGTTTTGCACTCTTAAGAGCGCGTTCCGCGAGTTCCCTTTAAGGCATTGCCCGCTCCTTTTGAAGCATTACTCGCTCCTTTTGATGCATTACTCGCTCCTTTTGAGTCGACAAAGAAAATATCCGTCAAAGGGGGCAGGTCGGGCAGGCTTTTTCCCGGCGCCGGGGATGGGGAGTCGGCCGTTCGGCCCTTGTTTAAAATTTCCAGGATTTGGCGTTTCCGGTGGTGGAGCTCTGATTTCCAGATGGGATGATCGACTTCCACCCAAAGCATGCTGTCCTGGACTCGAAGGGCACGGGAATGTTTGGCGATGATCGGTCCGACGGCTAATTCCCAGCGGCCGAGGGCTTCTGCCTCATCGAGGCGACGGGAGAGGGCCGGGAATTTTCGTTGTGCTTGTTTGAGAATTTCCGTCAGCTTTAAAAAACCCATGCTTCAGTCTATCCATTCGTCCCTCTTTTGGATAGTACGTGAAGTGAATGACTGCCAAGGCGTTTTGTTCTTTTCTCCTGACGTTGGTGCTGGGCTTGACCGGTTGCGGGTACACCCTGCAGGGAACCCACAGTCATGAGCTCGAAAAAGAAGGGGTCAGAAAAGTCTACGTCGCTCCGGTCAGGAACGATACTTACAAGGCAGGCATTGAAAACGTGGTTTACAACGCTCTTTTGCAAAGCCTTGCGTCTTATAACGGCGTTCACTTGGTTTCGGAGCCGGAAGACGCGGATGCGGTCTTGTCGGCGATTGTGACCCGCGCGGACACGGAGGTGGCAGCCACGGGCGCGGCCTCGGGGTTAAGCCCCAATACGATCGGTTCCGCTTTGTCTTCCATTTTGCCGCCTTACGGCAGCGTATACGTCGCCACCTATTATAATGCGGTCCTGGGCGTTTCGTTTAGCTTGAATAAGCGCCATATTGAATCCGGGAAAAGGGCTAATATTTGGTCCGGCGCCTTCAATCGCAGCCAGCTTTTTCCGGCGTCGAATCAGCTGGGAAGCTTGGGCACCACCTCCATGCTGATTAACAACAGTGAATATGACCGCGCGATTCGCAGCGTTTCAAAGGACATGATGTCGGACGTGCGCGAAGCGATGCTCGCCCGCTTTTAAACGATGCCGAAGCTTGAACCCAAAGTCGTACAGAAAGAGCTCGAACAGGGATATCTCTGGCCGGTTTACTGGCTTTACGGCTCCGAGCGGATGAAAATCCGCGAGCTTTTGAGGCGGATCCGAAAAGCCGTGCTCGGTGACGAGGGAAGCGCGTTGGGCCTAGGATCGATGCTTTCCGAGGATTTGTTCGATGCCACCGATCTTTCGGCGGGAGGGGCTTCGGCGATCCTCGATGCGGCTCAAAGCTCGGCTCTCGGCGGAGGCTTGCGTCTGGTGATCGTGCGGGAGGCGCATGCGTTGAAGGAGCCTGAGGTTTTGGCTTCGCTTTTTGGTCCGCGCGTGAAAACGCCGGACTCTCGTCTTGTCAGCGTTTGCGTGTTTTTGTCGAAAGATCTGGACGGCCGGAAGAAATTTTCCAAGGCTTTGCTCGAGAACGCGGCGGTCGTCGCTTGCGAGGAAGTGCCGGAAGCCGAGCGCGAGGCTTGGGTGCAGTATTTGGCCAAGCGTCGGGGCTTGAATCTTGAGCCGAGACTCGTCACTTTGCTTTCGCAGCTGGATCCTTGGAGCCTGGATTCGATCGATCAGGAGCTTGAGAAATATTCGATCGGCGAGAGCGCGGATGTCATTTTCGCGGGTGCCGGAGCGTCCGGTTCCCTTGCTCATTCGGTGGAGGGGTTTTTAGACGCGCTCTTAACGAAAAACCTCGCTCAGGCGTTGAAGTCCATTGATTCGTTCGCCGATAGCCCGGACGAGTCTTTGCCGCTCCTGGGTCTTTTGGCATGGAACGTCAGGCACTTAGCGCTCTTGGTCGCTGAACGGGAGAGCGGCACGCGTTCTGGTTTGAAATTGAGCCCCTATGTCGCCGAACGGCTTCAGAGATGGGGCCGGCATTGGAAGCTCAGCGAGATCCTCGAGCTGCAACAGCGACTCGAGGAGTTGGACTATTCATTGAAACAAACCCCGCTTCTGCCGTTGGGGGCATGGGCGGGGTTGGTTTTAAGTATTCAATCTCAATGAAAGGGCCGAATTAGCGCTTGTTGCTCGTAGCAACCGTGCTGGGGGCCACTTTTTTAGCTAAGAGCGTAAGACGGCTGATCTTGCGAGCAGCGCGCCGCTTCGGGATCGCGCCCTTGCTGGCGGCTTTGCTCAGCGCCTTCACCGCGGCCGTGTAAGCTTGCTTAGCTTTTTCGCCGTCGCGCTCGCGGAATGCCTCAATCGCGGTCTTGAGGATGGTCCGGGTTGTGCTGCGAACCATAGTATTACGAGCTTGGCGGCTTTTAGCCTGACGAGCACGTTTTGCGGATTGCCGAGTATTTGCCATAGTAAAATGCTTCCTCTTCTGGCGGTGGGATACCTGAATAGATGAAACTTTTCAAGTCGGAATCTGGCGCAGGCGTTGCAGAGCCCTTTGGCCATGTCTACTCATAGGACTGAAGAGCTAGGTAAGCAATGTCGGCCCCCAGATAATTTCGAGGATAACTTCGAAGATAACTTCGAGGATGCGCTCGAGACATCCCAGGCTTCGGTAGAGCCCCGGGAATTGAATGCCCGGGTTCATGGGCGTAAATTCCCAACCCATGGCTCTGATGCCCGTCTGACCCGAGTGCTCGCCAGGCGCTGGCTCGAGCGCACGCAGCGCCCCCCTTTGTCATCCGAAGCGCCGGAAGCACCTGAAGTAATGGATTCGACGGAGAAAAGAAGCTAAGCTCCGTTCATGCAAACCTATTTGGTGACGGGGGCTGCCGGCTTCATTGGTTCCGCGTTCGTGGAGTCCTTGAGGGGGAGCGTTTCCGTTGTTTCCGTGGATCGGCTCTCCCATTTCAAATCGCGTCCCGAACATGACCGAATTGCAATGGGTGAGCTCGTCGATCGGGACCATCTTTGGGAGTGGCTTGAGAACCCATCGAATGCCAAACGCATTTCCGCGATCGTGCATATGGGGGCTTGCTCGCGGACCACGGAAACCGACGAGGCTTTTCTCAGGCAGGTGAACGTCGAGTACTCTCAAAAGCTTTGGACGTTCGCGACCCGGAAGAAAATCCCCTTCGTTTACGCCAGCAGCGCGGCGACCTACGGGGATGGGACGCGCGGGTATGACGATGTGGAATCTCAAATAGCGCAGCTCCGGCCCTTGAACGCTTACGGCGAATCCAAGCGGCTATTCGATCTCTGGGCTTTGGAGGAGGAGCGGGCGGGCAGGTGTCCTCCGGCTTGGGCGGGGTTTAAGTTCTTCAATGTTTACGGATTCGGAGAGCGCCATAAGGGTGGAATGGCCAGCGTCGTTCTTCATGCCTATGACCAGATCCGCGAGCGGGGCTCGGTGCGGCTTTTCCGCAGTCATCGGCCCGATATCGCTGATGGCCATCAGACCCGCGATTTCATTTCCGTCGAAGATGTCGTCGAGGTCTTGCATTTCGCGCTCGAAAAACCGATTCGGCGGGGCATTTTCAATTTAGGCACGGGTCACGCAAGGACTTATCTGGATTTAGCCCAGGTGACCTTCAAGGCGCTGGGGCGTGAGCCGAAAATCGAGTTCATCGATACGCCCGAGGCGATTCGAAGCAAGTACCAATATTTTACCGAAGCCCGGATGGATCGCCTTCGCGACGAAGGCTATCTTAAGCCTTTTATTTCGCTCGAAGAAGGGGTGAGGAGTTATCTAGATCGGCTTCGCTTGCTCGGATCTTCTCCCGTAAAAGGCGGCTAGGGCCGATAAAACGCAAAACACCCCGCAGCCGATCGTGGCTTTCTGAACGCCGATCCCGTCGGTCAGGCTGCCCATGACGAGACTCCCGAGCGGGCCCGCCCCTAAAAACGACATCGTATAGAGCGAAACCACCCGGCCGCGAACCGAATCGTCGACGAGCGTCTGGATCGTGCTGTTGACGAGCGGGAATGAGCCCATCAGGAAAAACCCGAGCGCGGTCGCCGCGCACATCGAGAGCGTCATCGACCGCGAGAGCCCGAGGATGACGAGCGAAAATCCGAGAAAGAAAAGATCGCTCAGGATTTTCCGCCAGATCGCCTGAGTGCCTTTGCGCGGGCGGCTCGCGCTGAGTCCTCCGAAAAGCGCGCCCACGCCCAAAGTCCCGGTCAGCCAGCCCAAGGTGTTGGCGCCTCCATGAAGCGTCTGGGTGGCGATGAAGGGCATGATGACGGCATAGGGGAAGCCCACGAAGCTCATGAAGGTCGTGAAGAGCAGAAGATCGCGGATCTGCGTATTCTCCTGGACGTAGCGCAGGCCCAAGGTGAGTTGATGCACAAAACCGCTTGGTGCTTCCGTCGTTTTCGGTCCCCGGTGGGTGTGTAACTCTTCTTCGCGCATGAGCGCCAGGCAGAAGATCACGGCAAGGAAGCTCGCGCCGTTGATCACGAAGCACCAGCCTTCCCCGCCGGTGCCGAGCAGGGCGATGAGCGCGCCTGCGATGGACGGGCCGATCACCCGCGATAAATTGATGGTGACCGAGTTCAGGCCGATCGCGCTGGAAAGATCGGCGCGCCCGACCAAATCGAAAGCGAAGGAATGACGGGTCGTCGATTCGAAAGAGTTGGCAACACCCAAGAGCGCGGAGAGCACGGCGAGCTGCCAAATGCGGATCGTTCCGGTGAAAACCAGCGCCGCGAGCAGAAAGGCTTGGATCATCGATCCCACTTCGATCCAGATCAAAAGCTTTCTGCGGTCGGTGCGATCGACGATGTAGCCGGCCACGGGGCTGGTGAAGAAAGCCGTGCCTTGCATGACGAAGGTGATGACGCCGAGCCAGAGCGCGGATCCGGTGAGTCGGTAGACGAGCCAGGATTGCACCATGGATTGCATCCAGGTGCCGACCATCGAGGTGAGCTGGCCGTAAAAAAACAGCCGATAGTTTCGGACCCGGATGGCCCGAAAGATCTCAGATACGGAGTGAGAATGGAGTGAAATCGGTGTCGTAATCGTAGTAGTCTTCATTTTCAGCTCGCTTGAGGAACGCGACTACTCGGTAGGTCATCGGGGTGATCAGGGTTTCCCATCCGACCTTGATGCAGTAGTTGCTGATCATCACTTTTACGACGAGCGAGGTAGGCCAGATACCCAAAAACGCGACTGGGTAGAAAATAATGGAATCGACGCCTTCCCCGACGATCGTCGAGCCGATGACGCGGGTCCAGAGATGACGGCCCTGCGTCAGGATTTTCATCTTGGCAAGCACGTAAGAGTTGGCGAACTCGCCGGCGAAGTAAGCCAACAGCGATGCGATGACGATCCGGTAGGTGCCGCCGAAGACAGTTTCGTATGCCGCTTGATAGGGCCAGCCGGACGCGGGGGGCAAGGCAAGAACGAGCCATGCCATAAAGCTTGCAAATGCCATGGCACCGAATCCTGCCCAGACGACCTTGCGCGAGCGCTGATAGCCGTAAACCTCGGTCAGAACATCGCCAAAAATATAACTGATCGGGAAGAAGAGAACGCCCGCGCCGAAGGTGATGCCTCCAAGGGTGCAGACTTTCGAGGCGCCGATCAGGTTGGAGCATAATAAGATCGTAACAAAAGCCGCCATGATCAGATCGTAATAACGAAATTGCTTTACGGCGGAGACGGATGCGACTTGCATATTGGGAAAAGTACCTTGGTTCGCCGGATTATGCTACTCTGTAGCACAATGCCTCATTTGAATTGGAGATCATCCACTCTAGACAAAAAGGTCGTTCCCCAAACGAGCGAATACGGGGGCGATCGCGATTTCACGCTGGAGCTCGTGCTGGATCGCGAGGCTCATCGTGAGCTCGCGCTGGAGCTGGCCGAAGTCTTGGTGCCCGGGGGCGGCGAGCTTCGATTGGATTTGCCCGACGAGTGGCGGATTTTCTGGAAGCTTCGGGACGATGAAAGCCGCCTTTTGATCGCCTATCCCCAGGAATCGGAATGGGTGGCGACCGTCGCTCTCGAGCTTGAGCACGGCCGGCGCTTTCTGGCGGCTTTGGAAGCTTTGGTGCCCGGTTCGGACGAGCCTTTGATGATCGGGCGGCTCGGGAGCGTGGGGCAGGTCAGTAATGTCGAAGTTTTGATCTCAGTGCGGTGATTCATGCAGCGAACGGTGTTTATTCGAAAATTTTCCGCTATTCCGGATGCGATTATCTTGATGCTTTTCGCCACGCTGATCTACGGCCTGGTGCGAATCGGCCATGAGTACCGCTCGGATTTCCATAGCGTCACTAAAATCGATCTCTCGATCTGGGCTCTGCCGACTTATACATTGCTTTCCGCCATCCGGGGGATCACGGCGTACGTCCTGTCGCTGATCTTCACTCTCATCGTCGGATACGCCGCCGCGCGCTCAGCCAAGGCAGAGCGGGTGATCATCCCGACGCTCGATATTCTTCAGTCCATTCCGGTCCTGGGTTTTTTGCCGGGATTGGTTTTGGGGCTCGTGGCGCTTTTTCCTCGAACCAATACCGGCCTTGAGCTCGCCGCGATCATCATGATTTTCACCGGCCAGGTTTGGAACATGACTTTCAGCTATTACGCTTCGCTGAAATCGATCCCGAGCGATTTCATGGAGGCGTCGACCGTCATCGGCTTGAATTGGTACCAGCGCTTGGTCAAGCTTGAGCTTCCTTTCTCCGCGGTGAACCTCGCCTGGAACAGCTTGATGTCCATGGCGGGCGGCTGGTTTTTCTTGAGCGCTTGCGAGGCGTTCACTTTGGGGGACCACGATTACCGCCTGCCCGGCATCGGATCTTATATGGCGATCGCCGTGGCTGAAGGCAACCGGCGGGCGATGATCGCGGGAATCATCGCCATGGTCTTGTTGATCGTCATCATGGATTTCGCGATCTGGAGGCCGCTCCTGACGTGGGTCCAGCGCTTCCGCTTGGAGGATGTGCCCGGCGTTGCGCCCGAAGAGCCGCTCATGGGTTTGTTCATCCGCGAATCCCGGCTTTTGCGATGGGTGAAATTGATTTATCGCCGCTATCGCTTCGAGCAGCGCGAGCATGCGGCGGTCCATTCGGGTAGCCAAGGTCAAGGGAGCGAAGCGCTCCAGCCGGTTTCTTTGCAAGACCCGGTCACCGCCTCTGGCGATACGATAAAATTGTCTCTGCAGCGCAAATGGCATTTTTCGCCGGGCGCGCTCCGCGCGATCAATTTTCTGTTGACCTGGGGATCGGTCGTGCTGGCCCTCTATGGCGGCTGGCGCTTGTTTCAGATGATCGCCGAGCTATCCTGGGGCGTGTGGGTGGTTTTGATCCGAAACGCGTTTTGGAGTTTCATGCGCGTTCTGGTTTCGCTCTTTCTGAGCACGCTTTGGGCCGTGCCGGCTGGCATCTGGATCGGCACGAACTCCCGCCGGCTCCGCATCGCCCAACCGATCATTCAGGTGCTGGCTTCATTTCCCGCGCCGATGCTCTATCCGTTGGGTCTTGCGCTTCTCTTCGCTTTGGGGATTAACTTCGACTGGGGCTCGATGTTTTTGCTCATGCTCGGCACCCAATGGTACGTGCTTTTCAACGTGCTGGCCGGCGCTTTGCGCGTTCCCCAAGAGCTGACTTACGCGACCGCGCTGATGGATACTTCCACTTGGGATCGCTGGTGGACGCTTTATATTCCGAGCGTCTTTCCGGCCCTGGTGACCGGTTGGGTGACCGCGGCCGGCGGCGCTTGGAACGCGACGATTTTGGCGGAATTTATCTTGTATCGCGGCAGCTATCTGCAGACGAGCGGCTTGGGGGCCACGATCAGCATGGCGGCGGCGAGCCAGAATATGCCGGTCCTCGCGGCCAGCCTTTCGTTGATGGTGGTGATCGTCATCCTTTTGAATCGCACCGTCTGGTCGCGGATCTACGGGTTGGCCAGCACCCGCTATAGAATGGATTAATTTATGCGAACTCCTTTGATTCAACTGAAGCAAGTCATGAAGTCTTTCACTCTCGAGTCCGGCAACGAGGTGAAGGTCCTAGATAACGTCAATTTTTCGGTCTACGACGACGAGTTCGTCGCGCTGCTGGGGCCTTCGGGGTCGGGAAAATCGACCTGTCTCCGCATCATGGCGGGGCTTACTCCCGCCACGAGCGGCGAGGTGCTCTCGCGCGAAAAGCCGATCGAAGGCATTAATCTGGATGTCGCGCTCGTCTTTCAGTCTTTCGCGCTCTTCCCATGGGAAACGGTTTATACCAACATCGCGCTCGCCTTGAAGCCGATGCGTCTTCCCCAGGGCGAAATCAAGGTCAGGGTCAAAAAGGCGATCGACCTCGTGGGTCTCGAGGGGTTCGAAGAAGCCTATCCCCGTGAATTATCCGGCGGCATGAAACAGCGCGTGGGGGTGGCGCGCGCCATCGTCATGGATCGTCCGGTTTTGTTTCTCGACGAACCGTTTTCGGCGCTCGATGTTTTGACCGCCGACACCCTGCGCACGGAAATGGTGAAAATCTTTCTCGACAAGAAAACCGCCACGCGTTCGATGCTGATGGTGACCCATAACATCAATGAGGCCGTCTTCATGGCCAAGCGGATTTTGGTGATGGGCATCAATCCCGGCCATATTCGCCGCGAAATCGTCAATGATCTTCCATATCCGCGGGATGACCAATCGCCCGCGTTCCGCCGCATGGTGCAGCAGATCCACGCGATGATCACCGAGGCGATGATTCCGGATGCCCCCGGCGCGCACGAAACGCCGAGCCCGACCTCTTCGGCGTTGCCCCGCCCGCCGATCAAGGAGCCGCCGCTCGAGTCGCTTCCGAACGTGCAGATCGTGGAGATGATCGGTTTGCTCGAGGCTATCGGCGACCGCGGCGGCACCGCCGATATTTTCGAGCTCGGGCAAGCCACGGGCAAAGAATACGGACGCATCCTGTATCTCGTGAAAGCAGCCGAATTGCTGGATTTGGTGGACACGCCCAAGCAGATGGTCCAGCTCACCGATCTGGGGCGCCATTTCTTCGATGGGGATATCAACGTGCGCAAGCGCATGCTGCACGAGCTTTTCGGAGCGCTGCGGATCGTGCAGATGACGACTAACCTGTTGCGCACGGACGAGCATTTGCGTGTCCCGGTCGAGGCGCTCACTGAACGGGTCGCCGAATGGCTGCCGAACGAAAACCCCGACGCGATCGTGGAAGCGCTCGTTTCCTGGGGGCGATTCGCCGAATATTTCGGTTATAACGACGATACCAAAGAGGTCTATTTGGACGTCGGCCAAGAAACTACCTGATGTCCAAAGCATTCACCAAAGAATCCGACGAGTCGGATGATGACGATCTTCCTGGTGGCTCGGACGAGCTCGCGAAGCTGCCGAATCGCCGCAACTACATGACGCCATCGTGCGCGGCCCGCATGCGCGCGGAGCTGAAGCAAATCCTGACGGTGGATCGGCCCGAGCTGACGAAGGTCGTCGCGTGGGCGGCCTCCAACGGCGATCGCTCCGAGAACGCCGATTACACCTACGGCAAGCGCAAGCTGCGAGAGATGGATCGGCGTATTCGCTTTCTGCAGAAGCGTCTCGAGGCGGCCGAGATCATCGACCCGGCCCTGCAGAAATCCGACCGCGTCCTGTTCGGGGCGACGGTCGAGATTTCAAACGAGTCGGGAGACCGAAAAACCTATCGTATTGTCGGCATCGATGAAACCGATGTGCGCCGTGGGCATGTGAGTTGGA
This sequence comes from Oligoflexia bacterium, assembly GCA_031292385.1. Classification (GTDB taxonomy): domain Bacteria; phylum Bdellovibrionota; class UBA1018; order UBA1018; family UBA1018; genus JARLHE01. The sequence continues at coordinate 144,766 of JARLHE010000060.1, forward strand.
TTTCTCCTATCGGCTCGGCGCTTCTCAATCACAAGGCCGGTGAGGCGGTGACCCTTCGGGTACCGAACGGAGAGGAAGAGCTTGAGATTATCTCCGTTCGATACGAGGCGTTTGAGTGAGGATTTTAAGGTCCCTTCGGAGTATAGGCTCCGATGCCGCCGTAGGTTCCCGCGGTACCGGGTGAGCCCATTGTATTCGTGCCCGGGCCCGGATTGGGTCCACCGACGGTTCGACCGGTCGTGGGATTGGTGGCCTGATTTGCGCCCCCCGCAATTCCGGCCGCTCCATTTGTCCCAGCTGACGATGTGTCGCCCGTAATGGTCGAGGTGTTCGGTGTGTTCGGTGTGAGGGACTGATTGGTTCCTCCGGCGATCCCCGGCTGCTGGTTAGTTCCCTGATTCGGGTAATTGCTTCCATAGGGCTGGAGATTGTTTTGCGCGTTCTGGCCGGTATTGGTGCCTGGCGTGCCCATGCTGGAATTCATATCCCCCGAAAATCCCGGACAACCCATCGTGCCGGATGCGCACATCGGATACGTCGTGAGCTGCGCCCAGGCGCCCGCACTCATTAAGCTGACGATCATGATGACTTTGGTTTTCATAGATTATTGCTTTGAGGTGCAAACGATGTTCCGATGGTGTTATCTGGAATCCGAATATGAGCGTTAAAGGCGTATTTTTACTGAATTTGGGAACGCCCGACGGGGCCGGGCCCAATCGCGGCTTCGGTCAAGGACCGACGACGAAAGAAGTTCGCCGCTATCTGCGCGAGTTTCTCATGGATCCTTACGTGGTCGATATTCCGGCGATCGCCCGTTGGTTGCTCGTGCATGCGGTCATTTTGCCACGCAGGCCGGCGCGGTCGGCCGAAGCGTACCGCAAAATCTGGACTCAGCGAGGCTCGCCGCTTTTGGTGCACCTGGATGACTTGGTCGCCGGAGTTTCCGCCCGTCTGGGCGCAGGCTACAAGGTCGTCGGCGGAATGCGCTATGGAAACCCGTCGATCGAGAAAGCCTTTCAGGAGCTGAAAACAGCCGGCGTCGAAGAGGTGAGGGTAATCCCGCTGTATCCCCAGTATTCGCTGGCGGCGACCGAATCCTCCATCGAGGAATGCAGGCGAGTGGTTCGGAAAATCGCGCCGGCGCTGAAGCTCAGCTTTCAGCCGCCCTTCTACGGCGAATCAGTTTTTCTCGACGCATTTGCCGCCGTCGCCCGTAAGAGCATGGAAGACGGTCACGATCATCTGATTTTCAGCTTTCACGGCTTGCCCGAGCGTCAGGTGAAAAAAACCGATCCAACGGGCCGGCATTGTCTGGCGAGCGAGAAATGCTGCGATCAAATGACCAAGGCCAACGTCAATTGTTACCGCGCGCAATGCTTTGCCACTGCCCGCGGCCTGGCTTCGCGCTTGGGGGTTTCGGAAGATTCTTATTCGATCGGCTTTCAATCGCGACTTGGGGTGACGCCGTGGATTCGCCCGTATACCGATCATCTTTATGCGGAGCTTGCCGCTCGCGGGCATAAACGGGTCGTTGTGATGTGCCCGGCTTTCGTCGCCGATTGCTTGGAAACGCTCGAAGAAGTGGCCATTCGAGGCAATGAGCAGTTTCGAAGCTTGGGCGGCGAATGGCTGCGTTTGATTCCCTCTTTGAATTCGGCCCCGGAATGGGTTGATGCCGTGGCTCATCTGGTTCAGGCAGAGGTTCAGTCATGAATCGATCACCGGTGAAGGTTCTGATCGTCGAAGACGTGGATGTGATGGCGCATCTGGTTCAGCTGGTCGTTCAGGAGATTGATGGTTTTGTGGTCACCGGGATGGCTCGGAATGGGGCCGAGGCCCGGCTTGAGCTGACTCGCCGGTTTCCGGATTTAGTGCTTTTGGATGAAGTCTTGCCGGGGGAGTCGAGCTTGGACCTTTTGGAGGAGCTGCGGTCCCTCAAGGTTCCTGTCATTCTTTTGACGAGCATGCGGGATCGGACGGAGCCGCTTCCGGAGGGGGCGCTTGCCCGAATGCTGAAACCGACCTGGAAAACCCTGAAGGACGACAAAATCCGAATCGCCGATGTCTTATCTCTCTTTCACGCTTGACGGCGCTGATCAGGATTGATAACCACTGGACCCATTCTCGAGAATTGAAGAAAGGATCTAGTTTTCATATGGCCGTTACCATTCGCCTTTCCCGTCAAGGCGCTAAAAAGAATCCGCAATATTTGATCGTCGCCGTGGACTCCGCTAAGAAGCGTGATGGCGCCTATTTGGAAAACCTGGGGCACTACTACCCAAAAGCTAAGACCGCCGCTGAAAAAGTGAAAGTCAATGCCGCCGCCGTTAAGGCATGGCGCGACCGTGGCGCTCAGGTTTCACAAACGGTTGGACAACTCCTCAAAAGCCTTGCAGAATAATACTTGTTCGCTTTTATAAGCGAGCAAGTGGTTATTTCTGCCCTGGGCTTGTCTTCGTTCAAGCCCCTAGGGCCTTAGAGGGAGACCAAGCCGATGTCGCAACCTGCCGGTAGTGATCAAAAGCTGAGTGAGCTCGGTAAGATGATCGAGCATATGGCCCGCATGTTGGTGGATTTTCCTGATCAAGTTGAGATCAACGAAATCGCGGGTGAGAACACGACGGTTATCGAGCTCAAAGTTGCCAAAGAAGATCTTGGAAAGATCATCGGCAAACAGGGCAGGACAGCGCGAGCGGTGAGGACGGTTTTAAATGGAGCCTCGACCAAACTTAGAAAGCGGACTGTCCTCGAAATCATCGAGTAAACGGTTAGGTTTTTATTTCCTGACCCTTTTCCCTGAAATGATCCAGCCCGCATTAGGGGCTAGTCTCCTTGCCAAGGCCCAGCACAAGGGCCTCGCATCCTTCGAAACCATTCAAATTCGTGATTTCGCCCGTGACCGGCATCGTACCGTGGATGATACCCCTTACGGCGGCGGCGCGGGAATGTTGCTCAAGGTCGATGTTTTGTATGATGCGTGGAAATTCGCGCATGATCGGGCCGTGGCTGAAGTCGGGGGCGACGCGAACCAGGTTTTGACCGTTTTGCTTTCGCCTCAGGGGCCGTGCTTGGATCAATCCATGGCTCGTGAGCTCAGTCAGGGCTTCTCCCGTCTCATTCTGGTCTGTGGCCATTACGAAGGGGTGGATGAGCGTTTTATCGAGCTTTGCGTCGATCGTGAGCTCTCCATTGGCGATTATGTCCTGACGGGGGGAGAGCTTCCGGCCTTGGTGGTTGCCGATGTCGTGACCCGGCTCATTCCCGGCGTGGTCGGAAACGAACAGTCCGTGAGCGGCGATAGCCTTGAAAACAATATGCTCAAGTATCCGCAATACACGCGCCCCAAGGAGTTCATGGGTCTTGCTGTCCCTCAGGTCCTGACCGAGGGCGATCACGGGGCGATAGCAGGCTGGCGGGAGCATCATTCTCGGCAGAGAACAGGGCGGAAACGTCCTGATTTGCTGAAGAAATAATTCGCCGGACAAAGCCTAACTTGATCCGGCGTTCGAGGGATGCTACACCCTCTCCACTCGTGTCTGATCCAGTGCAGAGCTTTACGCCTCCTCTTGTTCCCGCTTACGTGGTGCTTTTGCACACGCCGGTAACGAATCGAAACGGAAAGCTCGTCACGACTTCGGTCACCAATATGGACATTCACGATATCGCGCGCTCCTGTCGGACGTTCGGTATCAAGAAGTACTTTTTGGTGACGCCGATTGAAGATCAGCATGAGCTCGTCGAGCGGATCTTGGCGCACTGGCGCACGGATCATTCGCGTGAATATCATCCGGATCGCGTTGAAGCGGTTTCGCTGATCCGGATGGCGCGGAATTTCGACGAGGTTAAAACCGCTATAGCGGCCGAAAACGAAGGTCAGCATCCCGAAGTGGTGCTGACTGAGGCGAGGCCGCTTCCGAACACGATCAGCTATGCGGCTTACCGCAAAGAATTGATCGACCGAGGCCCGAAATCGAAACCGATCGCGATCGTTTTCGGAACGGGCTGGGGAGTGTCGGACGTTTTTCATCCCGAGGTACACCGGATTCTGGCCCCGGTGTACGGGCCGAAAGACGATATCGAGAGAGGTTATAAGAGCTATAACCATCTCTCAGTTCGATCGGCGGTCGCGATTATTCTCGATCGGCTTTTCGGACAGTAACCGGTTTTCGCGCATGGGTGAACCCGTGAGTGGACCCATAAGTGAAAACGACAAAAGGCCGGCGTTTGTAAAATGTTTTTAAGATGTGTTTAGATAAGTGAGAGTTTTTTATGGCAGGTACCAAAGTAAAATATCGCAAAACAGGTAAAGGCTCCCAGCTGCCCCAAAAGGGCTTGGCCGCGAAAGTGGCGCTGGTCGAAAAGAGCAATGCCCGCGCTGAACTTCCGGATTTCAAGCCGGGCGACACCGTTCGCGTTCAAGTGAAAATCAAAGAAGGCGAAAAAGAGCGCGTTCAGGCTTACGAAGGCATCGTGATCGCGCGCGGCGGCGCGGGCGGCAGCAAGTCGTTCGTCGTTCGCAAGATTTCCCACGGCGTGGGTGTCGAGCGTATTTTCCTCGAGGGTTCGATGAAAATCGCCAAGGTGGAGGTGCTCGAGTCCGGCCGTGTTCGCCGCGCCAAGCTTTACTACCTGCGCGAGCTCGTCGGTAAGGCAGCCAAGGTCGAGCGCGAAGTCGAAACGCTCGCTGCTCAGGCCGCGTCGGCTGCCGCCAAGGAAGCCAAGAAAACCGAAACCAAGAAGTAAAAACCGATGCGTTCGCCCAATATCGATTGGGAGACGCGGCTCGGTTATCCTCTTCGCATCGTCGTCGGCGTCGACGAAGTGGGAAGAGGCTGTCTTGCAGGTCCAGTGGCGGCGGGAGCGCTTGTTCTCCCGCCGTCGCTCGACTTCGATTCGTATCCGTGGATCGCGGAGATTTCCGATAGCAAAGAGCTCACCGCGGTTCAGCGGGAGCGCCTGGCCCCGCTCATTGGCGACTGGGCATTGGCAAGCTCGGTCGGGTTCGCCAGCGTCGAGGAAATCGACGAAATCAATATCTACCACGCCGCCCATCTGGCGATGACTCGCGCGGTGGATGGCGTCGCCAAACTGCTTTCAAAATCAAAATCTTCTATTTCGCATATCCTCATCGACGGCAATGCGATCCCGCGGGCCTACAAAGAAGAAACCCGTTTCGGCTCAACCGCCGTGGTGAAGGGCGATCTCAAATGCCTCAGTATCGCCGCAGCTTCGATCCTGGCGAAGGTCGAGCGAGATCGGTTGATGACGGAAATGGACGCCGCTTATCCGGGTTACGGATTCGCGGTCCATAAAGGCTACGGAACGCCCAAGCACGGCGAGGCGCTCAAAAGGCTCGGCGCCTGTCCCATTCATCGAAGAAGCTTCGCGCCGGTCGCGGCGGTGCTCGGTCTTCGTTAGGCGGCGCAGCTTCTGCAAGGCCCGCGACATGACCGACTCAAAATTACATCGAGGGCTCGCGATCGAGGAACAGGCTTGCCGGTATTTGCTGATATCGCGCCGGCAGGAGGAGGCGCGGATTATCGCCAGAAACTACCGCTGGCGGGGCGGTGAGATCGATATCGTGCTTGAGGAGAATCGGCGAAACGGGGCGATCGAGCTCGTTTTCGTCGAAGTGAGGGCGCGCACCGGCGACTTTTGGGTGAGCGGCATCGAGAGCGTGGGCTTTCGCAAACAGCTGCGCCTGCGCCGGAGTATTGAGCGCTACCTTGCTCGCTACTCGGGCCGCGCGCGGACGGTTCGGGTGGATATCCTGGCTTGGGATGGAAAGAGATGGGAAGAGGCGCGGAATGTGGGACTAGGGGGCTGTTCATGAGCCTGTCGAGTTTGGATCCGACATTCGAGAGCTATCTCTGGGGCTAGGCTTCAACGCTTACCGCGAAAACAAAAGGCGATGCTCAAGAACCCCGCCCGCGAGATCGATGATTTCAAGTCGGATGTCCATATTGTAATCGACGATGACTGGCACGGAGCCGTGAGCAGAGTCGATTCGTCAGCGGTTAGGCTTGGTCGGGAAGGAGCCGATGGCAGCGTGCGAACTGGATTCGAATCTTGCTTAGCGACTGTTACAGTCGATTATTTTCAGAAAAAGGGCGCTAATCCTTTTCTTGATATATTCCGATACCTTAATTGGGATGGCATCACTTACGGGCTCGAAGCTTTTATTAGCTTTTTTCGCGTTCGCGACGCTTTCGGGCATTGGCGCGGCTTATGCGAAAGACCCGGTCTTTGTTGAGCCGCCGGCCGGCTTCCGGATCGGGATGGAGATCGAGCTGGTGCCGGCGTCTCTTGCCAATGTTTCGGGTTATTTCGATTTCGCAAGGCTTCAGGCCGAGGAGGGGCGTGAAATCGATAAGATCCTGCCCGACGACTTTTTCGACGATTACCTGCGGGATGATCCCCAGGCGCTTTCCACATTGCCTCAGGCGCTTCGCCAGAGTCTCACGCAGGGACTCAAGCTCGAGTCCGCGGTGATCCGGGAGCAGAGTCCGCCCGTTCAACCGATGCAGGCACGGCCTCAGTCTTTACTCGGTGCGGATGGCAAGCCGCTTGGCACGCAGCCCAAGCTCATTCTTCCCGAAAGCGCGGCTCCGCCAGTCGCGGCTCAAAAGCTGATCCTTCCCGAAACAACGCCCGAGGCTTTTCATCAGCAAGGCACTCTCGTTGTTTCCAACAGCTCTTCCTGGCAAACCCTTCACTCCAGGTGGAAGGCGCTCCCTGCGAGCGCCAAGCAATCGGCCGTTCGTTGGGAGCGCTTATCGCCTTTGAAAAAGGCCGAGCTTGCGATCCACTATGCGAAAGGCGGAATTCATGTGAAGCAGGATTTGCCTCCGGAAGAAGCAAAGCTTTTTCGAAGGCTGAGTTGGAGCCGCGACGGTGACGCGCTCGAATTCAGGCACGAGAAAAACCTGAAAGTATCGGATTCCGCCGCGTTTTATAGAGACGTGCTGACCCTGGCCGCGCGCGCCGGCGTGGATCGCAAGATTTTGAATCCCTCGGATAGCCGCCTTAAAACCGCGAGTTTCCATTACCACATCAGCGTGGCCGGGAAGGATCTGACCCGGCAGGGCCTGGCGCTCAATCGCCTCGAGCTTGTCAGGCGGGTCAATCGCGGGATCTTGAATGACTTGGATGGCGCGGGCGATTTTCTCTATAATCCCACCGCGAAGAGCAAAGGGCTCGTCCGGATTTACGATGCTCATCGGCTTGAGTTTCGGGCTCATTCGGTTCCTTTGGCCGAAGAGCTGAATTTCAATCTCAGGGTTTTGAAGGCAAACGAAGAGGAGGGGCTTAGGCTCGTCGATTCGGAGATCAAAAGCCAGATGTCGGATTACGTCGTGGATAAGATCGCCGAGCATCGAGCGGAATACTTAGCGGATTTCGAGCCCTATATAACGGCGCAGCAGCGGCTTCGCGTGCAGCCGAAAATCCAGGTTTTGAGCCGTCTTCGGAATCTTCCGGAGAAATGGTCCGAGGAGGTTTGGCGCGAGGTTCCCGCGCTTCTCGGCGGGAAAGACGCGGGGATACGGAACCGGGTGTCCCTGGAGCTTAGAAAACAATCGGTTTGGCCGGCCGAGTTTTGGAACCAGGTTCCCGACTTGTTGAATTTCGATTCGTCCGTCGCGGAAAAAACGGTGGAGGCGATCGGCTCGCAACGCAATTGGCCGGACGCGGTTTGGCGGCAGGTGGAGAGGCTCATGCAAAGTGAGGATTCCCAGGTGCAAGTCCGGATCGCGACCGCGCTGGGAAATCAGCCGGCTTGGCCTTCCGCGGTTTGGGACCGCATTTTGGCTCTTTTGAAAAGCCCGGATCTGGATACGCGAGTGCTTGCGTTGCACGCGGTCGCGGGGCAGAGAACCTGGACCGAGCCAGTGCGGGCGTATTTCGGGGAGCTGCTCAAACACCAGGATCCGGACGAGCAGATTTACGCTTTGCATGCGTTCGCGTACCAGCCGGCCTGGTCGGATGCCGAGGGAAGCCGCGTCGCGGATCTGCTTTCGAGCGAAAATCCATCGGTTCTGAAGGCGGCTTTCTCGGCGTTCGCCGAGCAGGCGCATTGGCCCGAAAAGGTTTGGCAGCGGATTCCCGATTTTTTGCTGGGGCACGACGCGCTTCTCAAGGGCGCGGTGCTGCGTGCGCTGCAAGGTCAGGCCCATTGGCCGGAGAGCGTCTGGAAATGCCTTCCGGCGCTCAGTCAGGACGCTAAGGTTCGGACGTACGTGCTGAACGCGCTTCAAAATCGCCCGGCGTTGCCGGCGGAGTTTTGGGAGCAGGTCCCGGGGCTGCTCAAGCAGCGGGATACGAGCATGGTCGTTTCGCTATTGAAAACGCAATCGTCCTGGCCGCGGGATTTTTGGAGCCAGGTGCCGCATTGGTTGAAGGGTGATAACGGAGGGGCCCAGCGCGCGATCCTTCAGGCGCTCGAGAGCCAGCCGTCTTGGCCGAAAGACGTCGAGGCTTCGGTTAAGCGCTTATCGGGCAGCCGGGATCTGACGGTGCGACACCTTGTCGCTTCCGCGGTGAAAAACCGCACAATCAAGGGGCGAGTGCTTTGCACCTTGAATCGGATGCGGGCGCTACTTTGGTGATCAGCAGTCGTAAGAGCGCTTGGCGCGTTCTTCGTTTTCGTAGAATGCGAAGCCTTCCGATTCGTCGAAAGCCTGGATGACTTTCTGGAATTCGGTTTTGACGTGGCAGTAGCGCGGCTTGATGGGGGAGGAGCTGTTGAAGTCCTTGAGGGTTTGCACGAAAGAGGAAATCCCGCTCGAGCCGACGAAATCGAGCTTTTCGAGGTTGAAAATGATTTTGGTGGCGACGGAATCGGTTTTCGCGTCGCGGACCAGGCGAATCAGGCTTTCACGAAGAGGGAGGGTCGTTTCGAAATCGAGTTTTCCGTCCATGCTGACCACGATCGTGTCGCCGATTTTCTTGATTTGGGTTTTCATTTCGTTACTCCTTTGGGATTCCTGCCCGAGACTTTATTATGTCTAGGTTATGCGCGAAGAAAATGGGCAATATATGCCTGGCCCCGCAGCGGGCTGTTTAAAAATTATTTCGACCCCGATCGGCAATCTCGCGGACCTTTCGCCGCGCGCGCGCGAAGCGCTCGAGACCGCCGATGCTTTGCTTTGCGAGGATACCCGCCAGGCCGCGAAACTCGTGAATGCCCTGGGGATCTCCCGCTCGATGTCGACGCTCGAGCGGCTCGATGCGCACACGCCGCCGGCGAGATATTCAAATTGGATTGAACGGCTTGCCTCGGGGGAAACGCTCGGGCTGGTGACCGATGCCGGAACCCCGGGGATCAGCGATCCGGGCGCGATTCTCGTGGCCCGCGCCCGCGCGGCCGGGATCACGGTCGAGCCCGTTCCGGGCGCGTCCGCGGTGCTCGCGCTGCTCGCGGCCTCCGGTCTTGAGCTGAGTTCGTTTACGTTTCGCGGTTTTTTCCCGAGAAAAACGGGGGATCGTGAGCGCGAGCTCGCGCTGGTCGCCGGCTCTCCGCTGGTATCGCGTGGCGGATGCGCCGTCTGGTTCGAGAGTCCCCAGCGCATCGAGGACAGCTTGGCGGCGCTGGCGAAGCTGTACCCGGAAAGCCATGTGGTTGTCGCCAAGGAATTGACCAAATTGCATGAGAGCTTTTTCGTCGGATCAGCCGGAGAAGTTTCGGCGGCGGTCGCCGCTGAGATCGCGCGCGAGGGTGCGCGCGGAGAATGGTGTTTTGCCGTGGCATTTCAAGCGGGTGGTGCGGAAACCCGTGACTCCGGTGGTACCGCGTGGAAGACCGCTTTGAAGTGCATGCTCGAGGCGAAGGTTCCGATTTCGGAAGCCTCCCGCAAAATCGCCGAGGCTTTCGATCAGCCGAAGAAGCAGGTGTACGAGCTCGCTTTGCAACTTTCCGGAAAAAAAAGTGAGCAGGGGGGTTGACCGTTCTCGGAACCCCCGTAGACTGAATATGTGGTTGTGGAATGAATCCATGGATGGGTTCTAGGAGACAAATTCATTGCTCTCGTGGGCCTCAGTGAAGTTAGGAAGACTTTCCACTGAGGCGTCTTTTTATGTCCAAAAACACCCTTAAAAAGGCTCAGCAGTCCGCAAGCAGGGCGCAAAATCGGCCTAGGTCCGCGCCCGAAACGCTGGATCGCATTCAAGGTCTTGAGCGTGAGATCGCCGGCGTCCTGCAGGCGATGCAGGAAAAAGTTCAACAATTTGAGTATATGAGCGATTTTTCGGCGCTGCTGAATTCCTCGCTCGACACGAGTCTGGTGCGTGAGAAGGCGCTCGAGGCGACGTGCAAGCTTTTACGATGCGAAACCGCGTCGCTTTTTCTGGTGGATCGGAAAAAGGCCGAGCTTTACTGGGAAACCGCGCTGGGCGACACGGGCAAGGAGCTGCAGCGCTCGGTGCGCCTGCCGATCGATAACCGCTCCATCGCGGGCTACGTCGCCATGAGCGGCGAGAGCGTGATCGTCAACGACATCGCCAATGATCCCCGTCATTTCAAGAAAAACAAGGTTGCCGATGGCGCTTCGGATTCGGCGCCCAAGTTCGAAACCCGCAACATGGTCTGCGTCCCGCTGCGCGCGCGCGGCCAGACGATCGGGGTTTTGCAGGCCTTGAACAAGCTGCCGCTTTTTCGGGGCGAGAAGGGCACTCGGGCTCTTTTTCACGACGACGATCGCAAGCTTTTGGAATCGCTTTCCCATCAAGTCGCGATCGCGGTCGAGAATTCGCGGCTCTACGAGAATTTGAAGCAGAGTTTTTTCGACACCGTCGAGGCGCTGGCCGAGGCGATCGAGAAAAAGGACCGCTACACGGGCGGGCATACGAAGCGCGTCGTGCATTTCTCGCTCTGCATCGCCAAGTACTTGAAGCTGACGCCCGAGCAGGTGGAGCAAATCCGGCTCGGCGCGCTTTTGCACGATGTCGGCAAGATCGGAATCGAAGACAAGATCCTGAAAAAACAGGCGCCGCTCGAAGGCCCCGAGTGGGACGTGATGCAGACGCATCCCACTTTGGGCTTCGAGATCATGAGCCGGGTCGAAGGGCTCAAGGACGTGATCGGCGGCATGCGTTTCCATCATGAGCGCTGGGATGGCAAAGGTTATCCGCTCGGGTTGAAAGGGGATGAAATCCCTCTCATCGCCCGCGTGATCGCGGTGGCGGACGCTTACGACGCGATGGTGAGCACGCGCCCGTATCGGAAGGGGATGGATCCCCAGATGGCTTACGATGAGATCGTGAAAAATCGCGATACGCAGTTTGACCCTGTCGTGGTGGATGCTTTCATTCAGGCCTTCCAGAACGAGAAAATGGGCAGGGGTTCAGGCAAGCTTGCCTCGAATCCGACGAATCTTTCTAACTGCGATTAATTTCATGACGCTATGCGTGGGTGGTTGCGTACCCGGTAGGTGCCTGATACCGTGCTGTCCACCATGGCATGGTTTGACGATCTTAAAACTCCTCGGATTAAAACCCAGGTTTCCGCCCGCACGTCCCGAGTTCCCGAAGGGCTTTGGGTCAAATGCAGCAAATGCGGAGAAATTCTTCAATCGAAGGTTCTGAAAGAGCACCTTTCGGTTTGTCCTGAGTGTTCGTATCACTTCCGGCTGAGTGCGGCTGAGCGCATTGCGTTGCTTACGGATGACGGGTGTTTTGACGAGTACGCGGAAGACCTGGTTTCGACCGATCCTCTCGAGTTCGATGACACGAAACCCTACAAAGCACGTTTGCGCTCGGCAGCCGACAGCACCGGGCTTCGGGACGCCTTTGTCGCGGGCCGAGCGAAGCTGGGTGGCCTGCCGTATCACTTGGGTGTTTTCGAGTTCAAGTTCATGGGCGGAAGCATGGGCGTCGTCGTGGGCGAAAAAGTGACCCGTGTTTTCGAGAGCGCGCTTCGCGAAAAACTTCCGGCCGTCATCGTTTCCGCATCGGGCGGCGCGCGCATGCAGGAAGGCATTTTGTCCCTGATGCAAATGGCTAAGACCACCGCGATTCTCTCGCAGATGCGCCAGGCGGGAATTCCCTATGTTTCGATTCTTACCGATCCCACGACGGGCGGGGTCGCGGCGTCATTCGCGATGCTGGGCGACGTGATTTTCGCGGAGCCGGATGCGTTGATCGGCTTTGCCGGCCCGCGCGTCATCCAGCAGACGATTCGCCAGCAGCTCCCGGAAGGCTTTCAGCGAAGCGAGTTTCTTTTGAAGCATGGCTTCATCGATCGCATTATCGCCAGAAAAGATCTGGCCGTCGAGTTGCGCCAATGGATGTGGCGCCTGGGCCGGCAGACCTGTCAATTCTCGAACTGAAGCGTTCATGGAACGATCCCTCTCACTCATTGTTTCGCTGGTGGTGAGTGTTTTGAGCGTTTGCGGGGGCATCTTGCTTTCGCAGGAGAGCGCCGCGGAAGAAGCGCCGATCCATGCGTCCGGCGATAAAGAGATCTGGAATCGCGCTTTGAACAAAGTCGAGCTGATCGGACACGCGCAGGTGCATCAGCCGGGCGAGTTGCTCTCGGCTGATTATATCGAGCTCGATCAGAATCTTCGCACCGTGGATGCCCACGGCAACTGCATTTATATCGCCAACGATTCGGTCATCTTCGGCGAGGAGATGCACTTCAATCTGGATACGCGCACGGGAACGGTCATTTCCGGACGCGTCGCCAACGATAAGTTTACGCTCTCGGGCGAGAGAATCAATAAGCTGGGGCCCGGCCGCTTCCAAACGCATTGGGGCGATTATTCGACTTGTCGCGATTGTTCGCAGAGCTGGACGATTTCCGCTCGCGATGTCGATATGGAAATCGACGGCTACGCGTACATGGACGATGTCCGCATCAAGGTGAAAGACGAGTCCGCGCTCTGGATTCCGTATCTGGTCCTTCCCATGAAGACGCGGCGGCAGACCGGCTTTCTTTTTCCTGAATACACCTTTAGTTCCAATAACGGTTTCATGTTCGTGGAACCCTTTTTCTGGGCGATCAATCCGCACGCGGACATGACCATCGGCCTGGGGCGGTACACCGGTCGAGGCGATCGAGTCGAGTGGGAAGGCCGCTACGCCTTGACTCCGCGAAGCCAGGGGAAGCTCAATTTCAATTACCTGAACGACCAGGAATTCATCAATCCCAACGGCGACGGCCGATATAACCCGTCGGGCAACCCCAACCGGTGGACTCTTCAAGGGGGGCTGACTCACGAGTTCACGCCCAATCTGGAAGCGAAGGTGAAGCTTTCGGAAGTGAGCGACAATCTTTACCCTTATCGCTTCAATGATTTCGTCGACCAGAACGAGCAGTTCCTGACCTCGAGCGTGAACTTCGCCTATTCGAGCTCGGACATCGACGCCAATCTCGGCATCTATCGATTCCGCGATCTGCTCAACATCAATCCCGATCCGCGCCAGTTCGATTCTTCAACCGTCCAAGCCTATCCGAGCATCACCGCGACGACTCGCGATCGCTTCCTGTTCCACTCGCCGATCGCCACGGGTTTGAGCGTGGGGCTCACGAACTTCACCCGCGAGGACGGTCCGTTCGATTACGACTCGATTGAAGGCAATTACGATATTCCGGCGAGCTTGGGCGGCTCTCCGCCGCCGCCGAACTATCGCCTGGGCATCGATCCGATCCGAAAGGCGACCCGTTTTTCGTTCAATCCGTCCCTTTACACCGTGATCGCGCCGGTCGAAGGGGTTTCGATCGTGCCATCGTTCCAGTATTTCGGGTATTTTTACGATTTTCACAACGTCGCGGGCGTTCCGAACCTGACGCGCGGTTATGCGCTCGCGCAGCTCGATCTGGTCACGCAATTCGAACGCATTTACGATACCGAAGATCCGACGGTTCCTCGCCGCAAGCACCTGATTCGCCCGATTCTGACCTACGATTACATTCCAACGGTCCAGGACGATCCGGGGCATCCCTTCGTCGAGCAGATGGCGTACGCCAATCGAAACAATTTGTTGGGCTACAACTTCGACGATCTGGACATTATCCCGCTCGATACGGTGCAAAGCCAGTCGACGTATTTCACTCCGCTGGGCAATTCGTTGACCTATGGATTCAAGACGCAGGTCTTGAATCGGCGGGAAACGCTGATGGCCGACGGCAAGCCCAATCCGAACGTGCCGGCAACCTACAGCGTGCCGTTCGAGTTGACCGCCACGGACACTTTCAATCTTTACGAATACCGGCAGCAGGTGATCCCCGGGCAAAAAGAGCCGTTTACGCGCGCCCAGGTCAATTTGCTCACGAACTACAACGATAGGGTGACGACCAATACCCAATATATCTACGACCCGACGCTGCCCGGAATCCGTAGCGCGATCAATAGCAGCGTGACCTGGATCTGGGAGCGTGCCATGCACCAGCGCATCCTTGCCTTCGACCGCAGCTTGATCTTTTCCTACAACTGGAATCAGCTCGGCTATAACGGCTCGGGTTATCACAATTACGGTCAAGGCACTGACGCTGTATCGGTGACGCTCAATTTTTCGCTTTCGGATTATCTTCGTCCGAGTTTTAGTTATGCTTATGATTTCGAATTCCAGGCGCAAAAGGGCTATACTTTCGCGTTGACGATCCAGAGTCCGTCCCAGTGCTGGGAGATCACCACCGGGCTTGGCTGGGCGCCCGGCTTCGGACATAGCATCAGCCCGCCGTCGTTCGCGCTGAACTTGGTGGGCACGGGGTTCGAGGGCGTGAACGAGGTGGCCGCGCCGACCACCGCGGTGGCGCAATAATTTTTGGACGAAAAGTATCGTAAAATGGAGGGTTTCAAAAGCGATCGGTAGGCTCCACGAGCCCGAATGGGCTCGAAGGACGATCGCGTTTTTGAAACCATTAAAATGAAAAAGAGCAAAATTTCGATCTACTCCTACGCTGACACCGCTTTGCCACATCTTGGAAAAATCGTCGCCGCGAACGAGACGGTACTGAAAAAACTGGCCGCGGCGTTGGTCAAAGGGGTTCCTGCGGGGAAGCGACTTCTGGTTTTCGGTAGCGGCCACAGCGCGATTTTTCCGATGGAGCTTTATCATCGCGCGGGCGGGGCGGCATTCGTGGTGCCGGTCGTGGCCGAGTACCTGCTTCCGACGGCGGGACCGAGCGTGGTCCGCGTGCTGGAGCGCACATCGGGCGCGGCGACTCCTGCTTTCAACCGCGTTGCCCCTAAAAAAGGGGAAATGCTGTGGCTGGCTTCCAATTCGGGGATCAACGCCGCCGTGGTGGAGCTCGCGCTCGAAGCCGGGAAAAGGGGCCTGAAAACCGTCGCGTTCACGAATCTTGCCCACAGCCGCGCGGTGCCATCGCGGCATGCTTCCGGAAAGCGGCTTTTCGAGGTTTGCGACGAAGTCGTGGATATCGGCGGAGTCAGGGGCGACGCGGCGATTCCGCTCGCGAGCCGCGACAAGGGCACTGTATCCGCCGGTCCGCTCTCGACGCTCAGCACCGTGCTTTTGGGGAATTCCGTCCTGGTGCTCGCCATGGCCGAGCTCGAGAAAAAGGGCCATCCTTGCGTTTATACCAGCGTCAATACTCCCGAGGGCGAGACGCGCAATCGCAAGCTCGAGGCAGCCGCGGCCAAGACGGACTTCCTGCTGCGATAAGCGCGTTATAACGCAGCTGTGTAAAAAACGTCAAAACTTCGTCTTTGATTTGCGCTTTTACGGCGCTTAAAATTTAGAATGATGCGCATTCTAATATCAAATGACGATGGTGTTCACGCACCCGCTATCAGGGTCCTTGCGCGCGAGCTGGGAAAACTCGGCGAGGTCTGGGTCGTGGCGCCGCTCGAGGAAAAAAGCACGGCCGGTCATTCCCTGACCCTGCATAAGCCGTTACGCATCATGAGGCTCCCCGCGTTGGGCCCGCGCTTTTACGGGGTCAGCGGTTCGCCGGCGGATTGTATTTACCTGGGAATCCGGGAAATCATGGGTCAAATGCCGGACCTTGTCGTTTCCGGCATCAACCGCGGCGCTAATCTCGGGCAAGACGTTTATTATTCGGGCACGGTCTCGGCCGCGCGCGAAGCTTGCATTCTAGGCATTCCGTCTATGGCGGTCAGTCTTGCGATTGATTTCGCGAAAAAACCTTCGAATTCCCCGGTCGATGAGCTCGCGCACTACGAGTCGGCGGCGAAGCTGGCGCTCGAGGTGCTGCGCAAGGTCGATCCTGACGTAGTGCCCAAGCACACGCTTTTGAATTTGAATGTCCCGGACTTGCCGCTGGGCAAAATCCGCGGCGTCAAGCTCGCGCGTCAGGGGTTCCAGATTTACAGCGGCGAGATCCTGCGCCGAAAGGACCATCGGGGAAAAGATTATTATTGGGTAGGCGGGAAATGCCGCGGCTTTCGCAAAGAAGACGGCACCGATTGCGCGACCGTTGCCGCGGGTTATGCCGCATTGACGCCGTTGCAGCTCGACTCGACGGATCAACGCTGCATTTCGGAGCTCACCGCGGCGAGCCGCTCGGGCGATGTGCTGGTTTCTCGTCGAGGTCGGACCCAGAGAGGTCGAAAATGAAGGGCGGTTTTTTCGCATTCATTCTCTGCGCGCTTGCGATCGCGGCAAACGGTTGCGCGACCGCTCGCTCGGAGCGCAGCGCTCATCGTGGGTTGTTCAATTGGGGCGCAAGCTCCGTGAGGACGACCGATCTGAGTCGTCGAACGACGTCGCGCGCGCCGTCCACGGTTAACGTCGCCACGGCGAGCAAGCTCAAGCTTCATTGGCCCCTCAAAAAAGTCCAGGTCACCTCCCGATTCGGGAAGCGTCCGCGCGATTTTCATGAAGGCATTGACCTGAAGGCGCGAAGCGGTACGCCGGTATACGCGGCGCAAGCGGGCAAGGTTCTTTTCGCCGGTTCCAAAATCCGCGGTTACGGCAAAATGATCGTCATCAAGCATGCCTATGACATCGCGACGGTCTACGCCCATAACTCGCGCTTGCTCGTGCGCGCCGGGCAGGCGGTGAGGTTGGGCCAGCAAATCGCGGTTTCCGGAAGCACCGGAAGGTCCACCGGGCCTCATCTGCATTTCGAGGTGCGGCAAGGGGTCGCGGCGGTCGATCCGGTTGAAATGGTGGGATACGCCAACGTCGCCGAGCGTGACGTGATTCCGGATCGACGGCATTCCCGCCGGCACGCGGCTGAACTCGCAAGTACCGATCGCTAGTCCTTTATTGGCTAGGGTCCGATAAGCGCCGAGATCTTTTTCGTCACAATGCGCGCATCCATCACCGGATCGACGCCCTTGTCGATGCTCCTGATTTTGAGCTCCGGGTCAACGATGAACGTCCAGCGTCTCGATAGGCGTATAATCGGCATTTTCGTGCCGTATAGGCCGATCACTTTTCCGTCGGGGTCGGCCAGAAGGGTGAAGTTCAGATGGTGGGCTTTGTGAAAACTCGCTTGCGCTTCAACCGTATCGGCGCTGATGCCGTAAACCTCAGCCCCGTGCTTGCGGATCTGCTCGATCGAGTCGCGGTAGGCGCAGGCTTGTTTGGTGCAGCCCGGCGTCTCGGCCTTCGGATAGAAGTAGAGAACCGTCCACTGACCTTTGCGTAAAGCGAGGTCGAATTTAGCGCCGTCCTGTGTTTTAGCCGTGAAAATCGGCGCCGGATCTCCAACCTTGAGCTCGTCGGCTTGTGCGCAACTCCAAGAGAGCAGGCAGGCCAGAGCGGCAAAAAATAGTTTTGATTTCATGTCGCGCTCCGGCTCACCAAGGCAACTCGTCGCCTTCGAAATCGAAAAACTTCCCGCTTTGTTCGCGCTCGGCGCGCTGGATGACGTTGAGAATGCCGCGCGCTGAATCACGCGGCAGCACGGGGGCCTGTGAGCCGCCCATATCGGTTTTCACCCAGCCCGGATGGACCACTAGGGTGATGAGCGAGGGGAAATCCACCGAGAAGCTCTTCATGAACATATTGAGCGCGGCCTTCGACATCCGATAGGCGTAGGACCCTCCGCCGGTATTGTCGCCGATGGATCCCATGAGGCTAGTGATATGAACGACTTTGGCCCTTTTCGATTTCTGAAGAAGCGGCAACAGCGCGCGCGTGACCCGCATCGGGCCGAGTGTGTTGGTCTCTAAGCTTTGCAGGATTTTTTTGAAATCGATGCTCAAAAAATCGTCATGGTAGTCCAAAAAGGTTCCCGCGCAATTGATGAGGACGTCGATCGCTCCCGACTCGGTCAGCTCCTGGGCCACTCGTTTGACATCGTCGTCGCGGGTCACGTCGGCCGTGAACGTGCGCAGGCGGTCTACGTACTGTTTTTTGAGCTCGGAGAGCCCGGCGGATTTTTCCGGGTTTCGGGCGATCGCTGAGACCGAGTGGCCTTCGGCGAGAAGCGCTCGGGTAAGTTCCAAACCAATTCCGCGGCTCGTGCCGGTGACGACGTAATGCTGGGTCATATCAGGTTATTCCTCAGGAACTGCAACGTGAGTGCCCAGACTTCGCTTGAAGCGTTCGCGCTGTATTGCGGCTTTTCATCACAGAAAAAACCGTGGTCGGCTTCCGAAAACACCAGGTTGATATAAGGCTTCTTGGCGGCCTTGAGGGCCTCGGCGATCTTTGAGTGCTGCTCGGCGGGGATGTGCTGATCGAGGCCGCCCCAGACCATGAGAATCGGGCCATGCTGGTTGCGGGCGAGCGACAGCAAATCGGGCGCGATGCCGCCGCCGTAATAAGAAACCGCGGCTTTCAGCGGGACGGTCGCGTTCGCGATGTAGGCCGCGCGCCCTCCCATGCAATAACCGATCGCCGCGATTTGTCCGCGCGCGAGAGCTGGTTGCGCCTCAAGCCAGGCGTGGCAGGCCTTGATGTCGGCTTGAATGCCTTCGGTCGTGAGTGCCTGGTAGTGGGGCATGACGGAAGCGAAGTCATTATAGGGCCCGACGAAGTTGCGAGCCGAGCGATGAAATAACTCAGGCGCGATCGCAAGATAGCCTTCGCGGGCGAAGCGCTCGGTCACGTCTTTGATATGCGAGTTCACGCCGAACGCCTCTTGCAGCACGATGATCCCCGGCGCGGCCTTCGCGTCTTTCGGGGAGGCGACGTAGAGATTCATTTTCGAGCCGTCGCTGACGGTGATCTCCTGGGTGCGCGTATCGATTTCGATCTGACTTGTTTTTGCCATGGCCTAAATTTCCTCGTAAATGAATTCGATGGGCGCCTGGATGTCCGGATGTAAACTCTTGTGCACCGGGCACGCATGCGCCGCGTGTTCCAGTTTCTTTCGGTAGTCCGCCGCGATCGAGGCCGGGAGCCAGATCTTGACCGGAAGCGCGCCGATTCGTCTTGGCTGCGGGATCATCTCCTTCTGGACTTCGCCGCGCGCGCCTTGGATGGACACGCCGTCGCGCTCGGCCACGATCGCCATCGTCGTGAGGATGCAGCTCACGAGAGCGGCGCCGACGAGATCGGTTGGAGAGAAGCGTTCTCCTTTTCCCTGATTGTCTTTGGGCGCGTCGGTCTCGAGCTTCGAGGCGGATGGCCCGTGAACCAGTTCGCAATGAAGATGTCCTTGATACTCTGCGGTCATTTTTACCATAGTTCAGGCTCCTAAAATCTCTTGAGTCGGCGGATGACGGACCGGGGTTGTTCCAGACCGAATGCCGCGGTAATGCCGAAATAGGCGATTCCATAGGGGAGCAGGATTGCGGGAATGCCGAGCATGGGATGCCTTGCCCCGAAAGCTCCCAGCAGGATCTTGATACCCCAGCCCAGGGCGGCCGCGATCAGAGCGCTGACCCAGAGCTGGGTTAGGAAAATAGCGGGTAGCGCGATATGGCGCCCGACGCGGGCGTTGAAGCTGCGACGAAGCAGGTAAAACTCAACCCAGCCGGAGATCCCCGCCGAGACGGTGAGGCCAGCCGTGCCCCAGCTTGAATCGATTCCCAGAAGCTTCGGCAAACTGAGGCCGAAAAAGTACCCCAACGCGGTCGTGAGAAAAACGCGGATCAGCGCGAAGCGCAGGGGCGTTCGCGTATCCTTCAGCGAGTAAAATGCCGAGGAGTAGAGCCGCGCCTGGGTCGTGGCCAAAAGCCCGACAGTTGAGCCCGCGATAACGCCCCAGACGTATTCCGTGCTGCCGCGGTTAAACGCTCCGCCTTGATAAATGCTACCGACCACCACGTCGCCGAGCGCGAGGAAGGCGACCGCCGAGGGGACGATGAAAAAGGAAATCTGCTTCAACGCCGCGCTCATTCGCTGATGCAGAAGATCGGCGATTTCCTGGTGCGTGCCCTTCAGGCTCGACATGGCGGGAAGCTCGGCCGCGGAGACCGACATTCCGAACAAGCTGATGGGCAGCAGATAGAGCGATTGCGCGTAGGCGAGCGCCGAAACCGCGCCGGCGGGAAGCAGGCTCGCCAGCACGTTATCGACGTAAGCGCTGACCTGGACCGCACCGCGCGCGGTAATAACGGGAAGTACGTTTTTAAAAATCTCTTTGAGCGGGCCGGGCTTGCAGGTCAGTCCCCACTTAAGAGCGGGCGCGCATCTGAATACGGTCGGAAGCTGGATCGCGAACTGCAGCGCCGAGCCCACGAGCACGCCCCAGGCCGTGTGAATCGCCAGCGCGTTCTGTTTGTCGATGCGGCCGAAAATGAAGAGCGCGGCGATGAAGGACAGGTTCCAGATGACGGGGGCGGCGTAGGAGAGAAAAAAACGGCGATGACTGTTGAGAATGCCCAAGCACCAGGCGGACATGACCAGAAGCCCGGTGCCGGGGAAAAAGATCTGCACCAGGTGGATCGTGAGCGCTCGCTTTTCATCGTGAAACCCCGGAGCGATGAAATCGATCATATAGGGGGCGGCGAAAACGCCGGCCAAGACGATGACCGTATTGATGAGCGCCAAAATCGAGCCTACCGCGCCGGCCACTCGATCGGCCTCGTCGCTTTCGCCGTGAGCGCGCATGGACGAGTAGACCGGAATGAACGAGGCCGAGAGAATTCCGTCACCCAAAAGGTTTTGCGGGAAGTTTTGGATTTTCAACGCCGCGTAGAACGCGTCGCCCGCGTCGGAGTTGCCGAAGTAGTGGGCGAAGATCTTTTGCCGGACCAATCCCATGATCCGGCTCAAAAGAATGCCGGCCGCGACTAGATGAGAACCGCTTCGTGCGGGCTGTTTTTCCATGGGCGATTCAGTTCGGGGCACGAAAGTATTTCTGAAAGCTTTGCCAGCAGTTTTGATAATCGCTCTGCAGAAAACCCGGCTGAAGCGCGAAATCGGTCACGAGGTAGGGCGTGCGCGATTCGAACATGAAAGCGAGCGTGTTATCGAGTTTTTGCGGTTTCAGTTCGGTTTCGGTCGCTTTCGCGTGGGAATCCGCGTCGGGGCCGTGGGCGGAGTAGGTATTGTGCAGGCTTCCTCCTCCTGGAACAAATCCTCCCGCGGTTTTCGCGTCGTACACGCCATGGATCAGGCCCATGTATTCGCTCATGCAGTTGCGGTGGAAGTAGGGTGGGCGAAACGTGTGTTCGGCCACCATCCAGCGGGGAGGGAAAATCACGAAATCCACGTTCGCGGTGCCGGGGGTGTCGCTCGGTGAGGTGAGGACCGTGAAGATCGAAGGGTCCGGATGATCGAAGCTCACCGTGTTCATCGTGTTGAACAGTTTGAGATCGTACTTAAAGGGCACGTAGTTGCCATGCCAGGCGACCACGTCGAGCGGGGAATGCGTCATGTCCGCGCGCCAAAGCGCTCCGCCGAATTTGCCGATGAGCTCGAATTTCCCTTCGAGATCCTCATAGGCGGCCGTAGGGGCGAGGAAGTGCCGCCGGTTCGCAAGTCCGTTCGCGCCGATGGGCCCTAGGTCGGGAAGCTTGAACGGGGCTCCGAAGTTTTCGCCGATATAGCCCGTGCAAACGCAAGGAGCATTGGAAGCGGTTTTCGGATCGACTTGCGGATTCACCTGGAATTTCATCCCGCGCGGAATCAGGGCGATTTCGCCGGGGGCCACTTCGAGAAGCCCGAGTTCGGTTTTGATTTCGAGCGATCCGGATTGCGGCACGATCAAAAAATCGCCATCCGCGTTCATCATGTAGCGCGACTTGGCGCTCATGCTGCTGTCGCACGCATAAAGATGAACGTGGATTCCAGCCTGGTTCGGAGCCCCATTGCCGCAAACCGTGCGAATGCTTTCGATGAAGTCCTGGCGATGCGCGCTGGGCGCTACCGGGTTCCAGCGCAGCTGGTTGGGGTCATGGTGCTTGGGCTCGAAAAACGTGCGCTCGGTCAGCTCGGGGAGCGCGACAAATTTTCCGTGCATGACGGAGGGGCGGATCCGGTAGAGCCAGGTCGCCAGGTTCTGCATTCGAGGCGCCGTGAACGCTGAGCCACTCAGCTGTTCGGCATAAAGGCCGTGGGCGGTTCGTTGAGGAGAGTTTTGATCCAAGGGGAGCGCGCCTGGCACCGCTTCACTCGAAAAATGATTACCGAAACCGGAGAGATATGTGACGCTGGTCATGAGCAGAAATTAATCAATGCTCGCCTTGAAAGCAACTGTATATGAAAGCAACTGCATATAATAATTGGAGATTTTATGACCCAACTCTGTTTTTTCTGTAAAAGCGAACCTACGGAAGCGGTATGTGAAATCTGCAAGCGACGGGTCTGCATTCAGTGCCAAGACAATCATAATTGTTACCCGCGCGACTAAAAAATGATGTGAATTAGTCTGGCAATTGTGCTGCATCGCGTATAAGATGTCCCCCACGGGAAGGGCCTTACTGTGATCAGCACCGCTGGAGTTACTCTAAGTTATGGAAGTCATAAGCTATTTGAGGACGTGAACATCAAGTTCGTCCCCGGTAATTGCTATGGCCTGATCGGCGCCAATGGGGCCGGTAAATCCACCTTTCTGAAGATCCTTTCAGGTGAGAATACCTCTTACAAGGGCACTGTAACCATCACGCCCGGGGAGCGAATTTCGTTCCTGCGCCAGGATCACTTTCGTTTTGAAGATGAGCAGGTTTTAAAAACCGTCATTTTGGGTCAGCCCAAATTGAGCGAAGTCATGGCGCAAAAAGAGGCGCTTTACGCAAAGGCCGAGCTGACGGATGCCGACGGCGTGCTGGCGGGAGAGCTTGAGTCGCTGTTCGCCGATCTTCGCGGCTGGGAGGCCGAAAGCGACGCCGCCGTGCTGCTCGCGGGCTTGGGAATCAAAACCGAGCTGCACGAGAAAAAAATGCGCGAGCTTCGCGATACCGAAAAAGTCAAAGTCCTGCTCGCGCAGGCCTTGTTCGGGCAGCCCGATATCCTGCTCCTGGACGAACCGACCAATCACCTGGATGTGGCGGCGATCCGCTGGCTGGAAGAGTTTTTATTTAATTACGATAAAACGGTCATCGTGGTTTCCCACGACCGGCACTTTCTCAATCAGGTCTGCACTCATATGGCGGACATCGATTTCGGGAAGATCCAGCTTTACACCGGCAATTACGATTTCTGGTACGAATCCAGCCAGCTTGCGCTGAAACAACAGCAGGAAAAAAAGAAGAAAACGGAAGACAAAGCGGAAGAGCTCAAGGCCTTCATCGCGCGTTTCAGCGCCAACGCCTCGAAATCGCGCCAGGCGACCTCACGCAAGCGGCAGCTCGAGAAGCTGACACTGGACGATATTCGCCCTTCATCCCGCAAATACCCCTTCGTGAGCTTCAAGGCGGAGCGCGAGGCCGGAGACCAGCTTCTGCGGGTCGAGAACCTCTCGAAATCGGTGAACGGCGTGAAGGTCCTGGACCGGGTAAGTTTTACGCTCCGCAAAGGAGATAAGGTGGTTTTCATCGGCGATACCGATCTTGCCGTGACCACGCTCTTTGAGGTTTTAACGGGTGAGCTGGCTCCGGATAGCGGCAGCTTTCATTGGGGCGTGACGACGTCCCGGTCTTTCTTTCCCAAGGAGAACTCGAAATACTTCGATCAGATCGATTTGAGCCTGATCGATTGGCTGAGACAGTACTCTCCCGACCAGAACGAGAATTTCGTGCGCGGCTTTTTGGGACGGATGCTGTTTTCGGGCGAAGAAGCGACCAAAAAGACAACCGTACTCTCGGGCGGCGAGCGCGTTCGCTGCATGCTGGCCCGCATGATGATGACGGATTCGAACGTCGTGATGCTCGACGGTCCGACCAATCACTTGGACCTGGAATCGATCACGGCGGTGAACAACGCGCTGATTAAATTCAGCGGGACGGTCCTGTTTTCCTCCCATGACCAGCAATTCATCCAGACGGTCGCCAATCGCGTGATCGAAATCAGCGCAAACGGCCTGATTGACCACAACAAAACTTACGAAGAATACCTGGAGCAACGGCTATGACCGGGATGCTCCTTGTAAGCCCGCTCATTCGTATTCCGGTATCGGAAATCGAGCTGACGTACGCGCGTAGCTCGGGTCCCGGTGGCCAGAATGTGAATAAAGTGAACAGCAAAGCCGTTTTACGCTGGAATCTTATGAAGAGCGGGAGTTTGCCTGAGCTTGTTCGAGCACGATTAATTCGGCGACTGAGTACCCAACTGACGACCGATGGGGAGATCGTGGTGATGAGCGATCGGTTTCGTGACCAACTACGAAATCGCGAAGATTGCTTCGAAAAACTGAAGGGTTTGATCGCGGCGGCCGCAATCGAACCCAAGAAGAGAAAGAAAACAAAACCATCCTATTCCAGTCAGCGCCGGGTCAAAGAAGCCAAAGCAAAGAACTCAAAGAAAAAACAACTCAGACAGTCTTACAAAATGAAAAGAGAAGCGTGATGAAAACATTCCAAGAATTAGAAATCAGTCCATTATTGATGAAAGCCTTGACCGACATGGGCTTTGAGACCCCGACCTCCATTCAAGAGCAGGCCTTGCCCATTCTTTTGGGCGAGCCCACTGACTTTTTGGGATTGGCCGCGACCGGTACCGGGAAGACGGTCGCGTTCGGCTTGCCGCTTTTGGAGCGAGTCGATCTCAATGTGCGCGCCGTCCAGGCGTTGATTCTTTGCCCGACGCGCGAATTGGCGCTTCAGGTTTCCGGTCAGATCGATTTGCTCGGCAAGTACATGAAAATCCGCTCGGTTCCGATCTACGGCGGATCTCCCTATCCGGAGCAGATCCGGGGGCTTAAATCCGGCGCGGCCGTGGTGGTCGGGACGCCGGGACGAGTCGTGGATCACATGAATCGCGGGACGCTGGATCTTTCGAACTTGACCACCCTGGTTCTGGACGAAGCCGACGAGATGATCTCGATGGGCTTCAAGGACGATCTCGAGACGATTCTTTCGAGCGCCCCTAAAGACGCGAGCAATATCTGGCTGTTCTCGGCGACGATGAGCCGCGAAGTGCGCCGGGTCGCCGACAAGTATCTGCGCGATCCGCAGCACGTCGAGGTGAATCGCACGGAAATGGTGCCGGAATTGATCGAGCAAATTTACTACCGCGCTCATGAAAGCGATAAGCCCGAGATCATCTGCAAGCTGATCGACGCGGCCCCGGATTTTTACGGCATCATTTTTTGCCAGACCAAGGCGCTCGTGATCGATCTGACTCAATATCTGAAAGATCGTGGTTACCCGGTGGATTGCCTGCACGGCGATATGGATCAGAACGCTCGCGAGCGGACGATGCAAAGCTACCGCAATCGAAAGGCCAAGATCCTGGTCTGCACCGACGTCGCGTCCCGCGGCTTGGACGTGAAGGACATCACCCACGTCATCAATTATTCGCTGCCACGCGAGCTCGATAACTATGTTCATCGTATCGGCAGAACGGCGCGCAGCGGAAAGACGGGGTTTGCCCTGAATCTGGTGACGCCAAGCCATCGCGTGCTGATTTCTCGCATCGAGAAAATGACCAATAGCCGCATGCGCGAAGGGAAGTTGCCGACCCGCCGCGAGATCGGGATCAAGAAAGTTTCCGCGCTTCTCGCCAAGTTCCAGGAAAAAAATGAATTCGCTCGCGCGGTTGAGTTGATGGATCAGGAGTGGAAGAGCGCGATCGGCCAGATGAGCCGCGAAGAGATCGTGGGCCGGTTCTTGTCGATCAGTTTTCCGGAAGTATTTGTCTCGTCGGAGCAGGAAAAGGAAGGACCGATCGATAGCCAGCGGCCTCGGCACAACGAGGGCCCGCGCCGGCCTCACCACGACGGCGGGGCTCAGCAACGGAAGGGCGCGGTCGTGCGAAACTCAGCTCCCGGTGGCTTCAAAGTACAATTACGGGAACAGTCGGGATATCCGGCGCGTTCCCATGAAAAACGCGGGTTTGACCGTCCCAAGCCGCCCCATTTCAGCCGTGATCGCGATCAAGGCCGGGGTGGGAAAGGTGCCCGTTTCGGGCATTTCGGGCGCTGATTCCGCGTTTTCGAGTCAATTAATATTTACTTGCTAGATAAAAGCGCGACTCCTTAGAATAGATAGACCGGCACCTAGGATTGGGTGCTGGTAGATCTAGGGAGTTGATCTGAGAAACCAGGATGGTTGGCTTGGAACGTTTTTATTATTTTCTTTTTCGGCCTTGGCGGCCAGCGCTTGCCAGCCGGTCGGGCAGGGTACGGGCGCGATTGCTTCTCCGTCCCCGGAGCCGGTTACCAGCACGGCACCTAGGCCGACTCCGACCCCAACGCCCACTCCCACGGCGACGCCAACCTCGTCGCCGCGTCCGCCTTCCGCGATTAATGAAAATGTTTGCGGATCGGGCCCTGGCGTCGCCGGTATCGATGTTTCGGATTACAACTCGGGCACGGTCTGGTCGACGGTTCAAGGAGACGGAAAAAGCTTCAGCTTCGTCAAGGCTACGGAAGGTGCGGGTTTCAAGAACGTTTATTTCGCTTCCGATTGGGCGAAGCTGAAGAGCGTCGGCATGATCCGGGGCGCGTACCATTATTTTCATCCGAGCGCGGATCCGGTTCAGCAGGCTAATTTATTTCTTTCGACGATCGGCACTCTGGAGAGCCGCGATCTACCTCCGGTGCTGGACTGGGAAGAGACCGACGGCGTAGCCTTGAGCGTCGTGATTCAGAACGCCTTGGTGTGGTTGGCGCAAGTGGAGACCGCGACCAGGAAATTACCCGTCATTTACGTGAGCCCGAGCTTTTACAATCATCTGGGTAACCCAGCTCAATTTTCGAAATATCCGCTTTTCATCGCCAATTACGAGGTGAGTTGTCCGGCCCTTCCGCCGCCTTGGAATAACTGGACTTTCTGGCAGCAGGGCTCGGGTCCGGTGAGCGGAGTGCAGGCGACCGCAGTCGATCTTGATTTATTCAATGGGTCTTTGGGTCAGCTCCAGGCTTTCGCGTCGAGCGGAGCTGCTGCGCTGCCCTAGGCAAAGGCTAATTCAAGAAAAGCCCTATTCCAGTCGATGTAAAGAATATGGGGATAGGCTTGTTCAAATATTTGACGCTCTTATCGGTTCTCGGTTGGTCTTTGTCGGCCTTTTCCGCGGCGCTTTCGGAGACGGCCGCGGAACCGGTTCAGCCGGGGGCGATCCTGAAAAAGTCAGAGCTCGAGGCGGAGTGGCAGCCTGATCGCCGCTATCGCTATGTTTATTCGTTTGCCAGACGATGGTTTCATATGAACGAAGCGGACGCTCGGGCATTCGCGAAGCGCGCCATTGCGGAAGCGCCCACGCAATTGAAGCTTTACCGTTACCTTGAGGCCTATCAGTTCGCGAACGCGTCGGTGGAGGGCGGAGGGTTGGGCTTGTCCGCCGATGTTTCCGACCGCTTCGCCCAGCAGCAGGAGTACTTCACGTCGGAGGATCTCTATCTTTATAAAAAGGTCTATCACGAGGCGCTTTCCGACTCTCTTCTTGATGCGAATGGGAAGGCACATCCTTTGGATGCCTTCCAGGCGCGGATGGTCGCGGAAAACATCGTGCACAGTCCCGCTTCCGATTACGCGCGCTATCATTATGTTTTCAGCAATCTTCCGGTGAGAAGCTCTTCCGATTTCGATTCGGCGATGACCCTTGCGGATAGCCTCGGGCAGGCGAATACCGAGCAATACGGCCAGTTTCGTTCCGCGGTGAATCGTGCCAGTCATCGGGGCGTGTCGATGGCTCAGGCTTTCGCGAGCGCCCGGGCGCAGGTGCCTTTGGTCGCGCGTTCGAGTTACGGGCAAAATGATTTTCAATCGGTCAGTTCGCTGCCCGCGTCCGCGCCCGTTTCGGGCGGCGAATTTTTTCCCGCGACCCAGTCATGCCCGTTGTCCTCGCAGGCCAATTCGAACCTGAGCGGGGCCGTGGTGCTGCCGGGAATGAACACCGCGCTTTCGGCGGCTGATATGGGGATAGACAGTCTCGATCCCAATCTGCCCTTGAAAGTCAGAGTCGATATTTACAACGCCGCGACCGCGTTCGGCATTCCCGAAAAATTTCTGGCTTGTACGATGAAGATCGAGTCTAACGGCCGTCCCACCGTGTGCAGTTATAAGAAGGACGGCGAGACGATCGCGGCCGGGATCATGCAAATCATCGGTCCCACGTATCAGACGATCACGAAGCTGACGCAAACGACCCAGGGGACGAACGCTTATCTCGGCCAGGACTGGGCCGTATATAAGTCGCTTCAAACGGATGCGAATAACCCGGTTCGCCAGTCGTCACAAAGTTGGCCGGAGTCCTGCTTCGATCCCAGCTGGTCGGTCGGCGCCGGCGCGCTTTTATTTCGGGATTACGCGACCCAGCTTTTCGGTCCCGGAACCGACCCCCGGTCCCTCACGATCGATCAGCTGTCGATGTTGGCCGGCAGCTACAACGCGGGGCCCGCCGGTCTGAGAAGATATTGCGGCGACCTGAACGATGTCCAGGGATGTCTTTCTAATTTGAAGAACTCACGATCTCCTAATCTGGAGACTTATAATTACATCCTCATGATGGCGAGCTGCCTGCAAAATTCCGGACCTGAGGTGGTGCAGCCGCCGAAGAAGGCGTGAGCGTTCTTCGGTCAGTTGTTCTCGGCGCATCGGAGGCTGTCTTGCCAGCTCTCTTCCCGCGGATTGGAAAAATCGTCGCTCATGACCGAGCCCAGGGCCGCCACATCGCTCGCGTCCTCGATGAAAACCCCGAACTCCCGATTTGCCGTCAAGGCTTGCGTGGAGCCGTTCACCGAACCCATCCAGGCGCGTTGGCCATCGATGACAATGGCTTTCGCGTGAAGGTAGCCGGCTAGCCCGTCGATCATGATGTTCTTGTTGAACATCTTGGTCGTTATGCCGGCGTTATCGAAATCGGTGAAAATCGAGGTCAGTTTCTTTACCTCCGAAGCTTTGGGACGGCCGAAGCTGCAAGCGCTGGCCAGCACGATCTGAACCGAAACCCCGTTGTTGGCGGCCGCGATCAAAGCCGAATTGAGGGTGGGGTCTTTCAGGTATTGGTTTTCGACCAGGATGCTGGTCTTCGCCGATTGAATGAAGGCAACCAGAGGGTCCATCGAGTTCGGGCCGATGGTCAGCTTCTGATCGGCGCCCGGACGAATGACCGAGCCGATATCGTAGCTTGATCCTTCGATATCCGATTCGATCACGCTTTCAAGCGACTGCGCGATATCCGGGTCGGGGGTGAGGTAGGAGTAGTCGCGATTGCAGGTCTTGGGCGAGTAGGAGGTGTCGCAGAGATTGGTCGTGTTGAAATTTCCGCTCGTGACCAATGCGATGCTCGAGTCGACGACGACGACCTTTCCGTGCTCAAGGCAGCGGCTGCTGGAGCAGAGACTGTCTTTCGCGAAGGGGACGTACTTGCCTCCCGCTTGATTGACGTCCGCGACCAGTTGGCGTTGGTCATCGCAAGCGGCCGCATCACCGTTCGATCCCGGATCATCGCTCTCGCTATCGAAGACTTTACAGGCCGCGCCCACGGGTTTGGGCTCTTTCACGATATGCACGGTAACGCCGCGGCTGAGCGCGCCCCGAAGAGCGGCGATCACGGTCGGATCGTCCATTTCGTAGATTTCCATGTCGATGCTCGTGGTAGCTTGATTCAGTAAATCGGCCACCGGGGACCCTTGGGCGTTGTCGTAGAGCCCGTACCTTAGGCCCGAAGCGCTGGCTAAATCGGCGTTTGAGTATGAAACAAAGCAAAATAGGCCGCTAAAAAAGAAGATTCGAAGAAATGCGCTCGGCAGTTTTTTTGGCAGTTTCATGGATGGTTACTCCCCCCTGAGTAATTCATTTTAAAGCCGTTCGTGGCTTCCCCTTTGTTGTCTCCGGCGATTTCGAATTTGGCAAATTTGTTTCTTATTAGGAAAAGGTTAATGCAGCATGGCGTTCAAAGTGAGGACGCCTGTTGGCGCTGGCATGAAACCTGTTTATTCGAAACACGGCGAAGCCTGTTTGTCGCCTCACGAATTCAACTTTTGGAGGAAAAGAATATGGCCTTTTTTAACATGTTTCCTGATGTCTGGCGCGGCGAGCGCGGTGCGGGACCCTTTCGGGAAATGAATCGTCTCCAGCGACGCATCAATCGGATCTTCGACGAGTTCCTTGAAGAACCGTCCCTTTCGGGTTTGATCCGACCGGCTCATGCGCTCTGGCCGCGCTCGGAGCAAGCGGAGTTCGAGCCCGCCTGCGATATCGAGGAGACGGATACTCAATTTCTTTTGAACTTCGATCTTCCTGGCGTGAAGAAGGAAGACGTGAAAATCGATCTGAACAATAATCAGCTCACCGTTTCCGGCGAGCGCAAGGGCGATGTCGAGAAGCGCGGCACCCATGAACGTTATTACGGAGCGTTCTACCGGTCGTTCACGTTGCCCACGAACGTGGAGACCGATAAGGTCCAGGCCAGCTATGACAATGGCGTTCTGCAGATCGCCCTGCCTAAAGCCGCGGTTGTCCCGGGCAAGCAAATCCCGATCAAAGAAGGAAAGCTGATCGAGGCCAAGCCTGGCAAGGCTGCTTAAGGGTCCGCTGGCGAAGACGGGCGCGGGGAATTGAGTTTTTCGCGCCCGCGCCTCCCGCCGGTCCTGCCTTAAGGCTAGAATTCTTGAGTCCCATCTTAGAACCTCTGGCGGGATCGTCTTTTTGATCCGAGATATTTTCGCTTCGAGCCCTCGGATGAAAGAGCTTCTTCTTTCGACCGCCGAACAGATCGTCGCCTTGGGCGCGAAGTCGATCTCCTTGATTGCCGTCTCGGGTGTCGCGGCCGGGGCGGTGATGACGATCCAATTCGGAGCCGGCCTTCAAAGATTCGGCGGGCGTCTCTACGTGCCGGAGATCGTCGCCTTCACGATTCTTCGTGAAATCGCCCCGATTTTATGCAGCCTGCTTCTGGCTGGCCGCGTGGGGTCCGGAATCACCGCCGAGATCGCGTCGATGAATGTGACGGAGCAGATCGATGCCGTTCGTGCATTAGGCACGAGCCCTGTCGGATCGCTCGTTGTCCCGCGCGTTCTGGCCTGCGTGGTGATCTTTCCGGCGCTGACGCTCTTTACCGATTACATCAGCATGGCGAGCGCCATGTTGGTTGCGTATATGACGGATCTTGCGATCGAGCCGCATTTGTTTCTCTCGAAAACGCTCGCTCATATCCGAGCCTCGGATCTGTGGTCGGGGGTTCTTAAAACCGTTGTTTTCGGCCTTTATATCGGAGTGGCCTCTTGTTGGAGAGGATTGACCACGACCGGCGGGACGCGCGGAGTCGGAACTTCGACGACCTGGATCGTGGTCCACGCGAGCATTTTCATTCTGATCGCCGATTTCTTCCTCAGTAAACTCTTGATCGTCTGGGTGTACGGCCGTGTCTGAAGTCGTTCTTTCCGTTCAAGGCGTGTCGAAGTCCTTCGGCGATCGCCGGGTCCACGACAACGTGAGTTTTGATGTCCGTCGCGGCGAGATTCTCGGTTTGATGGGGCCATCCGGCGGCGGCAAAAGCCTGATCCTGAAAATCATCATCGGGCTCGTGCGCCCTGATTCAGGAAGAGTTCATTTTGACCGCGAAGATATTTGTAGTTTGAAGGAGTCCGATCTTTATCATGTCCGAACCCGGATCGGTTATGTCTTTCAAAGCGGGGCCCTTTCCGATTCGATGACGGTGGAGGAGAATCTCAGCTATCCGTTGCAGAAGCACACTCGGAAGAGCCCCGAAGAGATCGCTCAGGTCGTTCGACAGCGGCTTCGGCTGGTTGACTTGGCAGGTACCGAGGAACTTTACCCCGCGCAGCTTTCCGGGGGCATGCAAAAACGCGCAGGGTTGGCGCGGGCCACGATCTTGGATCCCAGTGTCGTTCTATTTGACGAGCCGACGGCCGGGCTCGACCCCATAAATATCCGGCGGCTTGTCTATCGGGTAAATTACATCAGAAAAAGCCGCAATCTCAGCGGTATTTTTGTTTCGCATGATTTCAGCAGCCTTGCCGCGGTCTCCGACCGCGTCGCCTTTCTTTGGGATAGCCGTATCCACGCGATCGGAACCGTTGATGAGATAAGAATCTCGCCGGACCCGGTTATCCAGTCCTTCGTCAATACGGATTATCGGGCGGAAGGGTTATTGAACGGAAGGAGCGAGGTTTGATTCAAAATAAGCGCTCAGAGCTCAAAGCGGGACTTTTTTTGAACCTCATTCTCTCCCTGGCGATGGTTTCGATCCTGCTTTTAGGCGGCCATCGAAATCCGTTTCGGGCGAACCTCCGCTATCGTTTCACGTTGACGAATGCCCAGGGTCTCATTCCCGGCGCGAAGGTCCTGATCGCAGGTGTTCAAGCTGGCCGGGTGAAGTCTCTCGGTATCGACCCGGATACGAGAAAGGTCGATGTCTATCTCGAGATCTTTCGCAAATACAAGGGCATCGTTCGCGCGGACAGTGTCGTGGATGTCGCCTCTGAAGGCGTTTTGGGCGATAAATACGTTCTTGTTTCGCCGGGACAGCCTGAAGCCCCCGAGGCCGCTGACGGGAGCGAACTGGTCAGCCGCGCGGGGGTTGGATTCGATCAACTGCTCGCGAAGGGAAATGTTCTATTGGAAAGCGCGAACCGGGTGGTCGTGAACTTGGAAAAGCTGACCAACCAACCCGAGGCGCAGGCCGATTTGTCTCAGCTGATCGCGAATCTCAAGGATATATCCGGGAAGTTGAATGCCGGGCTTCGGGGCGGGGACCTGCAGGGCAGTTTTGAAAAACTGAACAGAATTCTGGCGAAAATCGACAGCGGGTCCGGAACGATCGGCGCGCTCCTCAATGACCCGGCGATTTATGACGATATGAAGAGCTTGATCGGAGAGGCGAATAAGAATCGAATCATGAGGAATCTCGTGCGCAAGAGCATCGAGGACTCCGAGCGCGAACGGCCGGGAAGTTAAGTACCCGGGCTCCGGTTTTGCAAATCCGGATAGGATAGAAAAGAGGGAACTCAAATGGAATGGAAACTGACGCGAAATGATCCCGCTGAAGCGAAAAAGTATTTCGAGGGCAAGATGCGATTCACGCTCGGGCCGATGGAAGTGAAATACTATCGAGATCAAAGGGTGCCCATGTCGATCATCGATGTGCGCGCACCTGAGGATTTCGTCAAGGGGCATGTGCCCGGCGCGATTAATCTTCCGGAGAGCCAGTGGGAATCGCTGAGAGGGCTTCACAAGGATCAACCCAATATTATCTATTGCTATTCCGTAGTCTGTCACCTCGGCGCCAAGGCGTGTCTCTTTTTCGCGAACAAAGGTTACTCGGTGATCGAGATGGACGGTGGCTACGAATATTGGAAGGAATACGAGCTGGAGGAGGAGCGATCAGCCGCCTGATCGGCCCATTCGCGCGAGTCGTCCGCCTGTGAGTGACCCGGTATCAGCCACAGGCGGTCCGATCGCTGAAAAGCCCTCTTGAATCAGTTATTTCAAGACGGAAGGCGTAATCGAGGGAGGGGTAGCCGGAGCGGGTGGCTGGCCGCCGCCGTCCTCTCTCTTGGTGAATACGCAAACGCCTTCGATCTTTTGAACATCTCCGCCTTTCTGGAGATCTTCGTCCCGATGAATGATGATCTTCGCCGCGTGCTCGCCTTCCAAGCGCCGCGAGCCCTCGACTACGATGATCGGAGAGGTTGTTTTGTCTTTGCTGATCAGCAGATCGTCAAATCGGCGGCCGTACAGGATCCCGTTTTTTTCGTCGTCGAACCCTTGGTTGTCGCGATCATCGTCGCAACGAAGACGCAGGTAATCGTCACGGTCGCCAAGGACCCATTCATTGTCATGCAGCTTGCGCTGATCGAGTTGGCCTTCGGCTTCGCAACGGTCGCGATCCACGCCTTTGCCAAAGCCGTCGCAGCGGAAGTGGCATTCGAATCGATAATCATCGCGATCGTCGTTTGCGGGCGCGTTCGATGTTCCGGGGGCCGCAGCGAACGCGGAACCGGCGCCGATCATGCCGATGAAAAACGATGCCCAGACTACTTTTTTAAGTAACATTCTATTTCTCCATTTTTTGACTGATTTGTCTGATCCGAACCCAATGTACGGATCGAACGGCTTGTGGGTCTAATGTAAAAATAATTTTGTTGAAACAGAAATCTCGTGGGAATATGCGCCGTTTATGCGGTTTTTCGCGCGCGCATCGCGCCAGCCCGCGCTGTCATCGATGAATGCGTCTGGTTAACGCCGCCAATCACGCTTTGATGGACCGCGACTAAAACTGTGCTACGATGAGGATCTATGGAAGACATTTGCGTCAGTTGTCGTTCGTCACGAGCGGATACGGAGTGCGGGCTTTGCGGCGGCGCCGTATGCCGCAAGTGCCGCGTGTTTCTTTCCGAGGAGGAATTCCCGTTCGCCCCGGAGCGCCCGCCGGAGCTTCGGCACAGTTATTACTGCGGCGCTTGTTACAGCGACAAAGTAGAACCATTCAAGGACAGCTACGAGGCGACGATCGAGCAAGCGAAGGGCATCAACGTTCTTTTCAAAAACTCCAAGAGCAGCGTGCGCGTTCTCCGAAAAGCGAGCGCGCCCGTGCGGGTGGAGAACGGGGCCGATCGCGACGACGTTATTTTGAAATTGGCGTTTCAGGCCGCGAGCGGCGGCTACAACGCGGTCGTCGACGTGGAAGTATCCGTCCAAAAGGTCCGGAACGAGGGCTGGCAGAAGTCGGCCTGGTCAGGCAGCGGGATTCCGGCCGAGATCGTGATTCGTGAGCGTGACCAATAGGATCGTCTCTTTTTGATCGTCAAAAATATGGCAACTACGATAGTTAGATGTCGATCAGCATAAATCAATCAAGCTTTCGGGCAAGAGGTCCGATAATGGTAGCGAGGTTTGAGCTATGAAAACGATGATCTTTGGTCTGATGGCCTTTTTCGCGCTGATTCCGGGCTTAACGAGTTCCGCGAGCGCGGGTGCCGCTGTGTCGGATCTGCCGCAGAAGATGGCGGAACTGATCTACTTCAACAGCATGCGAGTCCATAACGGCGTGGAGCTCGCCCAGGCGCTGCCGATCACCCCGAAGCACCGCGAGGAAGTAATCAGCTACCTCCGGAGGGCACATGTCCAAAGCGCGCCGATCCCGAAGATTTACTGGAAAGCCGGATCTTCTTTGATCACCGTTACGGGCGACGATTATAGCTTTAATATTGATTTTTCCCTGGTCCCTGGAAATCGCACTCTTCTCGTGAATTCGCGCGGAATTGCGCTCGATCCTAAGGCCAGGTTCTCGGATGTGCTTGGCGAGGTCAGGCAGATCCTCAAGGAAACGGTGCACGCTCGATCCGGAATGCTGGAATGGCTCGTTCCCGAAGCCGAAGCGGGCGTTTTCGATCGCTTCACGACCTCGCTTGCAGCCGGATTTTCCTGGATCACCGGTACTGATCAAATCACCGCGTGTCAAGGGGAGGAGTCGTCGACCGTAAGCCAGTGCGTCTTCAGGTCGAATGCGTCCATGATTTTGGCGGATTCGGCCAGCCTCGATAGCACGTTTTCGTTGACGGCGTTTTCATGCAGCAGCGGGCATCTGGTGAGCGCCGCCGCGGGCTTTCCGAGCGATCCCAGGCTTGAGAATTTTTCGATGTCTTACGACTCGAAAGGAAACCTCACCAAGATCGCCACGGCCATGGACGACACTCCGGAATGCGTTTACGAAGTCAAAGATAACCGCGTCGCCTCGGTTACCCTTGTGGGAGATTTCGATGCCCGGTGCACTCACAGCGACCCATACGGGACCTCGCTGCCCGCGACTAAGCCTGTTCGACCTGGGTCGAAGCTGCCGGATATTTTGACTTTGATTCCGTTTCCGGTCAATCGCGGCGAGAGTTGCTGTCAGTCCCAGCAATGCCAGAGCCAGATTCAAGCGGCGCTGGCTCGAAACTCGAGCTCATCCGGCAGCGGAAATTCCCAAGGAACGGCGCCTACTTCAAACGGGAGCGGCGCGAGCGCGCAATAGGCGGGAGACTTTGGGCCGTTTGGTGGCTTTGTCACGAGCTTGAGCTACGGCGCGCTTCGCACGGTCGCGAGCGAAGCGCGCTGTCACTGGTGCAATAACTCTCAGCTCAGAGGTCGTGGTCCGGCGTGCCCAGAATCGTCACCGGAGAGGGGGACGGGGAGGGAGAAGGGGAAGGAGAGGGATGCGGCGTTCTTTCGAGGCGGCACTCCCCATCGATTTCGAAAGGACGGTCATCGCGCAGGATGAGGATCTTGGCCCGATGGCGGCCTTCAAAATCGTGATCGACATCATCGACGAAGATGAGCGGTGAATGGGTCGTGTCGCCCGTCAGCAAAAGACCATCGGAACGTCGTCCGTAGATGATGCCGGTGCGCCTACCGTCGTCATCGCCGCAACGGATGTCGATGTATTCATCGTCGTGATGGGCATTACCCGCGCTGAGGCTGGCATTCAGGGAGTCGTCTCGGAGATTTCTCGGATCGAACTTGCCCTTGGCGTCGCACGTCAGTCCGCCATCTCCGTCTTTGCTGTAATCATCGCATTGGAATCGGCACTCGAAGCGGACATCGCCGCGATATCCCACGTCGCTGACGCCGCCGCGGTCCGCGGCGAACGCCACCAGGCCGAGAGCGAGCGAGCCGAGGGTCAAAGGCACAATTACGTTTTTCTTGCAGTACATTATAATTTCTCCTTATTTATTATATAAAATATTAATCCGTCCCAGGCTGCTCGCCTGGATCCGAACGAGGAGAGTACTTAGACCAGATTGTCAGGTTACTAAACAAAATAACGATGACTCAACGGGAAAAACAGTGTTTTTTCCGTCGTCACGGACTATGCGCCGCAGGATACGCGATACAAGAGATAAAAAAGGGAGATCTGCCGCGGGGACATTTTGTCATTCAAGCAGATCTCCACTTTTTCATGTTGAGGTGATCGTGCAGCTGCCGCGCAGGCGGACAGGCGTCAATCCATTCAAAATTTCGAGCGTCGAGAAGGCATCATGAGTGCCGGTGCTCAGCGAGCCTCTCGGTAGAGTGAACTGGGGATACGTCGTGGTTGGAGTCAAGCTAACGATCCGCGTTCCCAGTAGGTTCGTGAAGCGGGTTCCTGTCAGGCTGTAAAGAGGTATGCCGTCACACTGCAGGGTGAAGCTGATGGGGCTTCCATCCGGAAAGCTATCGACTACCTCGCCCCCGTTCTCCGTGACCGTTGCCGTGAACGTCGACTTCATTTCGCACTGCTGTATCGCGGATGGCGCATCAGGGTTCTGGTAGAGGCAATCAAGGCTTAAGTCCGCCTCGTCCGTTGGTCCCTGACAATTCGAACCGTGGCACAAATGGTCCGCCATAACGGGTCTTATCGGCGCCGAAGCAATGATAAATAACATATAGATAAAAGAAGCTTTTGTCATATCGTGCCTTTCCTTGTTCTTTAGTGGATATTGAGTACAGCTAGTAGCAAATGGCGTGCTGCTGGCTCATTCGCGCTTTGTATAAATAATGAAACAGCGTGGCGCTCCGGGGGCCGGGTTGAGACAGGACTTTGAGCTCCTGGTCCGATACTTGCTTGGCTGCGCCGGTTCTTAGAATCGGGAGGTCACTCGTGCTCAGGAAAACTCACTTTCTCGTCCAGGCGAGATCCGTGGCCGCGCAGATCGTCTATTTCGGCGTGATGTACGTCCTTTTTCTCACGCCGGGATTATTTTATTCAATATACGCGCGCTATTATTTCGAATGGCAGCAAGGGCTTTTCGTCCTGATCTCAGTCGCGGCCTTTTCGCTTTATTTGCTTCGCGGGCGTCACAATGATTCAAGGCAGGGCCGGTTATTCTGGGCCTTGAGTGGTTTCTACCTGTTGACCTTGGTTGCTGTTTCCATTCCGCACGCCATTGCTCTTTGGCAACTAACCCCGTCATTTCAAGTGAACGCCGAAGGAAGTACGGCTGGGCGGTGGGTGCTGGAGAATATCAAGTTCGCTTTCTTTTACCTCATGTTTCCAGTTCTGTGCTTTTTGCACTCCTTTTGGCTTCGTAGAGCGACACATGGCATCGCGACAGTTTTCCTGGGATCAGTGTCCATTTTTAGCGCCATCACCGTCTTCTATCAGCGCTTGGTGCCTGCATCGCCGATGAATCATCCATTTTGGGGCATGCAACGGTTTGGAGGGCTGTTCACGGATCCGAACGCATCGGGTCTGACGGCTTTTCTCTGTCTTCCCGTTTTCTTATCGGCGGCTTTTCGCGAAAAAAGCGTCCTTTTGAAGTGCTTTCATATCCTCGTCATCCTTGCCTTGGCTTGGAATATCGCCATGAGCGGCAGCAGGAGCGTTGCCCTGGGGAGCGTGGCACTTGTGGTGTTGACGCCTTTAGTTTTTGGCGTGACAGGGTGGTGCTTAACCTTAGCCCGCCGCCGGGCGATCTTAGGCATACTCCCGGTCGCGCTTATGATCGCGGCTCTCATGAGCGTCCCCTGGTTATACAAGCAGACACAGATGGGCGGGCTCGGCTTGAGCGCGCAGCGGCTTGCCCTCACGTGGGAAAAGTACTCTGCGAAAGGCGTTCGTGGCGTCTTCTACGAGAACGAAGCTCGAGGAAAGCTATTTGAGACCGCGGTGTCACTTATTCGCAGATCGCCCCTGTCCGGATGGGGGCCTGGTGGCTTCTATCGGGAGTACTCAAACGCTACTCTTCTTCAAGGGGGTAGTGCGGAAGCCAGCTTCGATAGCGCGCTTAATCATTATCTCATGGTCGGCGGGGATTTCGGATTGCCGATCGCGGCCCTGAATTTTCTTCTCCTGCTTCTCCCCTTGGGTATCGCCGTCAAGGCACTGCCAAAGCTCAAGAAGAGCGAGCGGATTACGGCGGTATGGCTTCTTTCCGCCCAGGCCGTTTTTCTATTCATGATTTTCGTAATGCCCCCATCGTACTTCCCCGAGACTATTTGCGTCTGGACGGCTGAACTGGTCTATCTCGCGTCTCTAGGCCGAGGCAGACGTAGCGACGACGCGGGGATTTACCAGGGGTGTCGGTGGGCTCCTGTCTCCGCAGTGGCGATCTTCGCGGGGGTCTTTCTTTTCTTCGTGGGAAGGGGAAGCTACGAAACCAGTTTCGGGGCCCTCGGGTACACCGCTCGGCACCACGCATCGTGGTGGCCGGCTGTAGTGGAAGCCAATGGCGGCGCTCCCGTTTTGACAAGGACGCGCTTGGCGCGTTCTGTTCCACTGTCCAGGCATGCGTCGGGAAAGCGCATCTTTTTGACCGTGGCGCAGCTCAGGTCCGAAGGGGGAGATTGACCGGCCTCGCTTGATCGCCAATGGAACATTATCGTGGGTCTCAATGCAGAGCTGGCGCGATCGCTTGCATTATGCACCGGCTGCGGCGAATTACGGTTTCGGCGTTGCGGGCGGTGGAAATCTTGTCAACCGCGTCTTTCGCGGTTCCGATAGCGCCGTTCATGTAACCGGGGTCGGTCATGCTGATTCCTTCTCCGGCGAAGAAAATATGCTTACCCAGTTGAGTAGGCCTTTTTGGAATCAATGCGTTTTCGGACACGCCCGCCATTCCCGTATATGAATGCTCATAGCTAAAGGCTTGCGAAGTCGTATAGGTCTTGGAGATGCCTGGGAAGAGTTTTTCCAGATCTCCGAGCACTTGTTTCACCTTGGCTTCCTGTTGCGCGGGCTCTAGCGTGTCACCGATATAGGCCGTCAGGCTTCCGGACTTTCCAGGCTGACCATGGCTGCTATCGAAAATTTGATAGCCTTTATCGCTGACAATGTCTCCCGTATGTCCCGCCTCATTCCACATCCTTCGGTTAAAATAAATCACAAGCTTTGTGTGCTTGCCGTAGGTCGTATGCGAAATCGCGGCCGACACATCAGAAGGGATTGGCCCGACATTCAAATGGACATCTTTTAATTGATGAAAAGGAACCGTAATGATCACATCGTGCGCGGCAAGATTTCTTTCGCCTTGAGGCGTGGCGAAAGCCAGATGGAAAGTTTTCCCGTCGGAA
This sequence comes from Oligoflexia bacterium, assembly GCA_031292385.1. Taxonomy (GTDB): domain Bacteria; phylum Bdellovibrionota; class UBA1018; order UBA1018; family UBA1018; genus JARLHE01. The sequence goes on from JARLHE010000060.1 coordinate 185,127, forward strand.
CTCGAGATCGAGGTCAACTTGGTTTGCAGATCCACTCCGGTCGGATGCTGGAAATGAAGCGCGTCGACAATCCTTTGCGTCCCGCCCATGACCCGATAGGCTTCATCGTTTTCGGGCAAAAACCGTAAGGATCTTGCGTTGGGATCAAAACGAAAGAGCTCCGCGAAAGTCGCCGCGCTCATACCTTTAGTGTCTAGCCCGACCTCAAGCTTGAGCTCGGTGGTAAAAAACGACTTCGCGAAACCATCGAAACCCAGGCTATTCAAGTATTGATCCAAGTTCATGTGAACGAGCGACGCATGCTTAGCCGCATTGCCTTCGTCCGCAAGAAGTCTTGAAATCGCCAGTGGATTGTCTTTAAAGATCCGTTCGTTCACTTCATCATGGGTAAAAACACGCCCTTGATAAATGAAATGGTCCGACTGGTAATGCGGCGGCGATGTCCTTGGATTGAGAGGTATATTGAATTCCCGCATGTAGCTCAATACATGGCTGTGGGTGGAGTCGACGAATTCCGCGCCGGCGTTCGTGTAAATGCCGTCAACACTTGGGCCTGTGCGAACTCGTCCGCCCCATCGATCGGCGGCCTCGTAGATATGCGAGCAGATTCCATTTTTGGCGAGCTCATGTTGCGCGGAAAGACCGGCAATCCCCCCGCCTATGATCGCCACGCAATCGGCCGAAAAGGCCGTGCTCGAGATAAAAAGCGCCAGAAATACAACAGGAATCGCTTTCGACTTGATCAAAGATTTCAGCATTGGTGTTATCACTTAGTAGACCAATCGGAATTATGAAGATTTTACTTAAAAATATGAGTGGCGACGATAACAACATCGCGAATCCATTAGGTTAATGGAGAACCCCACTCCCGAAGAACCCCTGCCAACGGCGCGGCTGAAGCACGAAGAGCGATGGACTAAGAAGAAGATCGATCTCTTGGAGCTGGTAATCCTGAGAGAACAAGGTTTGACCTGGCGGCAAAAGCCAGCCGCCTGGGCGTCTGTAAGACCACCGCACTGAGGGCGCTGCACGTCGCTGGCAGGGGCAAGTCTCGGAAAGGAGATTGCCATGCCGTATGAAAAAATAGTGGTTGGAAGGCCAGAGCCGGGAAACCGAGGGCTGCTCCGAGCTGATCGGCCTGGGGTTGATCCTTTTGTCCATTGCCTGGGAACTCGGGGTTCGCGCCAGCGCTCCTTGGGATATCGACGGGGATCGTAAACGCCCCGCTCTTCATTTTTCAAGCATTTTTCACGCGAAAATCTCAATCTTCCTAATTTTAGCACGAACGGACAAGGTATTTACGACCCTGTTGCCACCTGCCCAAGAAGCTGAATGAGTTTCTCTTTTGAGTTACTATCAAATGGCTTCATGGCCTGGTTCATGATTCGATAATATCCCGGCAAGACCGAAGCGAGTGCCCTTGATCCTTCGGTTGTGATCGCAATCATGGAACAGCGCTTATCTTCTTTGCTCCCTCGGCGCTCGATGAGCCCGTCGGCTTCGAGCGAGTCTAAAAGGCGAGTGATGTTGGGCTTTGAGACGCCAAGGGCTTGTGTCATATCGATGCATTTCAATTGATGAGACTTTTCTCGCTCTAAAACAATCAGGGCTAGAAACCGGGCCTGTGACAATCCGTTTTTGCTAAAATGTCCTTCCAGCTCTCGCAGAAGTTCGCTGGCAACCTTCAATAGATGGAGACAGGCCGAAACATTAACGACCTGCATATCCGGGTATTTTTTCGAAAAGTCCTGAAGAATATGGTCAGTAGGCAGCTTTTGTAGAAAAAACATTTTTTATCGCTCTCAATATGTTAACATGGTAACTAATCTGACAGCTAAGTTGCAAGAGGAAATTTCAAAAGGAGTTTTCGATGACGGATCACAAAGCGCTTTTTGCAAACACAGGAATTCAGGTCCCTCGCTTGGGACTTGGATGTATGGGCATGAGCGGGGTTTATGGAGCAGGCGCGGATGAGGAGTCCACTCGGACGATTCATCGCGCTCTTGAAGTCGGTTGCACCTTTTTGGATACCGCAGATGTTTACGGCGCAGGCCATAATGAACAGCTTGTTGGAAAGGCTCTGCGTGGTAAACGCGATTTAGCATTTCTTGCGACGAAATTCGGGCTGAGCGGCATATCAAATTCAGCGGGGGAAATCACTGTTGATGGCAGTCCCGCATACGTCCAAGCTGCTTGCGAAAAGAGCTTGAAGCGTCTTGGCGTCGAGTCGATTGATCTTTATTATCTTCATCGCCTTGACCCACGCACACCTATCGAAGAGACGGTCGAAGCCATGGCAAAACTTGTTCAACAAGGTAAAGTTCGCTTCATTGGCCTTTCCGAAATTTCGTCAACGACTCTTAAGAAGGCCCATAAAATTCACCCGATCACGGCTGTTCAGTCCGAATACTCTCTCTGGTGGACGGAGCCCGAGCAAAGCATTCTACCGACTTGCCGAGAACTTGGCGTGGCCTTCGTGCCGTATGCTCCTCTGGGGCGCGGAATGCTCACCGGAAAGTTAACGTCTACGGAACAGCTGGGTGAAAACGACTGGCGCAGAGTCTCTCCCCGTTTCCAGGGTGCGACGTTTGACAAAAACAAAGCGCTTGTCGACGCCGTAAGTGTCATAGCGAAGGCAAAGGGCGCAACTGTTGGGCAGGTCGCGCTTGCTTGGCTTTTGAGTGAGGGACGTGATATTTTTCCGATCCCGGGAACAAAGCGAGTCTCCTACTTGGAAGAGAATTGGAACGCGCTCGATCTGACCTTGTCTGAGTTGGAACGCAATGAACTTCGATCCATTCTTCGCACTCATCTTCCTGAGGGCGAGCGTTATCCTGAGAAGGCTCTTAAGCTGATTGATCGGCGTTAGTTGCGTCGCTGAATCTAAGGGGAAGCAAAATGTCAGAGAAACAGGCTGTAAAGCAGCTTTCCAGCGCTCCGCGCGCCTTGGAAGGCAAGGTCGCGCTAGTTACGGGCGCTACTGGTGGCATTGGCCGAGCCTGCGCGATTGCGCTAGCGCGACAAGGTGCCAGCGTAGTTGTCAGTGGCCGTAGAGAACGTGAGGGGCAAGAGACGGTTTCGCTCGTTCTCGCGCAGGGGGTAGAGGCGGTTTTTATTTCTGCCGATATTTCCTCCGAGGTTGAGGTCGAACGTATGGTCGCAAGGACAGTGGAGCGGTTCGGGAAGATCGACATTGCGGTGAACAATGCCGCCGCCGAGGGTCGGGTAGCACTGATGGCCGACCAACAGCGGGAAGAAGTAGAGCACTTATTTGATGTCAATATTACGGGCACATGGCTCAGCCTGAAATACGAATTAGCTGCAATGCTTCGCTCTGGCGGAGGCTCGATCGTCAACGTCGTATCCATTCATGGATTCGGCGCGGTCGTGCCTGGCTTGTCGATCTACACCGCATCGAAACATGCGATCGTGGGCCTAACGAAGGCCGCCGCGCTCGATTACGCTCAGTCCGGTATTCGTGTTAACGCAGTAGCTCCGGGGCCGACTCGGACGGAGATGTTAGAACGGGCGGGAGGCGGCAACGTTGAATCGTTTGCAGAATTGCTACCTATGAAACGCTTGGGCATGGCGGATGAAATAGCAGAAGCCGTTGCGTGGTTAGCTTCTCCTGCATCGTCTTTCGTGAATGGGCATGTGATAGCCGCCGATGGCGGCTATCTCGCTCAGTAGTAATGATCCCGATGTCGAGTTCAGACTTGTTCCGCCCAAGAAGAACCCTGCGCGGGAAGTGGTGGACCCAAGCGGCTGCTTATAGAACTTTTTTTCTGCAGAATCCGGACTACGATCTGAGTCTTTTCAGAGAGTTGCGAGCCGCATAATTAAATTCTGGGAACAAAGTCATTGTTCCCGACTCAGTTCCGAACCCAGTCTTTGAGACCAGGGCAACATTCTCTTCTGAACTTCTCTGTCAGTACGCACTCCTCGCCCTCGCAGCCCTTTTTAGTTTTGAGTCGATGGAAGATTCCAATGCGTTCCTTTTGGCTTTTCTCTTCTTTGTCAATGTACGAGGCGGAAATGCAAGCGTGTGACGTTCCCCGCATTAAACTCTTCAGCGTCTTGACGAAGTTCTTGCAGTCCCGAATGGGAATGGGTCGCGATTCGATGAAGTGATAGGCGATTTGAGCGTCTCGCGCGTTGACGGCTAGCCGTCTGACAGGCGTTCAGGGCTAAATCATTGAGCGTTAAAACGCCATAATCATCGCTCAATAACCCATAAGGGTATTTTGACTTCAATTCCGTGAGATGATCAGAGGTCGAGCCGCGTGCGACGGGCGAAGCTTGATATAGAGGGAGGAGGGGGGAAATTCCTATCAGGACTTTCCGCATTCTTGAAACTCCTCGTAGAAGTCGTTAAATATCTTTTCGATCTTTTCAGCTTCTTCCTTGGTCTTTGCACGTTTGACGCCTTTATATTCCCAAACCGTCTCAATCCAAGATGCCGCTCTTTTGAGATGAGAAGATGCTAAACGCCTCTTTTCGAAAAGCCATCTGACACCAGCGCAGATCTTCACGTTTGGATCGTTCAGCTCTTTCTTTGTGACTGCGATCAGGTGATCCTTTATGTCGCCATGATAACCGTCTAAAATTTCTCGTGTATCGTTCGTGATTTGCATGAGACCCCGGGCACTATCTGAATCTTTGGGTTTCGCCAATTTATTTGGATTAAAGCTCGATTCAGATGCAATCAATGCTTTGACAAGATTGGGATCCAGCGGCTCATCTGGCTTTAAAACATCGTTCCAATATTGGACACAGCCTGCAATAAAATCATCGTACTTGCTGCCTTGAGCCCCGAACTTTGAAGGCAGCGGACAGGGGGTGTTTTTCAGACCGGAAAAATTCTGATCTGCGATTTCTTGGATTTCCTCTGGATAGAGCTGGTCTTTGCCGGAAGGATTGCGTGCGCAATGTTCGTGGCGTGTCGTGACGGAGCCTTTCGAATGAGTCTTGCTCGGTGGAACATGCAAAGGGTGGGTTCTGACCCAATGTTCTCCGTAGGGGCAGACTCGCCAGGGATGGACGGGAGGCAATGGTTGTTTTGGTTTAATCTCTGTCTACTTTTTAGAAGAATGAGTTTTTCTTGTCGCTTTTTTTGAGCTCTGCGCCTTTGTCTTGGCTTTCTTTCTCCGCATAAATACTCTTCTCCGCTTTACACCTGCGGCTATCTCGCTAATCTCTCGAAGAGCTTCGCGAGTCCAGCTTTATCAAGATTCTTTTCGGCAAGACTAATCATGGCATCATATAACTTTTCGCCCGGATCTTCGATCTCAACTTGGTGCCAATCCAGAAATACTAGAGCCGCTGCCAGAGCCGTTCTTTTGTTTCCGTCGACGAAGGGCTGATTCTCCGCGATGTGAAACGCATAAGCTGCGGCCATTTTATAAATGCCTTCGTGAACGAATTGTCCGCCGAATGATGCTTGCGGCATCATGACGGCGGATTCAAGCAATCTGGAATCACGAATGCCGGTAGCGCCCCCATAATGCGCCAACTGCATCTCGTGCAGTTCCAAAACGTCATCAAGACTTAGGAAGCGATACTTAATCCCGCTCACTTCGCCAGTTTTCTAAAAGTGGAGTCATGCTTTTTCATGACTTTTTCTGCCGAAGAGCGAAGGCTTTTCTTGTTCGTGCGGATGGGTTCGATCACAAGACGATGCCCATCGGTCGTCATTTCCAGTTCAGTGTCTCGGTCGATATTCAGCAATTCCAGAATAGGTTTTTCAATCACGACACCATAGCTATTGCCGACCGCTGAAAGCTTCTTTTTCATAAAATTCTCCGTACTTATTTTAGTATAACTTATGTATTACTTTCGATAAACTTGATTTTTAACTACCTGAAACTAATTCATAAAGGGTAGCAAGTACGAGGGATTACTCTCAGACTTCAGAGCAAAGCCTCCGAGTGCTTGATTTCCTCGATAAACAACTGAGCCGGACGGGATAAAATCGCATGCTTTCGTGTTAGTAATTTAAGGCTGAAGCGCTGATCCTCTTTCGGGAAAAGATCGATCAAACGGCCGTTGGCAAGATCGTCCGCGACCATGAAGCCTGGAAGAATCGCTACTCCCAGCCCCCGGGGGGCCATCTCGCGGTGAGCGGAGATGTCATTGGTCGATAGGGCGAGCTTGGCCTGCGGTATCGTTTTCCTGAGCTTTTCCAACATCGGGAACCGTTTCGTGTTTGGGTCTTCGATTTCCCGGGAGCCGATAAACCGCGCCTTGGTGCGGATGTCATTCTTGAGATTTGCCGAAATCACCAGATGAAAACGGACAGTGCTCAATGTCGTGACTTGAATTCCAGACACTAACGCCGGAGCGTAGAAGAAGAGTCCAAACTCCAAATTTGAATTTGCGATTTGAACCATAAGATCGCTTGCGGAGCCCACAAAGACCTGAGGCCAAACGTCAGGGAACTTTTTTGTATAAGACTCCAAGATTTGAGGAATCAGATAGATCGAGATCGGGTTTGCAGTGGCAAGCTTTAACTGGCCCTTGCAGTCATGAGTTTCTGCTTCCGCGATCGCTCTAATCGTTTGCGCCTCTTGAAAGATTCGTTCGCAAGCGGAGTAAACTTCTTGTCCGACGCGAGTGAACGACACTGTTTTCCCGTTTCTCTCGAAAAGCAACACGCCCAATTGCTCTTCCAGGTTCTTGACCCCTCGAGTAATCGAGGGCTGTTGAACCCCTAGGAGCCGGGAAGCGCGGGAAAATCCGCCGGATTTCGCGACGGAATAAAAGTATTTGAGATAATTGAGTTCCAACTAAAACGCGTTAAAAGTGCTCGAAAGAACTTTGATTCATTTATCTAGGGGGACACAACGATGAAACAGATTATGGGAGCGGCAGGAATGAGAACGGCGACGTTGATTATCATGTTAGTAGTTTTAACAACTCAAATGGCTACCGCATGGGCCTCCGGGTGCAAGTGGTACGATAAGTATGAATTGGGAAAAAACCAAGGGGTGACTGACACCACCGGCATGTTCACGTGCCAAGAAGTCATCCGAGTTTGGAGCAACTGCCGGTTTACATCGACGGACGGTCAAACGCGGTTACTGTCCGAACAGGCAATTGCTGACGACCTAATTCCTCCTCTCGACCAACTTCTACCGGTGAGTGTTTCGTCCTATGAGGCAATGCATTGGCAGAGCTGCGATGGAGGAGATCCTACACCGCCGTGCGTGAAAAACGGGATTTATGATTTTCTTACGTACGGTGGTCGGAAATATTCGCAATTTATCGATTTAGAGAAAAGCCTCCAAAATGGAAAATGAGGGCCTGCATCTGTATCTCGTTCATTGCGGTTTCTACGATCCGGAGCTTTGTGACGGAATTTATGAGGGCCACGCGAACTTGTTTGTGGCCGCGATGAGTTTTGATGATGCGAGAGCCAAAGTCCGGCTTGATTCGAACTTTCAAAAAAAGAAGATGCATGTGGATGGAATTTTGGAGATTGAGTTGTTCAAGGATATCGCGTGAAGCTCGTCTCAGAGCCCAGCCAAGAGGGACAAACTCTGCTGAAAAGTCATCGTCATCGTGATTTAGCGAGTGGCAAATGAATCATTCATCGGAAGACAGGGAACCGATTCATAGGAAAGTCGATTTCGGCATCTGGGAGAAGATGTACGGTCGCACTCTCACCGATGACGAGAAGAAAGAAATCGGCGAAAGGATGTCGGGATTTTTCAGATTGTTGATCCAAGAAGATCTTCGTCAGAAAAAGGAAACACACCAGAAGCAAATTGCGGATCTTGAAAAGACGGCAAACGTTTACGGAGTCGAAATCTAGTTCGATCCCGCTTGGGTCAAACTAGATAAGTATTTGAAATTCTTTGGTTCGATGAACCGCTTAAAACTTAAAATGGTGGTCCCAGCAGGAATCGCCTTCCGTTCTCGGCGCTTCTCGCGCCTCGGCTGCAGGCCGGCCTCGCAAGCCGCCCAGGCAAGCTGGGCACCCGGCTTGCTCCGGCATTCGATTCCTGCTGTGAGGTACAAAGAGCTGCGCTTTTTGTCTTTTATTCCACCACTCCCGCTGCGCGGGAAGTGGTGGTCCCTAGTGACTTTGTATCGGACTTTCTTCGCGGAGAATCCCTGGTATCAGCTCAATGATTTCAAGGAGTTGTTATTGGCCTGAATGGCGCATCGCTCCAGCAATGCGCGTTCGCGAAGATAGTTGCGAACAAATTGTTCGCGGATTCTTATTCTTTGCGTCCGGAATTTCTTTCGGTTAACGCCTCCATGCTTTGCACGTCCAGCAAAACCCTGGCATGGTGATGCCCCGTAAAGCGATGGAAAAGGCCGCCTTTGACTCGTACATGGGCATCTTTGCCCGCAGAGCGGAATTTTGACCAAAGCTTCCCATCTTCGGCATTGATCGCAAGTTGAACGACCGTCACATTTCTCTCAGTGGCCGGATTGTCGATATGATCTTGTTTTCCCTCAATCACGTCAATAGGCTGGTCAAGCTTCAGGTAGAGGTCTCGTTCGATTTGATCTCCTGATGCGATGCTGTCGTAATTTGGCGGCCCCGGGAAGGTTTGAAGCTCCAAGACTCCGTTTAGCTCGACACTGGAGGGCTCGTAGTTGAATGCCTGATTACCGGCAAGTGCGGGCAGTGAAAGAAACAAACAGACCATCAATTGAAATTTCATCCTTTGTTCCCTAAATTGTCAGCTATCTCATGATTGGGCCGCGCGCGTAAAAAGACGCTCCCTCTTGATGAGACGACGACAGCGTTAACCTTACCCTGCCGGGTAAGTCGAATGCCTTCGTTCTTAGATACCCATCCATAGCCTTCAATTTGATAAGCTTGGATTGTGCCTTTTTTGTCTTTCTTTACGGCTGTGATTTGGGCTTTGGCTGCATACCTTGTAATCTTTCCTTCATGCTTTTTGCCCCATCCTTCCATTTGTTCGATCGCCCGCCAGAGCTTTTCGAATTCAGTAGCCGAGAAGCCGCGAACTTTTTTATCCCCTTTGACTCCCGTTTTCTTTCGAACGAACGCAATGTAAGCTTCGGTCTCATTTTCAAACTTTGGGGCATAGCTCTTCATCGAAGATGGAATGTCCTGATTCCCATGTTCATTCTTCAGGGAGTCCAGCAAAGCTGCGTGCCCATCGTCATAATCGGGGAAAACAGCGAATCCACCGGCGGCGCCAATCGCTCCGTTTCTCTTGCTGACCTTTCCAGACACCAAGTCCCCTGGATTCTGGTTCCGCCAGGCTCGACTTCCTCCATCGAATCTCCACTGGTTTCCGTTGCTGTCCGTGTAAATGACGGACTTTCCCGGCCCCGGCTCAGCTTTGATATACTTGGGCATTCGCCCCTCCCGACACGATACTTCTCAACGCCCTTGCCAATTTTTTGATATTTTGATCTTCGATACTGCTTTTTCTCTTCACCAAGTAGATAGATTGTTTGACAGCCTTCATTCCCGCTGGTGACGGAAGACGGGTCAATCGATATTCCGGCTTTAAACTCTCATTTTGCAGTTTTATGACAAACTCCGGACAAAAAAGAACTGCAAGCCCCTTTCGGGCCGCGTCCAATGCCGTTTCCAAAAGCTCGAAGCGATATTTGATCCTCCTTGAAAAAGCTTCGGGCCATGCATCGAGACCTTGAATATTCGCAGGGAACCCACGAATGGGAGTAATGGGAATCGCAAAAGGGAGGTCGAGAAATGGGACTCTCCAAAAAAGATCTCTTCGTCCGAAGATCGCGAATTCAAAATTCGTTATCTTTAAAAAGTCTAGCTCTGCGTGCGGCACTGGAGCGTAAGTAATGCCGACATCAAGACGATGTTCGATAATGCTGGATTCGATTTCTCCGGGAGTCGTTTCTGAAGCAAAAACTTCAAGATCCGGCAGGAATGATTGAAGAGCGTGACCCAAAAAATGGGTCGTGAATACTTCAAAAGACCCGATTCGCAGAGGGCGATCTTGATGTTTGGCGCTTTTAGTCGAAGAAAGAAAACGCTCGTATTCCTGGATCAGGCTTTGACCGGAAACGTAAATTTCTCTGCCTTCATCGGTGATCGCGAGTCCCCTCCCGGCGGGGATGATCAGTTTTGTCTCCAATTCGTGTTCGAGTTGCTTCATCGACTTGGAGAGGGCGCCAGGCGACATGCCATGGAGTTCCGCGGCCGTCCTCAAATTGCCGGTCTCACAGATCGTGCAAAACAGTCGAACTCGATTGATTTCCAAATGGAAACAAATGTCCGATAACTTTCGATATTCGTAAACAAAAAAGTAGGGCAACTACTAGGGAGAAATGGAGAATATCATGAAGAGATCGAACTTTAAGAATATCCGTCATTTCGCTATCGCCTGGAGTGTGGGGCTCGTCTGCGTTGGATCAACATATGCGGAGACGTTCCACTGCAACCTGTCTTCGTCTTCCGAATGGGGTGAGTCGAAATACCGAAGGGCCAGCGGGTCGTTGAATACCTGCTGCGCTTCTTCGAACCAAATGTCGTGCTTCTTGTGATTGCTCTTATTTTTAAATTCGTCCCATTCAAAATGAAGCACAACTAGATAAGATCTATATTATTACTAGATCACAAGTACCGATTCCCGAAGGGTCGAATTCAAGGGAAACGGCCCAAGCCGTTGAAATGATTTGGTTCGATGAAGGCGAAAGGGTTGCGGGTTTTGTTTTGTGATTTCAAAAGCTTGCAAAATGGTGGTCCCAGCAGGAATCGCCTTCCGCTCTCGGCGCTTGTCGCGCCTCGGCTGCAGGCCGGCCTCGCAAGCCGCCCAGGCAAGCTGGGCACCCGGCTTGCTCCGGCATTCGATTCCTGCTGTAAGGTACCAAACGCTGTTCGCGTTTGGGCATTACATGACCACCATTAAAACTTGGCTGAGCTAGGCTTGATTTTTAGGGGCCCCTTTGGGGAGTTGGCGAGCCGAGGTCGCGCCCTTCGCTGCGCATCCTGCTCCGCGAGTGTCCACCGGACACCGGGAAGCTCGACTCCTGTCTCGCTTTCGCGACCGGAGAGCCAACTTTTAATGGTGGTCCCAGCAGGAATCGAACCTGCAACAAAGCTTTAGGAAAGCTCCGTTATATCCATTTAACTATGGGACCATTTGATTCTGTGGCCATTGATATGCGGCTGCCGCGATTGAGCCGATTGGTTCGAAATATCATTTTATCGCGAGGTCGTGCAAGGGTCTTGTTTTTTTGGGGGTTCTCTAGGAAATTAAGGGGATGAAGCGGAAGAATTTCGTCACTTTTGCCTTATTTTCAGTACTGTTTTGCTCCGGGACCGCTGCTTTTTCCGATTCACAGGTCAATCCACCAGGGGGCAGCTGGGGAGATCCGAGCGAGGCGAATAAGATGCTTCAGATGACCCGCGATCCGGATGTGGTGCGGTCTCGTCCTCCGACCCCGGAAGAGCTGGATCATCGCGTGCCCGCGAAAGTGAAGAATTGCTCGGACGGGGAAGGCCGCCCGATTGACGGGACGGTCGAAGGCCAAGGCTGCTCGATTTCGGGCGGACCGTCGGTGAATCCCGCATCTCAGTCGGCTCCACGCAGCCGCTCGAATGGCCAGACCGGTGCCGGTGGCAGCGCCAGCCAAGGCATCAGTATCGGCCAATAACGGAGGGTTTCTGCGTAGGGTCTTCCGGCCAGGCGTGCCGGGGATAGCGGCGCGCAAGCGAGCGACGAAGCTCAGGATATTCGCGCGCCCAGAAGCCGGCGAGATCCTGCGTCACTTGCAAGGCCCGATGATTCGGCGCCAGCAAATGCACGGTGAGTGGAAGGCTTCCGTCCAAAATCGAGGGAACCTGTTTCATGCCGAAAAAGTCCTGTAAGCGGGATTCCACCCAGGGCGGTTTACCCAAGGCGTATTGAATTTTCGCTTTTCTGCCCGAAGGAAGGGTCAAAAAAGTCGGCAGGATCTGCTCGGCTCTGGGCGCGAGCTCCGGAGCGTAAGCGGACAGGATTTCAAACGGCCAATCACGTTCGACAAGCTCGCGGGTGGAGGTGCATTGGAGGATGATCTCTCGCAAGCGCCCCGCTGGTTTGTCGGCTGAGTTTTTAATTTGCTGGGTGAGGAGTACTGCCCGCGCGAACGCCATGTCGATCGCCTCGCGCTCGGCAACACGGCTTAAGAGTTCAGTCCATCGTGCCGGATCGGCGTCAGCCAGTTCCGATAAATCGCAGCCGAGCGCGTTTTTGGCGAGAATTCTGGCCGAAGCTTCACCGGGCGAGGCCGCGATTTCGCTTTCGCTCAAAGTCAGCTCGCCGTAGGTCATCAAGGACGAGCCGACTACTTTTTTTCGGCTTTCGTCCCATCGCAATTCATCGCGCTCTTCCAGGAGGGAGGGAACCAGGTCGATAAGCCATTCCTCGCGGATGGGCGAGGTGCAACGAACGTGAATCTTCTTGTTCACGCGGTTCGGATTCATTCGGTCCATCCGCTGATCTTCTTGCACATCGAGCGCGAGAAGAAGCCCGTTGGAATCCGTTTCGAGCGCCGTGGCTTCCACCGTGGTTGATCCGCCCGCGCTGAAGACGAGCTCGGTATCGCCCACGCGGCCGCGCGAGACGGATGACGGAGTTTTCTTAAGGCGGGCCACCCGGTCGGGGAACGCGGTGAGAAGCGAGAACTGGAGCTTTTCCTCGATAGTCGTGAGCCCGCTTGCAAGCGGGCTAGCTCCGACGGTCTGGGGTAAATTTCGGGCGGCGGATTGCAGTCGCGTGCGGCTGCGTTGCACTTCGTGCCCGGTCAAGGGCTTGCGCAGATTATCCAGCGCATCGCGTGATTCGAGCCTTCCTTCCGCGATGAGCGCCGCGAGATGAACCCCCTCATCGAGCACGCCATGTCGCTTGGCTTCGATGACGAGCCTTCCGATGCGCGGGTGAACGGGCAAACGCGCGAGCGCCCGTCCGACCGCGGTGAGTTTCGCGCCGGATGAGGGCTCTTCGAGAGCACCCAGCAGATGGAGGAGCTTCCAGGAGCTCGTGAGCGAGGTTTCTGAAGGACTTTCGAACCAACGGAACTCGGGGCGCTCGAAAAGGCTCGTGCTTTTCAGGTCGAGCAGAGTGGGGGAAATGTCGGCGCGCTGGATTTCAGGCGTTTCGAACGCGGGGCGAGCCTCGAACTCGCCGAGAGTATAGAGCCGAAAGCAAACCCCCGGAGCCGTGCGGCCGGCGCGCCCTGCCCGCTGGATAGCGGAGGCCCGGCTGATGGGCCGGGTTCTCAGCGTCGGCAGGCCCGACCACCAGGAATAGGTGGCTTGACGGTGCAACCCGCTGTCGATGACGGCGGTAACGCCTTCGATGGTGAGAGAGGTTTCGGCGACATTGGTCGAGAGAATGATCTTCCGGCGATCGGCGCGCCGAATGGCGCGATCTTGCTCTTCGCGCGTAAGCTCGCCGTGCAGTATTAAGATCAAAGGCGCGCTTGAACGGTTGCCCGGCGTGAGGAGTGCAGATTCCAGTGCCTGTTCGGCACGCCGGATTTCGGCCATTCCGGGCAGAAACACGAGAATATCGCCGTCGTCTTGAGTTTCAAGCACCCGGATCGCGGCGTCGCGCACGAGCCATTCCAGCGGCTTGTCCGACGCGGCGGGGAGATGGTGGATTTTGACCTCGTACGGCCGATGCGGAACTTCAAATGCCGGGGCATTATCCAAAAATTTGGAGACCGCCGCGGTGTCAAGCGTCGCTGACATCACGATGATCCGCAAATCGGGGCGGGGCCCGGCTTGAAGCGCGCGAGCGACGGAGAGCGCGGCGTCGGTCATCAGATGGCGCTCGTGAAATTCGTCCAGGATCAAAGCCGAGACGTTTTTGAGCTCGGGATCGCTTTGCATCCTGCGAAGCAAGATGCCCTCGGTGATGAACCGAAGGCGGGTCGAGGGGCTCTCGACGTTTTCGAAGCGGAACTGGTAACCGACCGTTTTGCCGATCGGTTCGTCGAGCTCTTGAGCGACTCTTTGCGCGGAGTATTTGGCGGCGAGCCGGCGGGGCTCGAGGACCCAAATTTCGCCCGGGACCGCCTGGAGAAGCGCCGGCGGAACGCGAGTCGTTTTTCCCGAGCCCGGTGCGGCCTTCAGTACGAGCGATGGCTTGCGCTCAAGGCTTGTGATCAGCTCCGGAAGAATGGGGTCAATGGGAAGCGGGATGTTTTTCACGGTCGCGAAGCTCGCGTCGCAGAATCTTTCCGACATTGTTTTTCGGCAGCTCCGCGATGAACTCGATGTGCTTGGGCACTTTGTAGGAGGTCAGTAATCGGTGGCAAAAGCTGATGAGCTCGGCCGCGGTCAGCGACGGATCCTTCTTGACGACGAAAAGCTTCACCACTTCTCCCGATTTTTCGTCCGGCACCCCGACCGCGGCCGCTTCCTTGACTTTGGGATTCGAAACGGCGACTTCTTCCACCTCGTTCGGGTAGACGTTAAAGCCCGACACCAGGATCATGTCTTTCTTGCGGTCGACGATCTTGAAGTAGCCGTCTTCGGCCATTTCGGCGATATCGCCCGTGCGCAGCCAGCCGTCGCTCGAGAGCACGCGCGCGGTTTCTTCGGCCTGATTCCAGTAGCCTTTCATCACTTGCGGGCCGCGTACGCAGAGCTCGCCCGACGTTCCGCAAGGGACTTCTTTGCCATTGTCGTCGATGACCCGCATCTCGGTCGAAGGAGCGGGGAGGCCGATGGTTCCGAGTTTTCCGCCTTCGAACGGATTGACGCTCGCGAGGGGGGACGTTTCGGTCAAACCGTATCCTTCGATGATCACGGTTTTGGTCGTTTCCATCCATTGCTTGGCAACCGGAGTCTGGAGCGCCATGCCGCCCGCGACGGTGATTTTGAGCCGGCTGAAATCGACGCCAGTCAATGATTTGTCGTGGAGCAGCGCCACGATCAGCGTGTTGACCACGGACATCGCGGTCGGGCGCGAGGTTTTCAGCTCTTTGATGAATGCGGGGATATCGCGTGGATTGGTGATGAGCACGATGTTGGCTCCGATTTTCGCGAAGGCCAGGCAGTTCACGGTGAGCGAAAAGATATGATAGAGCGGAAGCGGGGTCATGACGACTTCTTCGCCTTCCGTGAGCTTCGCGGTGATCCAGGCCGAGATCTGCATCATGTTGGCGATGATGTTGCGATGAGTGAGCATCGCGCCTTTGGAGATGCCGGTGGTTCCGCCGGTGTATTGCAGAAAGGCGATATCCGAAGACTGGA